>CATJCP010000392.1 GCA_949737515.1 uncultured Oscillospiraceae bacterium | reverse complement strand
CTCGAACCCACAAGCCATTGCTGACAGCAGATTTTGAGTCTGCCTCGTTTGCCAATTTCGACACACCGGCAAATATTAAGTTTTTTTGAGCCTTTCCGCCAAAAATGACTGACAAAATGGCTGACCGACTTTTCGCCCCAGCGAAAAAATGTTAGGAAAACCGCATAAACAAGCCGTTTGCGAAGGAAAGCTCATCCACAAGCGCAAATGATTTTGAGTCTGTCTCGTCTGCCATTCCGACACACCGGCATATTAAAAAGAATACTCCCATATTATACTACATTTAAAAAAAAAATCAAGGGATTTCCGAAAAAAGTTTGTATATCATCCTCTGCCCCATCCAAATTGATCAACATTCATTTCATGTTCCCAAAAGGCTGAACAGATTGGAAGGGACAGAGGCCAAAATACAAACAACTCCCATAGCATCTCTCATCTATCTGTTCTTATAGCCCCTTTTCCTCTGGCGGAAGCGCGCCGGTGGAGGAGGTCAGATACCGCTTGGGTGTGATGCCTTTATACCGTTTAAAGGTTTTGATAAAGTAGCTCAGATCGTTGAAGCCGCAGCTAAAGGCAATTTCGGTGACAGACCGGTCAGTGGTGATCAGCTGGTAGCAGGCGTGCTCAATGCGGTAGATGTTCAGGTACTCGATAGGGGTATGGTGGGTCATCTCCTGAAAAAAGCGGCAGAAATATTTCGGGGACATACCAGCCACACTGGAAAGCTGCTCCAGGGTCAGAGGGGAAGTGTAGTTTTCTTCGATCAGGGTCAGGGCGCGTTTGAGCTGGCTGACCTTTTTGTAGTTCCTCCGGTTTTTCAGAGGGGCGGAGGAGAAATATCCGTTTTGGATGGCAATACCCAGAAATTGGTATAAGCATCCCTGAACCAGCAGCTGGTATCCCTGTTTTTTGGATTCCAGAGCCGAAAATAGGGAGGAAATGGCATTCATCAAGGGAAGATCGTCGGTGGGAAGGATCTGATTGATCCAGATGTCCCGGTCAATGATTCTTTGGAGCAGAGACTGGCAGGCGTGGTCCCGTTTTAGCAACATGCCCATGTCAAAGACAATGCAGTCGTAGATGCAGTCGCTGGGGGTTCCGGCGTGGAGGGTTCCGCTGCTGATAAAGATCACGTCTCCGGCTTTGGCAGTAAACTGTTGGTCGTCCAGGGTCATGAGAAATTCCCCCTGCCGGACGCGGATGATCTCATATTCCATGTGCCAATGGAAGGCCATGACGTACTGTGGGTGCCGTTCATTGACACAATAGATTTCAATAGGGAAATCGAAGGTTCCCCGCTGTTTTCGCTCATTGTAGGATAGATACTGCATCTTTGCCTCCCTAAGTGAATATTGTCATGTTTTTAGCTATAAAAGCACCGGAAATCCGGTGGGAAAGATAGTATAATAATAGTATACCATAAAACACCTTGCTTGTCTCACCAATTTTATTTTATGGAGGTTATGCGAAATGGCAAAAAACAGATTGATTGGGGACTATCCAGTAATCGGCATCCGCCCGACCATTGACGGACGGCGCGGCGCGCTGAAGGTCCGGGAGTCGCTGGAAGAGCAGACGATGAACATGGCCAGATCTGCCGCCAAGCTTTTTGAGGAAAACCTGAGATATACCAACGGTGAACCGGTAAAGGTGATCATCGCCGATACCACCATCGGCCGTGTGGCGGAGTCCGCTGCCTGCGCCGATAAATTTAAAAAGGCCGGGGTGGATATCACCTTGACTGTCACCCCCTGCTGGTGCTATGGTGCGGAGACAATGGACATGGACCCCATGACCATCAAGGGCGTGTGGGGCTTTAACGGTACAGAGCGTCCCGGCGCCGTCTACTTAGCCTCTGTCCTGGCGACCCATGCCCAGAAGGGCCTTCCCGCTTTTGGCATCTATGGCCACGATGTGCAGGAGGCCGACGCCACCGAAATCCCCGAGGACGTAAAGGAGAAGCTGCTCCGCTTTGGCCGGGCCGCCGTTGCGGCAGCCACCATGCGTGGGAAATCCTATCTGCAGATCGGTTCCATCTGCATGGGAATCGGCGGCTCCATCATCAGCCCGGAATTTATCGAGGAATACCTGGGAATGCGGGTGGAATCAGTTGACGAGGTGGAGATCATCCGCCGCATGACCGAGGGCATCTACGACGAGGAAGAATTCCAGAAGGCCCTGGCCTGGACCAAGAAGAACTGCCCAGAGGGCTTTGACAAAAATCCCGCTGAGCTCCAGAAGTCTCCGGAACAGAAGGAGAAGGACTGGGAGTTTGTCGTCAAGATGATGTGCATCATTAAAGACCTGTTCAACGGAAATTCCAAGCTGCCAAAGGGCTGTGAGGAGGAGGTGGTAGGCCACAACGCCATCGCAGGCGGTTTCCAGGGCCAGCGCCAGTGGACAGACTTCTATCCCAACTGTGACTT
>CATJCP010000391.1 GCA_949737515.1 uncultured Oscillospiraceae bacterium | reverse complement strand
CCCGCCGGTATAGGCAAACAGATTGAGAACCGAAACCGGCCTGCCCGCCTGGGCAATCTTCTCCGCCATCCAGTCCCAATTGACCGCCTGCTCCGGAAAAAGGCCCAGATGCTTAAAATTGGTAGGCCGCACCAAAAAGGTCAGGTGCTTATATGCAACCGTCCACTCCCGCTGGGGAAGGGAATAAAACTCCCAATGTCCGCCTCCGGAAGAGGATCGGAAGTAAACGGCGTCGGCCTTTTTCCACAGGGGATTCTCTCTGGCGGTGTTCCAGATGATCTGGGGATCGGGACGAATCAAATGGGTATTTCCCCACCGTTCCAGCTTATCCCCGCCGGATGCGTCTAAAACCTGATAATCGCTCCAGCCATTGGCTGCTCTCATGCTTCACTTTCCTCTCCGGGCGTCCTGCCCCGTGTCTTTGTTCCTTCCGGATCAGTGCAGCAGCTCACCGATCCTCTTTGCCATGCGCTCCACTAGCTGCTGGATTTCCTTTTGATCCTTTCCCTCTGCCATCACCCGGATCAGCGGCTCGGTGCCGGAGGGACGGACCAGAATGCGCCCGCTCCCCGCCAAAAGCTCCTGCTGCTCCTGGATGTATGCCTCTATCTGAGGATTTCCGTCATATCTGGCGCGTTCCTCCTTGGTGACCTTTAGGTTCTCCATCGCCTGGGGATAGGTGTCCATCACTGAGGCCAGGGCTTTCAGGCTCTTGCCGGTGTCGGCCATGATACCCAGAAGCTGGAGAGCAGAAAGCTGGCCGTCGCCAGTGGTCATGTATTGAGAAAAAATGATATGTCCAGAGGCCTCTCCGCCCAGTACGTACCCCTTTTCCAACATACGCTCCAGCACATACCGGTCCCCTACCTTGGTGGTGTCTGCCCGGATCTCCTCCTCCTGGGCGAATTTAAAGAAGCCCAGATTGGACATGACGGTGACGACCACCGCGTTGTCCTTCAAAAGGCCGTGCTGCTTCATGGATTGGGCGCAGATGGCAATCAGCTTGTCGCCGTCCACAATCTGTCCGTCCCGATCCACGGCAATACACCGGTCCGCATCTCCGTCAAAGGCGATGCCCAAGTCGCAGTTTTCCTTTACCACATAGTCCGCCAAGGTCTGGATATGGGTGGAGCCGCAGCCTGCATTGATGTTAAAGCCGTCCGGCTTATCGTTGAGGAAGACACACTCCGCCCCGCAGTCCCGGAACACCCTTGCGGCGGTGGCCGAAGCGCTCCCGTTGGCGCAGTCGAAGGCGATTTTGCAGCCGGGCAGACGGAAAGAAACGCAGCTGCGCAGATAATCGGCGTAATCGACGGCCGCACGCTCGCTCCAGTCAAAGACCTTACCCATATGCCGCGGCGCAGCGATCAGCCCCGGCACCTGTTGACGGCCGTCCATAATGGCCTCCATCTCCTCTTCGGCGGCGTCGCTGAGCTTATAGCCGCTGCGGTTAAACAACTTAATGCCGTTGTCCTCATAGGGATTGTGAGAGGCGGAAATCATCACCCCTGCGTCCATCCCATATTGGGACACCAGCCGCGCCACTGCCGGTGTGGGTATCACTCCCAAACGGTATACGTCTGCCCCGGCACTGAGCAGCCCAGCGGCAATGGCGTTTTCCAACATTTCACCGGAGCAGCGAGTATCCCTGCCGATGGCCACCTTGGGATGCTCTCCGTCCGTCCGCGTTTCCGCCAGCACGACAGCCGCTGCCCGCCCGATGGACAAGGCCAGCTCCGCCGTCAATTCTTCATTTGCTCTCCCTCTTACTCCGTCTGTCCCAAAGTATTTTCCCATGGACGTTCATCCCTTCCAAATAATTTGTTTTCTGCACAAACTCCCATATCTAAACGAGGCGGATGAAACGGGGATCTGCCCTTGTTCCATCCTATGAAAACCTCTTCCAATTTGTCCCATACACAGCTTTTCACATTTTCACACCTGCTGCATTTTAAGCTGTTCCGCTGTCCCGGCTTCCTCCCCATTGGAAAGGCCTTTGGGAACCGCCAGTCCCAGGTGCTGGTACGCCAGCCTTGTGACGCATCTTCCCCGGGGGGTCCGGCTGATAAAGCCAATCTGCATCAGATAAGGCTCGTTGACGTCCTCCAAAGTGACGGCCTCCTCGCCGATGGCGGCGGCCAGTGTTTCCAGCCCCACCGGGCCGCCGCCGTAATTGCGGATAATGGTCTGGAGCATTCTCCTGTCAGTGGCCTCCAGCCCCAGCTTATCCACCTCCAGCCTGCCCAGAGCAATATCAGCGATCTGCCCAGTGATAATACCGTCTCCCAGCACCTGGGCATAGTCCCGAACACGCTTTAAAAGCCGGTTGGCGATACGGGGGGTTCCCCGGCTCCTCCGGGCCAGCTCTGCAGCCCCTTCCTTTTCACAGGGGATGCCCAGGATAGAAGCGCTGCGCAGAATAATCTCAGT
>CATJCP010000390.1 GCA_949737515.1 uncultured Oscillospiraceae bacterium | reverse complement strand
CTCTGATCCAGACCGCAGAAGGCAACCTGACAGAGGTTCACTCCATGCTCAACCGCATGGTAGAGCTGGCTACCAAGTCTGCCAACGGCACCTATACTGATACAGAACGTAAGGCACTGCAGGATGAGGTAAACGCACTGTTGGATGAAATTGACCGCATTTCCAAGTCTGCGAACTTTAACGGTACACAACTTTTGAATGGTGATCTTGATGCTTCAAAGGTTGAAAAGGTAATAGCTGGAGTAACTACCTCTGGTACAAAGGATGTATTGGGATTACCTGAAAAGGGCGAGGTGTTGTCTGTTAACACAGTTGTGCATAAAGATCCTGCTATGAGCAATAATGGTACTACATTTAGCATTGACCTGCACAACACTGTATTTGCCAATAATGACGGTAAAGAGTTAACCGTTACAATTGGAGAGAATAATACATTTACTCTGACTGGCGACGGTACAGGAGCATTGAGCGGCAAAGATTTGGTAGATAAGCTGGTTGCTGCCATTGATGAAGATGGCGATGGCTTCTGTGAAATCAACGGACAAAAGTGTTCCGTTGCCGCAGGTACAGATGGGGATAACCGCATTACCTTTGTTCAGCAAAACGTGCCCAATGATGAGGCTGGAGAGCTGGATGGCGATATGAAGGTAACAATTGAAGGCGAGATCGGCAGCAAAGAAGGATCTTCCGGTGAAGGCGCTAAAAAGGCTGTTTATACCATTGATCTGGCTAATGCTGATGCCACTACTCTTCAGAATGGTGCTGAGATCGACGGTGTGGTTGCAGAATGGGATACAAATCTTAAGAACTCCATGGAGAAATTTGTAACTACCTATAATGCGGATGATACCAAGAAGTTCACTGCCGCTTGGGACAATGATGCTGGCGTATTGACCTTGACAGCAAAGGAAGTTGGGGAAATTGCCGCTGCTGATGTTCCTGCAGTAAGTGGAACCGGCGCTATGCAAACAGCAGATACTGTTAAAGCAGAGTATAGCCTTGATCTGACTGGTGCAGCCCAGGCCGATGTAGACGGTAAGAAAATTGATGGTATTGAAATTACTTGGGATACCGATATAGCTACCACAATGGGTAATTTCGTAACCGCTTACAACGATGACGATACCAAGGAATATACCGTAGCATGGGACAATACTAATAGTAAGCTAACCTTTGAGGCAAAGAACGGTGGCGCGATTGGCAGTACTGCCGTTGAAAACGCTCCTACAGCGGCTCCTACTACTGACCTGACCTATACCGCTGCTGGTAAGGCTGTTTATACCATGAATGTTAGCTCTACAGGGCTTGCTGATAGTGATGTATTTGTCATTGGTGGGCAGAACTTCTCAGTTAAGGACGATGGAACTGGAGATCTTACAGCTGCTGAAGCTGCAGACGCTGAAAAACTAGCTGAGGTTATTGCCGGTAAGCTGACTGATACCAATTATGATATTAGTGCTGATGAAAATGGGAATCTTGTCTTTACAGCTAAGACAGGCGGACCCGTTGCCGGTGGAAATGGAGCTCCGGCGGCAGGACCTACTGCCCTCACTGTTACTGGTGCTGCTAATGCTAAAGTTACTATTGGGACATCAACCTTGAAGACAGCTGGAACTACCGCAAACACTACCACTCCCTCCACCTTCAAGGAAGAAGTTGCAGGCGCAGACGCAGTTGCTAACCCTAATGGTGCTGTTACTGTGGTTGAAAAGGTTAAAGGTGAGGCTCAGGATGCAGATGCTGGCGTCGTTGTTGTTGGAAAGGCTGACTATAACTTCCAGACAACTGCTATTAAGAATGTCACGGCTAATGCCGGAGGCCGTTTGGCCAGCACCTATTTTGACCTGACCGAAGAAATGGTAACCGACGGCGGTTCTATAAAGATTGGTAAATCTGACTATACATTTACCAGCGATGTTGCCAATGAAGGAAAAGATGGCATGGTTTATATCGGCGATCTGACGGATGCAGACGGCAACTTGGATATTGCGGGCAATTTGGATAAAATTGCTGACCGCATTACCGATGCCGCAAAAGCCAATAAGACCTGGACTGTCGGTAACGAAGGTGAAAAGCTTTCCTTTGTTGAGAAGCAGGATCAGAAGGAATACACCGGTGACAATTCTCTGACCAGTGTAGAGAACATCGCCAAAACCTTTGGTTGGACCACTGCAGATAAGACCGAAACCACAGTTGGTGAAGGAAAGGCGTTAACGCTGCAAATTGGCGATACCAACGATGATTTTAATAAGATGAGTGTTTCGATCGCCGATATGAGCTCTGAAGGACTTGGACTGAAAGGCTTGAAAATCACCTCTGAGGCAAGCGCTGGCGAAGCGGTTAACAAGATAAAAGATGCGATCAATACCGTTTCTTCCACCCGCGCTTCTATGGGCGCTCTCCAGAACCGCTTAGAGCACACCATCAACAACCTGGACGTCTCCGTTGAGAATCTGTCTGCGGCCAACAGCCGTATCCGGGACACCGACATGGCCAAGGAAATGATGAACTACACCAAGATGAACGTTCTGGTGCAGTCCGCCCAGGCTATG
>CATJCP010000389.1 GCA_949737515.1 uncultured Oscillospiraceae bacterium | reverse complement strand
CGTATCCACCACGGCGCGGAGAGGCGTTCATATCCGTTTTGTCAATCCTCAGCTGGGATTGGATGAAACGAAGCTCCTTCCGGAAGGGAGAAGCCAGATTCCAGAGTTCGTCTTCTTTGGCGACCAGGGAGCCACGATGTATTTGTGGTGCGATTCCGGTACGGGGACCGTGTCCGTTGACTTCAGACAAGGGAGGTTGTAAAGGATGTATTCGATCTATGCGGATGGCGTTTGCATCTATAGTGATGTGTTCGCGCTTGATAGCATGAAAGTCCTGAACCCCAAGCTGATCTTGGAGGATAACGCGGCCGGTTCCCTGGCTATGACATTGACACCGCAGAACGTTGGTTATAGCAGTATTAACCGCTTGACCACTGATATTTCGGTCCAAAAGGACGGGAAAGAACTATGGGCCGGGCGCGTGCTGGAAGAGAACAAGGACTTTTACAACAACCGCATTCTCTACTGCGAGGGTGAGCTGGCGTTCTTCAACGACACCAGTCAGCCTCCTGGAGAGCACGCCGGTCTTTCGATTCGAGCGTATCTCGAAAAACTCATTGCTGTTCACAACTCCAAGGTTCCGGAAAACCGCCGGTTTACCATTGGCGCTGTGACGGTGGTGGATAAGAACTATCCGACCTACTACACCAACTATGAGAAGACCATTGAAATTTTCAACGCCCTGGTCACAGAGTACGGCGGTCATCTTCGTGTCCGAAAAGAGAATGGCGTTCGGTATCTGGACTACCTGAAGGATTATCCTGACACTTGCAGCCAGGTCATTCAGTTTGGAACCAATCTCATTGACTTTACCCGGAAGTGGGATTCTACGGAGTTCGCTACTGTTATTGTCCCTTTGGGCGGCCGTCTGGATGACAGCCCCATTGAAGCGCTCGACGCCTATCTGACTGTGGAGAGCGTGAACCAGGGCAGCATGTATGTTCAGTCTGACGCAGCGATGAAAGCCTATGGCTGGATTGAAAAGACGGTCACCTGGGACGATGTGACAGATCCGGCTGTCCTGTTGGAGAAAGCGAAGGCTTATCTGACAGATCTCCAGTTTGACAACATGGAGTTGGAGCTGAGCGCATTGGATCTTCACTATCTGGATGTGGACCATGAAGCCGTCAAGCTCCTGGATGAAATCCGGGTCATCTCTTACCCTCATGGGCTGGACCGGATGTTCCCGGTTACAAAGCTGGAGATTCCGCTGGATAACCCGGACCAAACCCAATTCAAAATGGGCGATACGGTGAAGACCAACCTGACCAGTGTGAACAACCAGATCAGCGCCGCCATCCTGCAAAAGATTGAGGGACTTCCCAAAGCACATTCTTTGCTCAAGGAAGCGAAGGAGAATGCCACCCAAATCATGAACATGGCGACCACGGGCTATATCACTATTACCAAGGATCAGTATGGCTCGGACACGCTGTATATTTCCAACGTGCGAGACTACACCAAAGCCGATAAGCTCTGGAAGTGGAACATGAACGGTCTTGGATATTCCAAGGACGGGGGTAAAACGTTCGGACTGGCTATTACCATGGATGGCTCTATCGTGGCGGATTACATCACCACCGGTGTGCTGAACGCCGATGTGATTCGGGCAGGTGTGCTCAAAGACTATGGAGGAAATTTCAGTCTTGATTTCACCACCGGAAAGTTGACCATGAAGAAGGGCTCCATCAACATCGGCAACGGCAACTTCACGGTTGATGAGGAGGGCAATCTCTACGCCCGCCGCGGCACTTTTGCGGGAACACTCTCTGGCGCGAAGGGCACTTTCGGCGGTCAGCTCACAGCGGCCACCGGTAACTTCAAGGGCGTTGTTCAGGCAGAAGACTTCCTGGACAAGTACGGAAACAGCATGATGGATTTGGCGAAGAAGAAATTCACTGCCGACTATCTGGATCTGTATGGCATCACGGTCACTAACAAATACACCGGGGCGGTTACGTTCAAGGTTGACGGGGCCAGTGGGCAGGTGACCATCAACGGCCAAGTAACGATGGGCGCCGGAAGTTCCATCAACTGGGCTCAGGTTACTGAACAGAATGTCAGATACAGTGAGGCCTACTCTTTGGCCTACTCTGCCAACACCAACGCCAATCAGGCGAGAAGCGACGCCGCCTATGCCTATGATGAGGCCAGTGCCGCTTGGTCAAGGGCGAACGACGCCTACTATGAACGGTGTACCGATCAGAACGTCTTCAATGTTCTTACCAGCGGAGGAACCAAGTTCGGGATCTTCAGTGACTCGACCTACGGTCGGCTGTACATCAACGCCAGCTACATCAAGGCCGGTACGATTGACGCCAACTATGTTGACCTTTCCTGCGGTTATGGTGGGTTCTGCAAGGGACACGGCAGCGACGGGGAGCGGACGACCTATGGCGCAATGATGTACGGTTCTAACGGCCCAGGCTGGGAGCCTTACATTATCGTTACCAATGCTGGCGCTCGTATGACGGGCTCTGGTGCGTCTATCTGGGTCGGCATGGGCGTTAATGCGACGGATGAAATTTCGATTCGCTCCGATGCCCGTGTCAAGAAT
>CATJCP010000388.1 GCA_949737515.1 uncultured Oscillospiraceae bacterium | reverse complement strand
TGTCACTCAAGGGCAGCTCATTGGATATATTGGCAGCACTGGCAACTCTACCGGGCCACATTTGCACTTGGCGTTATACCATAATGGTGACGCTGGTATCGGAGGTCAGAATTTTGCGGAGTTGGCGTGGCCGCAGCATCGAAAATAGAAATGATACGGGTGACAATCTCATAGATAAAATGTCCATACATTCATCATGACCTCATTGAAAATGTATATTTGGCCAGCGATAGTTAGAAATAAAATGGAAAAACTAAAAAATTGTGCTAAAAAGCAACAAAGAAAGCAAAAGCGAGAAAAGGAAAGTTCCAGCTTGCCAAAATTTATATATATGAATAATCAACTTGTTGCGTTTGAGGTGGTTTCATGTGTTGCCGTATCTACTCCAAAAAAGGAATCAGAAAGCTAAGCTGAACCTCTTGAAAAGCTGGCGCGGTCTCTTTAGATTTATTCGTAATCTGGTATTACTGTATTACCCGTGTCATTCACCTATTATCGTAAATGAAGTATATAATAAATCAGCAGGAGGACACAGTTTTGTGTTCTCCTTTTCCTTTACTCAAAAACCCTATAATCATTTACAACACCTAAACACATACAGTCGCGATAATGGCATATTTCGTCAGATAAGAGCCTACCTGCCTCGTGGTCCACCGGACAGGCCATAGCCTATACTTACAACACGAATTTGGAGGTATCTTATGAGATATTTTCGGTTTGAAAAAATTTTCCCAAAAACTTTTTTTAACAACAACCGTGGCTTGTCCTTTACCTGTTATGATTATTTTCAAGAGAACAGAAAGGGGGAAAACACGTGAAACTAGCTGAACGCCGTGAAGCTGAAATGGAAATTCTCTGCCGAAAAAAGCAGGTGACATACCGTGAGCTGGCGCAGGAGTTTGGGGTGTCCAGAGAGACGATACGCAAGGATATTCTTGACCTCATGTGTTCTTATCCCATAGAAACGGTGCGGGGACGTTATGGTGGCGGGGTAAAGATACTCCCCGGTTTCTCCATACAGCCAAAAACACTTAACAGGGAACAGGTTGCTTTTCTTGAAGGGATGAGGTCGAGAGTTACTTCGGATGAATTGGAGGTGCTTTCAAGTATTCTCGACCAGTTTACGCCTTAGTCTGTTCTCCAGGACCTTGAAAAATCAATAGCAGCGTTCAAACACCGCCACACTGCACCACAGCCCAGCCGCCAAGACTGCCTGCGGTAACATTCAATTACCGTCCAAAGATAACTTCAAAGGCACGAGCGTCCCCTGGCTGATGACCGGCCCCGGCAAAGCCCGAAGCGCAGTGGAGCAACCGCAAGTCCCGTACCGCAGGGTCAAAGGGGGATATTAAGTTATCGCGTCACTTGCCAGAGTGAGTTTGGAGGCTGCAAAAAAGGGGCTGAGAGATTGGCCAGATATGCCAATCTCAAGAGCACAGCACAATTATACCAACGCAAAATGGTTAGTGCTGTGCCCGCTATGCCCCATATTTATGATAGTTGATTATAGAAGGAATGAACGCCTATGCTTGTATCTATTAACAAGATTAAAGTTAATCCCGGCAGGCGGGAAATTGAGAGCAAGGACATAAAGGACCTCGCCAAAAGCATTTCAGAAATTGGACTGCTCAACCCCATCACCGTCGCTCCAGACCATACTCTGATTGCCGGGCTGCACCGGCTGGAAGCCGCAAAGCTGCTTGGCTGGACAGAAATTGAGTGTACTGTCAGTGACCTGTCCGGCCTGCGGGCTGAGTTGGCTGAGATAGACGAGAACTTTATGCGTGTGAACCTATCGCCCATAGAGTTTGGCGACCTGCTACTCCGACGTAAAGAAATTTATGAGGAACTGCACCCCGAGACAAAGAACGGCGGCGATAGAAAGAGCGAGGAAATCAGAATTGCAAAATGCAAATCTGATTTTCAAAAGCCGTTTATTCAAGACACGGCTGAGAAATTGGGTGTGCATCCTGTGACGGTAGCCAGACAAATCCAGACCGCTAAAAATCTAACGCCAGAGGCAAAAGATATCATCCGCAACTCTGGAACTGACATCACAAAAACGGACGCTCTCAAGCTCTCCCGGCTGGAACCGCCCCAGCAGGAAGAAGCTGCTACCCAGCTTGCGGCAGGTGAAATACGTTCCGTGGATGAGTACAAAAAGCCCTACTCCCTGGGCGGCAAACGCTATGCCACCTTCGAGGAATCCGTTGCCGACCTCAAGAACCCCAACAAAGACGCGACCTACACGGCAGACACCCTGTTAGCTGGCATGGACGGTTTCATCGACGATTTTCATCACAACTTTTCCTGGTACAGTACACCCATGTGTACCGTGGCCTATCCACAGGTGAACCGGGAGCAGCTAGAGTACATCAAGAAACGCTTTGCAGGAGTTGTCACAGAGATTGATAAGCTCCTGCACGACATAGAAAGGAGTATGAATATTGACAAATAAGCAATGTTTTGATGGCAAACCGGAGCCAGGTCTTTAACGAGGGGTGGCAGAGAAAGACTGGCTCAACTATCAGCGACGTGTGTTGGTATTGACCTGGTCTAAAGA
>CATJCP010000387.1 GCA_949737515.1 uncultured Oscillospiraceae bacterium | reverse complement strand
TCCTCCAGAGGGAGGAATTGGAATGTCGGCGTCTGTGAACGCTCCGAGCACCGCCGCATAATCCAGCCGGTCATTTGATGAAAGGCTTCCCATGACGTTATGAATAGAAATCAATTATGTACTTCACCTCCAAAAAACAGTGAGACAAGGCAATTTAGCCCTGTCCCACTGCACATAATATTTGTAGTTTTTGCTCACTCCAGCGAGGACAACCACTCAATTAGCTCGGCGTCCTGCTCCCAATGAGAGGCTTTGGGCAAATCAAGATGCTCAGTAGCCTTTTCCAAAACAGCTCGCTTGGATTCGTTGTCTGCTCGGGCATAGACTTCGGTGGTCGAGATATCGGCGTGCCCCAAATAGTCTTTGATATAAACTGGATTCACATTTGCCTGCACTAAATGCATTGCTTTCGTGTGCCTGAAAACGTGTGGAGAGATCTTTGCGGGCATCCCTGGCGATGTTGCTTTTGCCATCTCAGCATATTTTTGGACGATATACGTGATCCCAGATCGGGTCAGCTTTTGCCCGCAGGCATTCCAGAATAACGGCATATCCGGGTGAAGTCGTGGATCAATATGATTTTCAGCAAGATACCCTTTCAGCAGTTCTGTAGTTTGCTTCATAAGTGGTACGGAACGAATTTTCCGGCCTTTCCCATGCAGCGTAATAACAGCGGGAAAATCTAATCGAATATCCCTCACACAAACATCAACCAGTTCACTCACACGAGCTGCCGTGTCATAGAGGACAGTAAGCAGAGTTAAATGCCGTCGGCCTTTCTTGGTAGAGGTATCTGGCATAGATAACAGCAATTTCAGGTTATCTGCTGTCAAATATTGTGCCGGAGGAGACGGAGCCACCAAGCTGGGGATCTTGAGGATTTGGATGCAGTGCTCCATATATTCAGGATCTTCTGTCATTATATAGTTGAAGAAGGCATGAATCGCACAAAGCCGCTGGTTATAGGTAGACGGCGAAGCCCCTCTGGTATTGGTTAGCCAAAGCAGGAAATCTTCTATACATTTTTTGTCCAGACTGGCCAATTTCATCTTCGCAATTTTGAATCCTTTTTCATCTCGGCAAAATTCCAAAAGCAACTTAAAGGTGTCTCGGTAGGATCGGATGGTGTTGCTGCTCAGGTTGCGCTGTACCGGTAAGTAATGCGTAAGATATCGCGTTATAAATGTAGAAAAATCAGGTGCTTTCATAGACTGCCCCCACTTGTGGGATCACATCCCGAAACTGTGCTTCCAGCTTTGAGACGATATCCGGATACATTTGTGCAGTCAGCTGCAGATACTTTTGGGTGCCGCTCAATCCATTGTGCCCGAGATAACGTGAGAGCACCGGGAGTGCGGCAGTAAGGTCTTCCCCGGAAAGTACCCAGTTGTTGAGACAATGGACCGCAAATGTATGTCGGATATCGTGCAGGCGGGGCCCGTTCCCAGATCCGTTGTATGGAATGCCTGCGCGTCGAAGAAGTGAGCGGAATTGGGTGTGCATCCAACTGTTTCCGTATTTTCCCTGCGGGTTACGTGGACTGGAACTGGGGAATAGTAATGAGTCCGGAGACTGAGGCGGACATTCTTTCAGATATAGTTTCAATGCGTCAGCCACAGGGGCAGAAAATGGCACCAACCGATTTTTATGGAATTTTGTATTTAACACGATAAACACGTTTTCTTCGAGATCCACATCACACATACACAGTTTGAGCAACTCAGATATACGCAGCCCACAGTTGAAGAGGATGCGGAACATAACCGGAACCTGATACCTTCGGGCTGGATTCTGATCCGTGGGCAATACATGATCCGCCGCGTCCAGCATTCGCTCGATCTCGTCGTCTGTAAAAATATATGCCTTGAAATTTCGATGCTCCTTTGGCAAGGACTTCGGAGATATCTTATATGCGTAGCCGCCCTTTCGGATCACGAAATCAAGGAAAGCATTGATTGCACTGGCATCCCGGAGCACAGTGTTGTTTTGCTGGTTCAGCTTGTTTCCAATGTGGCTTAGGACATATTCTTTCGTAAACTTCGGTTCTTCGTCAATAGATCCTGTAAAATCGCTCAAAAAGCGCCGGATAGAACCTTCCTCGGTTTTGTAACTAAAACCAAGAGCGCGTTTCTCTGTCAGAAACGCTGTCAGAAGCATTTGCGCTGCGGGCGGAAGGGTTGTACTCATTGTGCCACCTCTCTTTTTCCGTAAGACAACACACACTTCCTTAACGCCGGAAGGTCAACTTTTGTATATCCAGCTGTTGTCCGCAGATTATGGTGCCCCAAAATATTTGAAATTGTCATAAGGGGCGTGCCATCGCGCAGGAGATTGCTTGCCAGCGTATGGCGCAAAGAATGGGCAAGTTTGCGCTTTTTTCTTGTCAATCCGGCTTGGCGCATATATCGCTTGATGCTTTCAGACAAAGTTGTACTGGATTGGAATTCACCATAGGGATAGATGTGGCGAATGAACACACAGCCGCTTTCAGACTCCAAGCGCCCGTTTTTCAAATAGTCTATGATCGCATCTCCAATCACAGGCAATAGGGGCAGCGTATTTACTTTCCTGGTTTTCTGCTGGGTGTAAGTGATCAACTTTTGGCGCCAGTCAATATCTTTGAATTTCAATGCGCAGATGTCGCCGGCCCGCATCCCCAATATAACAGCGAGCAGCAGCATCGCATAGTCCCGTTTTCCGATTGCGTTGTTTCGGTCAATAGCTTCCAACAACTGGTGGACTTCTTCTGGCGTCCATGTTTCTGGGATGGCCTCTTCAACGTAGATCTTAGGCCGCGGAACAGTTGAAGATAAATCAGTTCCGATGATACCAGATTCCTGGAGATATCGAAGGAAATCTCTTAGAACACTGCTGAAAACGTGTATGGTCGCGCGGCGATATCTGCACAAGGTAGTCATAAAATCCGAAATATCAGAAGGAGTCAGACTTGAAAGCGATATCCGCCGTCCGTCTAAAAAGCAGAAAAATTGGCGCAGTTTTGTACGCTTCACGCGGCTTGTGCCTTCTGAACCACCCTTTCGCCTGCAGTGTTCAAGATACTCATCAAGCAAACCAATGTATTCTGGCGGCACATTGTAATCGTGATGGCTATGCCTCTGGGCAAACCCGAATTGGTAGATATCATCTAAAAGACGAACCGTGCAACGGGTGTCAAGCTGCTGTTTGTTGAGTCTGAGCTCAGTATCCGTGATATCCAAACCATAGCGATTTGAAAAATACGCGATCCCTGTTTCAGAATCGTATTGTCGGATCATGTTTTCTTCACAATAATCAGAAAATTCTCGGAGCTCTTTATTGTGTCGGCTAAGCGTTGAATACCTGTAGCCCAATCGAAGAAGTTCCAGGTGTGCAGCATCTATCATTTGGCCAATAGTAACCTGGTTTTCTGTAAACATAATTTCGCTCCCCCATATTTGTTGTGGGTAGTATACAGCAAATTATGTGCAGTTTCTGTTACCGTTGGCATTGACTTAACATTATTTCAAAGGGGGTCTTTACATAATTGCTTACAATTCATAACGTCCCGGGCGCGTTCAGCTCGGGCTCCCCGAAGGGGGAGGACTTCCGGATCGTCCTCGAGGAGATCTGTAAAATTAGTGGCTATCCCGTTCATGTCCCTCGACCTCACCCCTGGCCATGGCAATTTGCTGGGCGAATCATACTGGGAGATTCTTTCTCCCTGGCTTGGAGGGTCTTGGACGCTCAATACTGGGGTCTCGCCCAGAGAAGGGCGCGCGTGTTCGTTATCGCAGATTTTGGAGGACTCACCGCCCCG
>CATJCP010000386.1 GCA_949737515.1 uncultured Oscillospiraceae bacterium | reverse complement strand
CATGTTTACAACCGCTATGGTGCTGCTGCGCAGCAGCCTTTTTCTGACGCTCCACTTGGCGGGCAGTCTCAACTCTTTCCCCAAGCCCCTGACAGCGGCAGAGGAACGGGAGTACCTCCGCCGCTACGCCCAGGGGGACACCGAGGCGCGGAACGTCCTGATCGAGCGCAACCTCCGCCTGGTGGCGCACATTATAAAAAAGGTAAAGCGGAAGGAAAGATTTTGTGCGGCGAGGGGCAAACTGTGGACGTTGTGATCCGGGGAAAAGTGTGCTAATATAAAAATCAGTGGGACAGGGCATAGCAGAGAGCCCCGGCGGGTACGCTTTCCGGTGATCCGCCTGGCGCGGGATCAGATCTGCAATATCCAGTATCTGCCCCTGCTCCTTTCGCTCAACGCCCTGTCCTGCAACGATGACCGGCACTTGGGCAGCATCGCGGTCATTGCGCAAAACGACCTAAGCTGTAAACGGAGGAACGCACATGTATAAATTGCACAAACTGATTTTCACGCTTCTGGCACTGTCGCTGTTTCTGCTCACCGGCTGCGGCGTGAAGAGCAGCGAACTATCCGCAGGAACTGCTCCCGAAGCGGACAAGCCTGTGCAGGAGGAGCCGTCTTCGGAGGAGGAAGCCGACCCCATCTACATCACCTTCGAGGGGACCGACCTGGAGGGGAACACAGTCTCACAGGACATCTTTACCCAGTCCAAACTCACCATGGTCAACGTGTGGGCCACCTACTGCAACCCCTGCTTACAGGAGATGCCGGGGTTGGGCGAGCTGGCGTCGGAATATGAAAAGTCGGAGTTCCAGATCATCGGCATTGTCAGCGACGTGAGCGAGGGGGAGGATCAGACGCTTGTGGAAAGTCTGGTTCAGGAGACGGGCGCGGCCTACCCCCACCTGCTTGCCAATGCCTCCATCAGCCAGGCCATCCTGACCAGTGTAAGCGGCGTCCCCACCACCTTCTTCTTTGACGGGGACGGTATGTACCTGGGCGGCGTTGTCGGTTCCGCAGAAAAGTCCACATGGGAGGAACTCATCCATGAGCTTCTGGAAGAACAATAAATCTCGCGCCTGGATAGGGGGCGTCCTGACCGGGGCGGTTTTCTTCATAATCGGAGCCCTTCAGGGGCAGTTTTCCGTAATCTGGAAAAAGGCAGTGATGATCTGCCTGGAGTGCATCGGGTTGGGTGAGCTATGAAACGACTTCGACTGACAGTACAGCTTCTGTTCACCATTGTAACAAACGGATATCTGCACGGCTTTTTGAGCGGAAAAATCTACCGCGGCCATTTGAAATACGCCTGCGTCCCGGGTCTGAACTGCTACTCCTGCCCCGGGGCTGTCGCCTCGTGCCCCATCGGGGCGCTTCAGGCGCTGCTGAATCAGCGGGGCTTTCATATCCCCTTTGCCGCGCTGGGATTTTTCTTTCTGTTTGGCAGCCTGTTGGGGCGCTTCGTCTGCGGCTGGCTGTGCCCCTTCGGACTGGTGCAGGACCTTCTGCACAAAATCCCCGTCTTCAAAAAGAAAAAGCGGCTGCCTTTTCACCACATTCTGAAATATGGAAAATATGCCGTGCTGGTCCTGCTGGTGTGTACCGGTTCCATGTTTTTGTGGGGAGGATTTGCGAAGGTCCCGACCTTCTGCAAATACCTCTGCCCCTCCGGCACGCTGTTGGGAGCCCTCCCTCTTCTGGGCGCAAACGAGGCCCTGCGCAGTCAGGCCGGCGGTCTGTTCCTCTGGAAGCTGGGAATTCTGCTGGCCATTGTCCTGCTCTCCATAAAGATTTACCGGCCCTTCTGTCAGTACCTGTGCCCACTGGGGGCCATCTACGGCTGGTTCAACCGGTTCAGTCTGGTGCAGATCCACCGGGAGGAGGAGCGGTGCGTCTCCTGTATGGCCTGCGAAAGGGCCTGTCCGCTGGCTCTCTCCCGCCAGGAGATCTCCCGCTCCCCGGAGTGCATTCGCTGCGGACAGTGCGCGGACGCCTGCCCGGAAAAATGCCTGCACTTCACAGGCCGCCCCAGGTACACCCCGCCGTCGTCTCAATCCCACGCCAGTAAAAACGGACAATAGACAAAAGGCCCCCTATGCAGGAACTGATCCGCCCCTGTCAAGGTAGACCAGGGAAATAAACAAAAAAGTTCTATTGGCTCACCGTTATCAGATCAGTTGGTAACGGTGAGTTTTTTATGGGGCGTATTTTTGCATATACTGTTGGATTCGTTTGTTTTCGGGGATTGGGTACAGAGCGGGATTGATGGAGTTTAGGACTTCCGTTCGGATTTCCATAGGCGAATGTCCCTCAAAACGCTCTTGGAATCGTTCGAAATTATAGAAATAAATATACTTTTCAATAGCTGAACGGAGAGCTTTTTCACTATCAAACTTTTGTAAGTAGTACATTTCAGACTTGATAATTCCCCAAAATCCCTCAGTTGGGCCATTATCAATGCAGTGAGCAACCCGGGACATGGATTGCTCCATTCCCTGGTCATTCAGCCTTGCTTGGAAATAGCGACTGGTGTATTGGAAGCCTCTATCGCTGTGAAATATCGGTTTGGCATTTGGATTGTT
>CATJCP010000385.1 GCA_949737515.1 uncultured Oscillospiraceae bacterium | reverse complement strand
ATCATCCAGCCTGGGTTTTCTGGTTTTTAAGGGGACAGTTAATGACATTTACCGAATTTTGGACACCTTACAATAAAGTCCCCCTCTGGCACCTTTTTGTAATACAGCATAAAAAAGAGGCGCAGGTCTTCCCCGCGCCCCCATATATCCTTATTTAACGATACCCCAGCGTCATACCCATCACGCCGATTACCACATCATTTGCCACTGCCCGGATTTTAACGGCCTCCAGCCGCTGCGCCCTTAAATCCCTGCGCCATACCTGAGCATAAATCCCTTCAGATTCGTTTTTGTCTCCAATGCGAACCCTCTGTACCGGTACATCCCCGTAACATGTCCTGTCGCATTCCCGCTCCGATTCCGGGCCAACGTAGAAAGGCCGTATCTGGTCCGGCGCTTGGAGCGAAACGACTTCATCCTCTGCGGCGTATTTTAATGTGATCTCCACATTTGGCACATGGCACTGCATCTGGTTGGTATAACAGGCCAGCAGCAGGCATATCTGCCCGGCCTCCTCCCCCACCGGCAGCGTTATTTCCGACGCATCCTGTTCCCATCTGGAGAGCAGAACCGCATTGGGAGCTTCCGCATCCCCGCTTTGTGCAAACGGGATTCCAAAGGCCTCGAAAATGCCGTCCTTCACCTTTTGAGAGAGGAGGCTGTCGTTCATCTGCTCCGCATCGGACCTTACAACGCACCAGTCCGGAGGATAGAGGGAATCCGGCACCTGGAGGGAACAGGTCTCCGGCCTTGGCGACAGGTAGACCCGGCGGAACAAATCCCCAATCCTCCCGGTCATCAGCGGGCACAGGTCAAGAGCCTTATAGGAACCGCAAGATGCCGGTTCCTCCCTGGGCAGCTGCCGGACAGAAAGGTTCACTGCGCGCCAGTATTCCGCCTCCCCCTGGCGCAGCCGCAGGAAGAAGGTGTGGTCTCCAGCCACATCCTTTCCAGTGATCCGCAGAACGCCGGCCTCCAGGCTGCAGTCTGAGATGACCCCTTGGGGATCGTCTGTCCCCAAAAATTCACATCCGTTCAAGGGAATGGAAGAGATATTTTCCCCACCCTCCTCCCATTCCAGGGATATGGGCGCAGAGCACAGCCGCTCCCCGCTGTATTGGATGCGCAACACTCCCCACCCTGCCTTTTCGGCCTTTACCAGTATCCGGCACCCATTGACGCCAGGCCGTATCTCATATTCCGCCGGGGACCCGTTGAGGAGCACCGCCTCCGCCCTCTCCCACAGCATGGGGAGTTCCCAATACACTGTCTCCGGCTTTTCCAAACAGACCTCCCACGTCTCGTCCTTCCCCTCCCGCGAAAAGTCCAGCGAAAGGCCGCAGACGTTCAGCCGCGCCTGGTTCCAGCTCTCCGGAAAGGCGGGGGCAATGGCCACATATCCCAAATGCCGCTGGGGGCGCACTCCAAACAGGCCTTCTATGATTGTCCGTGCCGCCATGGAGGAGGTGTCGGAAAAGTCGATGCTCTTTCCCTCCCGCACACACATAAACCCGCCAGGCGCCACATTGCGCAGGCAGCTCTGGGTCAGCCCGCCGGAAAGCAGCTTCATCCCCTCTTCCCCGTCTCCCGCCAGAAAATAACTCAGGGCGCAATGGAAAACGTCCGCAAAGTCCACATCCCGGACGCTCCACCGGTAGGGGGCCCATTGGGTGTTCCACACCAGCTCGCCACCCTCCACCTGCTCCCTCTCCAGGAAGGTTTTGGTGTACCGAAGCGCCTGGTATAACTGCTTTTCATCCAGCAGGCCCGATTCCGCACAGTGTACCACTGTGGGCAGGCTGGGGCTGGGATGAACCAGGCGCTCTCCGTAGATATCAGCGCATTCTGCCATATGCCCCCTGCCGGCCAGCCACAGCCTTTCCAAAAACGCCTTTCGGATCTGCTCCGCCATCTGTTTATAGATACCGCCGTCCTCGCCTAGGCAGTGGCACAGCTCCGCAGCCATCCGGCAGGCGCGGTAGTTGTACGCTGTGGCAATGGAGCCTTTTGCCCCGGACTGAAACACCCCGTCGCTGGCCCAGAAGTTGGCGAAATTCTCGTATAGGTGCTCTCCCTCGCTGTCAAAACACCGCTTCTGCCAATCAATGTGGTGTTTCAGCGCCTCCAGCGTCTCCCGGTAAAATGCTTCATCCCGCTCAAACCGGCACTGGTACAGCATTTGGTCCATAAAGACCTCCTGCATATCGTATTGAACAACCCCTTCCTTTCCCGGCGTATAGGGCATGACCCCGGCGCTGTTGAAGACGCTCTTTTGGCTTTGCCGGGCCAGACGCCACGCTGGGTCCGGGTCTGGCCTTTGGTTGTCAAAGGAAGCCTGACGGTCGGAGGGATTGCTGAAATACGCTCCATACAGCGCCGCCCGGTCCTGAGTTCGGGCCTGGCGGTTTGGCCGCTGCTGCATGGAATAGTATGTATACCCCTCTGTCTTTACCCGGTTGTGCCAGCCCAAACAGGTGGACCCATACCGGGATCTCCACCCAAGCAGGGGAACGCCCCAGGACCAGGCCCCGTGGAGGAAAAACGGCTCCACCCACGCGCCGTTGACAGCATACCGCACCGCGTCCATAGCCGCGTCGATCAGGGGGCTTGGGGTATGCGCTCCCATTTTTTCCATCTTTCCTTCGTCTGCGGGGGAGGATACCTGCTCTGTCTCAAAGGTTACATGGACCAAGAGACGGTTCCCCTTTCGGGAAACCATCGCCATATCCCGTCCAGGACGTATCTCCCCAGAGAGGTAGGCGTCTGCGTCCACAATCCGGGGGCTTGCCTCCCCCTCTGCGGAGAGCCTGGCAGGATAGGGAACCTGATCATGGGAGATCAAAACCCCGGCCTCTGCCAGCTCCAGCCGGTCCTCCCGGCAGAGGGAGGGGGAAAAGGCGGTTCTCTCCGCTCTGGTGTAACCTGCGTCCATCTCCCTGGAATCCCTCTCTCCGTCCATACCTGCAAAGAAGGCGCACAGCTTCCACCCTTCTGTCAATTCCCAGGCAGTTATATCCAAGGAGGCCCCCAGTCTTTGGCGGTCTGTCGAAAAAACCGTCTCCAAATGTCCATACCTTTCGTCCTTCAGCGTATAATGGATGGACCCGTTTTGAAATTGCATACGGCAGTGGGAAAAGGCGGTGGCGGGAACCGTCCTTTCGCCCTGGCATATTCCGAAAAACAGATATCCCAGGCGGCGCTTGAGGTAAAACATAAATTCCGGTTTATCCCCTCCCGCTGCCTTGAGCCTCCCGCGGGAGCTGGTCTCCACCGCGCCGTAAAGGCTTCGGTTAAAGGAAAGGGGGCCATTTTCAATGCAGAATGCACCGTTTTCGATAAAATAGGGGGCGGGGTGTTTGCGGGATTCCAGTGGGTTGACGGAACGCTTCATTTGCTTGTTCCTCCTTCTGTTAATGAAAATCGCCGGACTGACTGGAAAAACATTGCCTCTCTGCCCACTATTATACCAAAGATAAACAAAAAAACCAGTCTTGACTGGTGGGGAACAGCGATGAAACACCATAATAAAAAGAACCGGACGCCCCAGGCAGGGGACGTCCGGCCGGAACAGCTCTCAATGAAAAGATGGCGGGGAAACCCGGGTGTTTTTAAAGACATTGCCGCCAGGGGACGGCTCCGACATACTAAAATACATTCTGGCAGCCTTGGTGGTCCCAAAGTCCCGGTTGGAGCCAGTGTCCTGGACCTTATTGAAGGCCTCCCGGAACATGGCGTTGTGCGCTTCCTCCCGGTTGAGCAAAAAGTCTATGGTCTCCTTTACCTTTTTATCGTTGATCTGACGGTATAGGTATTCATAGACCACCTTTGCCCTCTGTTCAGAGGCGATATTGGAGAGCAGGTCTGCGCAAAGGTCACCGGTGACAGTCACATAATCAGCGGTCCAGGAATAGCCGGAGGCGTTGATCAGCCCTGGGTTGAGGCCCAGCAGAACATGGGACTCGATCTCCCCAGCGGGAACGGACTGGGCGTCCACATCGTGGCCGTTGAGCAGGTTGATGGTCTGGGCGACCATCTCCAGGTGTCCCAGCTCCTCGGCGGCAATGTCCAGAAACAGGTCCTTGATCTCTGGATCCTTGATGCGGAAGCTCTGGGACATATACTGCATGGCGGCCTTCAGTTCCCCGTTTCCCCCGCCCATCTGCTCTTGGAGCAGCGCGGCATACTGGGGATTGGGCTTTTCAACCGCAACGGGATGGAAAAGCATTTTTTCATGTTTGAACATAGGAAGCACCTCTCTTTCTGAACATATCTTTTCCCTTTCAGGCGTCCCTATACGGTGTTTAGGAAAACTTTTCGCCTTCCTTCTCTGCACTCTCCACACCCCGCCGCTGTATTTTATACAACAGCCGCTGTTTAAACGCCCGTATCCCCGCCATATAGCGGCTTGTGTACAATGCGCCGCATACAAGGGCGCCAAACACAAGTCCCAGGGCAAAGGAGGCAATCCCCTCATATATGCCGGTTTTTGTCAGTTCCATGATATCCAGGACACCATATACCACAAAGGCGGCAATCGCCAGCATGAAAAGCCAACATATCCGCCTGGAGAAATTCTGCTTCCCGGCGCTTTCGTAATCCGCCACCTTGAGAAGCCTTTCCTCTGTTTTCCGATCAACCATTTCCATTCTCCTCTCCCCATCCAAAAGCTCGTCTATACTCACCCCGAAATAATGGGAAATTTCAATCACCAGATCAAAATCCGGCATATTCACCCCGTTTTCCCATCTGGAAACGCTCCGGTTGGTCACTCCCAATATTTCAGAAAGCTGTTCCTGTGTCAGCTGCTTTTCCCTTCGGAGTGCCTTTAAGAACATCCCAATCTTCCTTTGATCCATTGTGCCGAACCTCCTTTCACCATTACCATAGCAAATTGGGCGGAAAAAGTACACGACACAGAGCGAGAATTCCCTTTTTCAGCGGGAATTCGCCTCTGTGCCGTGGGAAATTTGAAAGGACGGAACCTTTTAGCAGGTGCTGTAAACCGCCCTCTCCGGAGCAGCGGTCCGCCAATGGACTGTCATGTGGAGGAGGTTGCCGTACCCTCCACAGCCGGCGGCTGGAAGGCCAGGTCGCACCTCTCCTGTATCCGGAAGGCGGCGAAATATTTCTCCTCCATTGGGATCCAGCGGTTTTGAAACTGCGCCAATCCCTCCTCGCCGTTTCGCTGGAGAATCCGCCGGAGCTGTTCTTCCCTGCCGACGCTCAAGAACACCCGCAGGTCATAGAAGTCCCACATTGCCGGATGGCAGCTGTAGGAGCCCTCTATTACCGTCGGTTTATGGGGGTCCACCTCCACAAAGGAAGATAGGGCCATTTTCCGGCAGTCAAAAATCTGATAGGAAAACGCCTCCCTCCGGCTGAGGGGGAGCATCACCTCTTTTTGGAACCTCTCATAGTCCACATTCCCGCCAGGTTCCTCCAGCCGGTCCCTGGTACGCTGTTCCGGGCGCAGAAAAAAGTGGTCCATGTGTATGACGTTGCAGCCGGTTTCCCTTTCCAGCGCGGCGGCCAGGGTGGTCTTTCCCGAGGCGCATCTTCCGTCCACTGCAAGGAGGATCATCCCCGGGCCGTCCCAGTCCCGAATCCGCTGTGTAAGCGTGGAGAAAGCGTCTTCCATCCCTTATGCCTCCCCGTTTACAGCCTGTTTTTGTCCTGAAAATTTTACCAATCCCACACGGTCTAAGGCAGCCATAATGGCGGGGATGAGGATCAGCTGAAGGATGATCCCGGGGATTGCTTTAAGGAGGGCCCCTGCCATAAACATCTGCCAGGTAAAGGAGACGCCCAGCAGAATGACCTGCACAGTCCCCCATACGATACGGCCCGCAACCATGGCGATAATCATGCTACAATAAAGGGAAGTAATGCTCTGGCGGCTGGCTTTCCAGTATAGCAGGCCGATCACCAGACCGTAGGCAGCAAGCTCAAAGGCCATGGCGACAGCTGTGGGATAGAGCTTCGGCATAGTGAACAGCATACTGCGGAGAAGCGGGAGGACAAAGCCAACCCCCAGGCCATACTGCCAGCCGCAGATCAGCCCGCATAAAAGGACGGGGATATGCATTGGCAGCAGCATATTTCCAATTTGGGGAATCTGTCCGGTAAAAAAGGGAAGCACCAGACCGATAGCCAAGAACATAGCGGACAGGGTCAATTTGACAACAGGTTTGCTTTCTCTTACGTTCATATTCAGTGATCCTCCTTAAAATTCTTTGTCCTTTGTATAAACATGAGGCGACTCAGAAAACGGCGAAAAAAAGGAAAGTATAGGGCTTTCTTCAAAAAGCCATATACCTTCCTGTGTATATATCCATTCACAATATTTTATAATTTATGATATTGGTATCGCCGTATCCAGGTGGGCAAAACGCTTCTGCGTTCTTTTCCCAGCTTCATGCTGGAAATCATTGTTTTTATTATAACGGTTCCCTTTATTTATGTCAAGTCTGGAATCCAACCCCCTCGAAATTCCTGTGCCTTCGTCCAGTATGCCTTGAATCGATCCCATTTTTCAGGTAAAATAGAAGACAAGCGTAAAACCTCGGGAGGAAAAGCCCACTTCTTGGAAGGGCATCCTCTTTACTATCAAGAAAATTTGGAGGTGTTAGTATCAGTATAAATATGATTGATTTGCAGGACAGGGGCCGCTGCCCCACCATAGAGGAAATGGGAGCGTATGTGGGAAATCCAGTTTTCCTGCAGTTTTGTACAGAGATGAAGCTGAAATACAGCTGTGCCGAAAAAATAGAGTTCAGCGCCTGCAGCTGGGAAAGGGGCTGGAATGTAAAATTCAAAAAATCGGGAAAAACCCTGTGTACCCTATACCCCAAGGAAGGGTATTTCAAGGCAATGGTCGTAATAGGACAGAAAGAAAAAGGACCAGCTGAAGCAATTTTGCCAGGCTGTTCCCCGGAGCTCCAGGGAATTTACGCCCAAACCCAAGAGGGAAACGGGCAAAAATGGCTTATGATTGATCTGGAGGACCAAGGGGATCTGTACCGCGATGTATTCCGGCTGGTTGAAGTCCGCAAAGGCCTGTGACCTCCGCCTAACATGGTTCCGCCAAAAGCGCCCCTATCTGTTCCATAGCCTGTTCCACCAGCCTCCCCAGGGAGAGGTTCGTCACCCCAACGATGATATTGTCGCAGTGGTTCACCGGGATCAGCAGCCGTTTCGCGCTGCTCTGCCCTACGGCGACAGCCATTTTCGGGGTGATCTCCCCGTACATTGCGTCCGCAATCACAATTCCAATTGGCCCGATGATTACATCCGCCTTCCGGCACCCCACAATAACGGCGTTTTCCCCTGTGGCAGCGTGATCAGCCCCGGCCTTCATCATGGCGGAGGTAGCGGCGCTGTTGGTCCCCACTGCGGTCACCAGCACTGCCGGAAACCTCTGCTTTACCGCTGTGACAACCTGCCTTCCAATTCCGCCGCCTTGGGAATCGATTACCAGTAAATTCATTTGGCTTTTCCTTTCTGTTATAGCGTCAATATTCCCGCCAGTATTTTTCCAGCCACCAGGCGACCCCGTCCTCCTGATTGGTCTTTCCGATCACGCTGTCTGCAGCCGCCTTCAATTCTGGAACCGCGTTTTCCACCGCGAGACTGAAGTCCGCACAGCGGAACATGGGCAGATCATTTAAGGCGTCCCCAAAGACGACCGCCTTATCGCAGCCCAGCATTTCTTTCAGCCTTTGAACCCCATCAGCCTTGGAGGTCCCGTTTGGCATGACTTCCAGCCAGTATTCCTCCCGGTAAATCTCCTGCTGAAATACGATAGAGGTATACCCTCTGTTCAAAAATTCCCGATGCAGGCCCTCCAGGTTTTCCCGGCTTTCGATGTATGTCACGGTAAAGACCTCCCCGTCAAGCAGCCCCTGCATGGAGTCCAGGGGCCGCAGCCGCTTGTCGCCCTTCCGATGCTGCAGGTAGCACCGGATTCCTTCATTTTCCTGGGCGGTATTCCATGAAACCCGTTCCTCTCCGTTGATAAAGGAAAAGACCAAAGGCGCAGGGGGATATGCCTGCAAAAGCTCCTCCAATTCCCGCCGCTGCCCCTCCGAAAAGCAGGCGGAAAAGATGGTTTTTCCCGTGGCTGGCTCCGCCAGAATAACCCCGTTGTGATATACGGCGGGAACCTTGGGCGTAAAGCCCCGCGCCACAACAGACGCGGAATGAAGGGAGCGGGCAGTGGCGTAGGTAAAGAGCATCCCCTCTTCGGTCAGGCGGTTCAGGGTTTGGACGGTATAAGGGGACAGGACAGAGTCTCGGTTTAACAGGGTGCCGTCCAAATCGGAAATGAACAGTGTCTTCATAAAATTTAACTCCTCTCCCTTGTGATATCCTCCCCCGCCTACAGAGGTGAGGGATTTCTTTCCGCTATTAGGTTGCAATAGGAGGTCCAACAGCCTGCCGGATAGAAGAAAAACCGCATTGTGGAGGCAATGCGGTTTTATTAGGCCTATTCTTCATCCTTATCGCTGGAAGTATTCCGGGCGTTCTCCCCCCGGTTTCCCCGGACAGGGCGCACCTGTTCCCGCTGGAACGCCTTGGGGACATCCGGATTTTTATCCAGCGCCACCTTCAGCACGCCGGTCAGGGGATTGGCGTCCTGGACAATGCCCCGGCCCTCGGGGGTGGAGACAAAGGAACCCACCTTGGGCGTCATTTTCAGCAGCTTTTCATACGAATCCTGCTCATATTTCAGGCAGCACATCAGCCTCCCGCAGATGCCGGATATTTTGGTTGGGTTTAGGGAAAGATTCTGCTCCTTGGCCATTTTGATGGACACAGGCTGGAATTCCCCCAGGAAGGAGGAGCAGCAGAAGGTCCTCCCGCAGACCCCAAGGCCCCCGAGCATCTTGGCTTCGTCCCGCACCCCAATCTGCCGCAGCTCAATGCGGGTGCGGAAAATGGAAGCAAGATCTTTTACCAGCTCCCGGAAATCCACTCGCCCATCAGCGGTAAAGTAAAACAGGATCTTGTTGTTGTCAAAGGTATACTCCACGTCCACCAACTTCATATCCAGACGGTGTTCAGAAATTTTTTTCAGGCAGACCGCAAAGGCCTGCTTTTCCTTCTTTTTGTTCGCTTCCAGCTGCTGGATGTCGTTTTCGTTGGCAGGGCGGATGACCTTTTTCAGCGGCTTTACAATTTGGCTGCCGCTGACCTTCCGGTTGGCCATAGCCACTTCACCGCATTCCACCCCCCGGGAGGTTTCCACGATCACCCGCTGGCCCAGAGAGAAGGATATCCCGCTGGGATCAAAATAGTAGATTTTGCCCACTTCTTTAAACCGTACCCCGATCACCTCCGCGTCGGCGCCGGGATCCGGCATGGATTTTGCAGTCTTTAAAGCTTCTTCCACATTATACCTCTTTCCTGGAAAGCGCCGGATATCCCGCATTGGAAATTTTGCCCGGCATTTCCCCTAGGGTTTTGGCTTTTAGCATTCATTTTTACCTATGGCTCTCTGCCCTTTCACGGAAACCGTGCTGCATATTATTTCCCGGAGTTGACGATTTCCGCACAAAAAGAGGCCAGAACCAGGTTAAAATTCACATTTTGCCGTATCCTTCCTACGGCCACATCTATTATACCAAGAATCTTCACAGACTGCAATGCAGAAAGCCTGGAAGACGCCTCTTTTACAGCAGGCAGAGAGGCAAGGCCAGAATGACCGGCTATATATTTTTTCAAAGAAGCCTCCTTTACCATCTGCTTGAGACAGGGCAGAAGCTGAACAAAGGTCTCCTTCTGTTTTTCATACCTGCTCACCGCTGCCAGCAGCGCGAACTCATCCCCGCTGTAAATAGCCTTTAAAAGCCCCTGGGCCGCCTCCCAGGCGCGGTTGGCCCGTTCCCCCTCCTCGCTTTCCGGATCCAGCAGGGAAAGGGCACGTCCCACGTTGCCCTCTGCCTCCACAGCCGCCGCCTGGTATTGCTCCTGGGAAAGGCCCGGTTTTCTTTCTGTTAGGACCCGGGCGCAGGTCTGCTCGTCCGGCGGCTCCAGGGTAAAGGAAACGCACCGGGAAAGGATTGTTTCCAGCAGGGAAGAACGGTTTTGGCACAAAAGAATAAACATAACGTATTCCGGCGGTTCTTCCAGTACCTTTAACAGGGCGTTTTGCGCCTGGATGGTCATGTTCTGGGCGTTGTGCAGGATATAGATTTTTATTTCGCTTTCGTTGGGGGCAATGAACGCGCCCTGGCGCAGCTCGCGGATGGCGTCTATGTGGAAGGACATGGGCTTTACCGCCTCCGCGCCAAGCTCTATAATGTCGGGATGGATTCCCTTTTCTGCTTTATAGCAAGAGGTACAGACGCCGCATGGGCGCGGTTCCTTCCCCTGGCACAGGACCGCCTGGGCGATCAGCCGGGCCAAGGTCCGCTTCCCTGTCCCGGGCTCCCCCTGAAGAAGGATGGCATGAGATAAACGCTGGCCGTTGATCATAACAGCCAGCGTATCCTTCAATGTACGGTTTGCAGCAAGACTTTCAAACAAGGGATCAGCTCCAAATTCTCATACAATGTTACAGTGTTCAGCGTTACAGTTTTTCAAACCGCTCCACATCAACCACAAAGATTGTCGCGCCGCCAATGGTAACCTCAATGGGATAGGAGGAGTACATTCCCACTCCGTAGGAGGCTGAGGAGGGAACCATCTGCGTCCGTTTTTTGCTGTGCTCCCCTATGATCTTGATCACATCGTCCACCTTTTCATCCGCTACGCCGATGAGGAAGGTGGTGTTGCCGGACATCAGAAAGCCGCCGGTTGTCGCAAGCTTTGTCACGGAGAACCTGGCCTTGGTCAGACTGGAAGACACCTTTGAGCTGTCCTCGTTGGAAACGATGGCAAGTATAAGTTTCATATGTTACCCTCCCACTTTTTGTAGTGTTGAGAGGAAAGCGGGTCAATTCTTCCCTTTCCTGCTCCTTATGTCTCTATTGTACCATAAAATCAGAAAGAATTCTAGATTTTTATGGCAAACTTTAAAAATTGTTTTCAGGAATGTAATATCCATCTTATTTTGTGGGGCAAATCCTGTCTTGGGAAAGTCAGCCGCCCTCCCCTGTCAGCCGCAGATTCCGCTCCACAACGGAACGGCTGCGGTAGCAAAAGGCCTTTCTTTTACGCAGAAGGGGAAGGTTTTCCGCTGTGATCCGGCAGTCCATTGTCCGGTAAAACTGGGGGATATCGCTGGGGAGGGTGCGCCGGTTCATGGGGCATACGTCGTTGCACAGATCGCAGCCCCATACCAACCCGCCTGCCCGGACCTGTTCCTCCTCCCAAGGGGACAGCTCTCCCTTTTTTTGCGTAATGGCGGAACGGCAGAGGGCTTCCTCCACCCTGCGGGAGGCCAGAGCTCCGGTGGGACAGCTCTTGCGGCACAATCCGCAGCCCAGGCATCTCCCCATGGGCTGGGGATGGCAGGGAACAGACAGGGTAGTGACAATCTCGCCAATAAAGACGTAGCTTCCAAACAGAGGATTGATCAGCTGGCCGTTTTCCCCCATCCACCCCAGGCCGGACAGATAGGCGCCATATACCTCCCGTATGGGAGAACTGTCCACAAACCAGACGAACCGCTCCCCGGGAAACAGTTCCTCCAGGGCAAGGCAGACGCTTTGAAGCATCCCCCCGGCGATGGCATGGTAGTCGTCAGGGACAGCGTAACGGGAGAGATTCCGGTGGGGAAGGGGCCCAGTATAGTAGGGGAATAGGGCAAAGATTACAGTTCGCGCACCGCCGGGAATCCGGGCGCGGGAGCGGACCTCCAAAAGAGGGAGCAGATCGGGAAAGGGACAAAAACCGCATTGGGAGACGCCCCGGCTGCGGAGAATACAGCGAATTCGATGTGATATCATAGATAAAACCGGCCTTTCCTTCATCAATCTGACAAAGTTCTCGGTTTGATATTGTGCAGAATGGAAAAGTGTGATACCCTATTAAGAAAGAAATACTTGGACTAAGGAGAGGACATTATGAGGCTGAGACATAAGCCGTGGGCCAAACCCGAACTGGAGGGATGCCCTTTCAATATAGAAAATCCATCCCAGTACCGGGGAAGATGGGACAGGCAGTTTCCAACCCGCCAGCCCCTCCGGATGGAGCTTGGGTGCGGCAAAGGGGGTTTTATGGCCCAGATCTGCCGGATGGAGCCGGACTACAATTATCTGGCAGTGGACATTAAAAGCGAGGTGCTGGTCCTGGCCAAACGGGCCATTGAGGGGGCATACCAGGGGCAGGAGGTCACAAACGTCCGCCTAATGGCCCAGAACATCGAACAGATCGACGCCATGCTGTCGCCGGAGGATGTGATCGACCGGATCTACATCAATTTCTGCAATCCCTGGCCGAAGATGAAGCACAAGAAAAGAAGGCTGACCCATCCCCGCCAGCTGATGAAGTACCGGGAATTTTTAAAGGACGGCGGGGAGATCTGGTTTAAAACCGACGACGCCCCCCTTTTTGACGAATCCCTGGAATACTTTGCGGCCTGCGGCTTTTCACTGAAGGCCATGACCCGGGACCTGCACAACAGCGGCATACAGAACAGTTACGCCACCGAGCACGAGAGGATGTTTTCAGAGCAGGGAATCCCCATTAAATTTCTCATTGCGGTGAAAGGGGAGCTCCCAAAGGGAAGCCCGGATCCGGGCAGCTTTTAGAGTTCCCCTTTACAATAGGGGCACTTCCCGGTTTTATCCGCCGCGCCCCGCTTGATCTCCAGCATCTGGCCGCAGTGGGGGCATTTCCAGATCTTCGCGCTGACGGCCACCGAGGCGACCGCCATTGCCAGAAAAATCCCCAGCAGGAGCAGTGTGCCGCCCTCCCGCACGGTTCCCGCCATCATGCACCGCACAAAGGCCAGCGCCAGCACCCCATAGGAGGCGTACATCAGGTTCAGGGCGTTTTTTCGCGCCCTCCTCAAGGGGGAGAGGGGCAGATTGGAAGGGTTTTCCGATTTGTTTTGGTCTGTAAGCGCCATATGCTCTGTCCTTTCTGTTTTGTGGAGTGATTGGGATATCATAATTTTGTACAGGAAGCGAAACCTATTAAAAAGTATAACACGCCTTTTTTCAGCCGTCAAACCTGTGAAAAAATCGGAGGAGGCACTCATGACAATACGACAGGCGTACCTTGGCACAGTGGGATATCTGCGGGCCTACGGGGTGGAAAGCCCGGAATTCGACGCCTCCCAGCTCGTCGAAGCTGTTACAGGCGTTTCCCGAGGGAGGATGCCCCTGGATGGACAGAAGGACATCCCCCCTGCCCAATGGAAAAAACTGAGGGCAATGATTGACCGTAGGGCGCAGAAATATCCCCTCCAATATCTTTTGGGGGAGTGGGAATTTTTTGGCCTCCCCTTTTCGGTGGGGGAGGGAGTGTTGATCCCCAGACCGGATACCGAAACCCTAGTGGAAACCGGACTGAAGCTGCTGGAGGGGGTAAGCCATCCGGTGGTGTACGACCTGTGCAGCGGTTCTGGTTGCATTGCCGCTGCTGTTGCCAGCCAGCGGCCCGATGCCCTCATCTATGCGGTGGAGGTTTCCCAGGAGGCGTTCTCCTATTTGACCAAAAATACCCGCCCCTTTCCCGGCGTCAGGCCGGTGCTGGCCGATATCTTTGAGGCAGCCCCTCAGCTCCCCTCCTGCCACCTGATCCTCTCCAACCCGCCCTATCTCTCCGACGAGGAAATGAACCGGCTCCAGACCGAGGTGACCTATGAGCCGGAAATAGCTTTGCGGGCCGGGGAAAACGGGCTGGCCTTTTATCGGAGCATTGCCAAGGCATACAGGCCCAATGTGCTTCCCCAGGGGCATATTGCCTTTGAGGTGGGATACCGGCAGAGCGGATTGGCAGAGGAGCTGCTGCGGGAAAACGGCTGGAGGCATATCGAAAAAAAGCAGGACTTAAACGGAATCGAACGGGTTGTCTATGCGTCAGCATAGGCCGGGACGGATTTTGTCCGCCTAAACCGCAGGGCGTATTGCATACTGGCTTATTTCGGATATGCCCGATTAAGATAAGGAGGATACTATGTCAAAGGAACAGATGAAAACATCGATTGGCGGCCAGGCCGTCATAGAAGGGGTGATGATGCGGGGACCGGAAAAAACCGCCATGGCTGTCCGCCGCCCCAACGGGGAGATTGCCCTGGAAGAGTGGGAAAACACCTCCCCCACAGCGTGGTATAAAAAAACGCCCTTTGTCCGGGGAATCTTTAATTTTATCGACATGATGAAGCTGGGCTATAAGTGCTTGATGAGATCAGCGGAGCTCTCCGAAAGCGATATGATGGAGGAGGAGCCCTCTAAATGGGAAAAAAAGCTGAAGGAGATTTTCGGGGATAAGCTGATGGGCGTTGTGGCGGCAATCGGCATGGTTTTGGGGGTTGGAATCGCGGTGGCGCTCTTTATGGCGCTGCCCACTGCCCTGAGCAAGGGGGTCAACTACCTGGCGGGAGGGGGTATCCCCAATATGGGGCTTTCCTTTATAGAAGGCGGGCTGAAGATCCTGGTATTTATCGCCTATCTGTCCCTGGTGAGAAGGATGCAGGAGATGGACCGGATGTTCTCCTACCATGGGGCAGAACACAAGACCATTGCCTGCTACGAGGCCAGGGAGGAACTGACGGTGGAAAATGTCCGAAAGCACACCCGGTTTCATCCCAGGTGCGGCACCAGCTTCCTGCTGATTGTGTTGATCATCTCCATCCTGGTGTTTTCGGTGGTGACGTGGCAGAACGGGCTGTTACGGGTAGCGCTGAAAATCGCGCTGCTCCCCTTGGTGGTGGGGATCGCCTATGAGATTATCAAGCTGGCGGGAAGGTACGACAATGTAGTGACAAGGGTTATCTCCGCCCCTGGGCTTTGGCTTCAGCGCCTGACCACCAATGAGCCGGACGACAGCATGATTGAGACGGCCATCGCCTCCATCAAACCGGTGATCCCATCCCAGGAGGGGGCGGACAAATGGTAAAGCCAGTGGAGATCACCCAAATCCGGCTCGTCGCCTGCGATATAGACGGCACCCTGCTCCAGGGGGAGGAGCGGGCGCTGGATCCCCGGCTGTTTGGCCTGATACGCCGGCTGGCAGAGCGGGGAATCCGCTTTTCCACAGCCAGCGGACGGCAGTACGCCTGCCAGAGGAGGCTCTTTTCCCAAGGGCCAAAGGAGATGTTTTACATCTGCGAAAACGGTTCGGCGGTTTTCTGGGGGGACGAGGATATATCCACAACTCCTATTGGACGGAAAGATGCTGTCAGAATGGCGGAATTTATCGATTCCATGCCGTACTGCGAGGCGCTGGTTTCCGGCCCGCGATGCTGCTATCTGCTGGCGGGTCGGGAGGACTATCTTTCCGTCATACGGGACCAAGTGGGCAACGACGCCGCTGAAATAGGGGGATGGGAGGATATCCCGGAGGAAATTGTCAAGGTGACGGCATATTGCCGGGATGGGGGGAAAAATCATCTGGCCCCCCTGGAAGACCGTTGGGGAGCCGCGTACAACGTGGCGCTGAGCGGTGAGAAATGGCTGGACATCACCAGGGCCAGCAAGGCGGACGGCCTGCTCCAGGTGTGCCGTAGGCTGGGAATCGCCCCTAAGGAGGTCATGGCCTTTGGGGACAATTACAACGATATCTCCATCCTGGGGGAGGCCGGATACCCAGTGGCCATGGCCCACAGCCCGGAGGCGGTCAGGAACCTGGCGGCGGGTATCTGCGCTGGACGGGTCGAAGATGAGCTTTCCAAACTGCTGGAAAGCCTGGACAAGATCGCCTCAAAAGGCCGGGAGGTAAAAGGAAAGGTATGACTGTCATTTCCAACCAGGGGAAGCTGCTGAGGGAAACCCATTTTTCTCTGTTGGCCTACTCCTTTTCACATTTCACAGTGGACTTCTCCTGCTTTTATCTGCTATATGCCCTGTTTTTGCCGGGAATGTCTCAGGCAGAAATCGGGGTGGGCTTTCTGCTGTATAACATCCTTGCCTTTGGACTTCAGCCGTTTTTGGGATATTTCTGTGATTCCCGCCCCGCGTTTTTGGCGGGACGGCTGGGGGCGGTCCTGACTGGGACCGGGGTTGCCCTAGGGCTGCTCCAGCTTCCCTGGCTGGCCCTGATCACCGCCGCCCTTGGAAACGCCTGGTTCCATGTGGCAGGTGGGATAGACAGCCTGGTCCATGCCCGGGGAAAGCTAGCGCGGAGCGGGGTGTTCGTCTCCACCGGGGCGGTAGGAGTGGTGCTGGGAACGCTGGCGGGACAGACGGGAGCATCCCCGCTGTTTCCCCTGGGCCTTTTGCTGCTGGCCCTTTTGGCCATGTGGGGAATCCGGCCCGCCGGGGAACCCCTTTCCTGCTGGTTTTCAGCTGCCAATCCCCGACTGGGGTACTTAGCGGCTGCCCTGGCTCTGGCGGCCATTGTCATACGCGCCTATGGCGGAGGGAAAATTCCCATGGACTGGAAAACCTCCGCCTCCCTGGGGCTTCTGCCGGGGATTTTCTCCTGCCTGGGAAAGGCAGCGGGCGGCCTTTTGGCTGACCGCGTTGGGGTAAAAAGGTTCGGCGCACTGGCCCTGCTTCTCTCCATACCCCTTCTTTGCTTTGGAGGCGGGAACATCTTTGCATCTTTGGCAGGGGTTTTCCTTTTCAACACCTCTATGCCGGTATCCCTGTGTACCGTCGCCTCCCTCTTTCCCCACAGCCCGGGGCTGGCCTTTGGGCTGACAACCCTGGCCCTGCTGTGCGGTACCGTCCCCCTCTTCTTTTTTTCTCTTTCCCCGGCGGCAGGAGCGGCGGTGTTGGGGGTTCTTACACTGGTTTCTGCGCTGTTTACACTGGTTTCCACACAAAATAACGCTGAAAAAGGAGCTTGAACTATGAATCAACTGGTATTGTCTCCGGCTGTGCTGCTGGATGTGGCCCTTTCCCCGGCGGAGATAGCGGAGATTTGGCTTGGAGAAGCCGCCCCATGGGTTTTTGTGGCGGCTGGAATTGTGGTAATCGGGCTGATTGTGCTGGCTGTTTTGCTGGTGCGCAAATCCAAGTCCAAGAACCGGAAAGGGAGCGGGAAGGACGAGTGAAACCGCAGGCTGTAAGCGGTTTGGTTTGGATGTTTCAGGCCCTTCTGCGCCCCTTTATCCTCACGGTTCTTTTAGAAGGCATCCTGGCCCTTGTTCTATTCCGCAGCAGGGAGGCGGTTTACGCCAGCTTTCTCTGCAATATGCTGACCAACCCCGCCTTAAACCTGATCCTGCAGATCACGGTTTCCCTTTTCGGGATTAGGACGTATCTGCCAACCCTTGTTGTTTTGGAAGTCCTGGTCCTCTTTGTGGAGGGGGGAATATATCATTTCCTCTGCCGGTGGGAATGGAAGAAGGCGCTGGCAGTATCCCTGCTCCTGAATGGGGCGTCTCTTTTGACAGGTTTCTACACCCTCGTTTGAGATTTCTTCAAAATTGCTTCTCTTTTTTAGGCAATACCGCCTATTTACTCTTTATCCATGATTTTTTCGTTGATTTTTTTATGGAATGTGGTACAATAAGGGTAACTTAAAAAGGAGGTGCTTCTTTTATGGCATATGTTATTTCTGACGAGTGTATCTCTTGTGGTACCTGCGAAAGCGAATGCCCTGTTTCCGCTATTTCTGCCGGAGATGGCAAGTACGTCATTGATGCGGATACCTGCATCGAGTGCGGCGCCTGTGCTGGCGTTTGCCCGGTTGACGCTCCCAAGCAGGGCTGATTTTCCCTACATAAGAGGTCCGGAGAAAAGAGGGTTTGTCCATAGGACAGGCCCTTTTTCGTTGGATAGGGAAATTGGCGGCATCCCTGGCACGCAAAAGGAAAGCGCCTGCATCCGTTTAGGAATACAGACGCCTGGCTTGTCCAAAAACCCGGCTGGTTTTGACGTGATAAATATTATTTTTTACTGTCGATCATATGGACGTTCAGATGATTATAGGTCATCTCCACGCCGTTCTTCTCAAAGCAGACGCTGATATTTTCCAACAGGTCGAACTTTACATTCCAGAAATTTTGATTTTCCGCCCAGACGCGGACGGTATACTCAATACAGCTCTCCTTGTAGTCGGTCAGGCGGATAAAGGGGGCGGGTTCTGTCAAAACGCCTTCCGTCTTTTCCACGGCCTGGAGAAGGGCGTCCTTGACGTCCGCCACCGGGGATTCATAGGCGGCGGTGACAACAACGTCCACCCGGCGTTCCCTTTGGGCGCTGTAATTTGTGATCTTGCCGCTGGAAATATCACTGTTGGGAACAAAAATCTCCTTGTTGTCCGGGGTCGTGAGGGTGGTATAGATCAGTCCAATGGCGGCGACAGTGCCGCTGATTCCCCCTACCTCCACAAAATGTCCCACTTCAAAGGGCTTGGTCACCAGAAGGGTCACCCCGCTGGCCAGATTGGACAGGGATCCCTGGATGGCCAGGGAAAAGGCCAGGCCTGCCAGGCTGAATACCGCCAGCAGAGAGGTGACGGGGATACCTAGGCTGTCCGCCACAATCAGGACCCCTATAAAATAATAAATTACCTTTGCCATGGAGCGGACAAAGCCCTTCAGCGTCGCACTGACATGGAGCTTTTGGAGCATTTTTTCGGTCAGCCGCATCATGGCCTTCACCACAATCAGGCAGAGCAAAGCGAGCAGGAGGACAGTAAAAATTTTGCCGACAGTAAGCGTGCCGATCTGGATTGCGATTACCTTTTGGAAAAAGTCGACGATTCTATAAGAACGCGCCATTGAGAAGTTCCCCTTTCAGTAAATAAAGTATCTGCCGCAGGAACAGGAAAACCGGAATCCGTCGACAGTTATTTTTATTATAACGGATTTAGGGGGAAATGTAAATGGAGAATGCGCAATAAAAAGGCCGCCGTCCCGAAACGGCAGCCTTTTCACAGCCCTGTGGTTACGCCAACCCGCAGTCGTTGTAGTCCTTCCATTTTTCCTGGTGCTCCTTTTCCAGCGTCAGCCGGTAAACCAGATAACCTGCGGAGCATACCAAAGTGGCAATGGTAAATACCAGCGAAATCACGACCCAAAAATAGGGGACAAATTTCTTAAGCTGTTGGATTTTATTGGAAATTGCTAAATGCAGCATATCAGCAGCTCCTTCCTTTCAGTATAGACCGCTCTAAGGTGGCATCTTAGTTAATACTAACGGAATCGGGCGGGATTGTCAATGGAGAGTTTATCGAAAAAGGCCAACATGCAATATTCCGCAAGAAATTCCCCGGTATCCTGTGGTATTTTGTTCTGTGGGGGTGTTTATTGTCTATGGAACCTGTATCAGAAAAGCGCAGCGCACAGTTTGACCCAGTCCTTCAGGTGGAGGCCTACCAGTTCCAGGGTGTTAAGCAGAAGTTTCCCAACCACTTCCACCCATATTATGTCATTGGCTTTATAGAGAGCGGGGAGCGACGCCTGTTCTGCCAGCAGATGGAATGGATTGTCCGCCCTGGAGACCTGCTGCTGTTCCATCCGTTGATGAGCCATGTATGTGAATCTGTCGGCCAGCAGCCCCTGGATTACCGGTGCCTGAACATAAAGCCGGAGGTGATGTCCAGCACTGCCCAGGCGCTGGGCATACCGGTCCCGGCGGGAAGGATGGCCGCCTTTCCCCAACCGGTGATTCTCCAGGCTCCCGAAGAGATCACAACTGTTCTGCGAAAACTCCATCAGATGGCAATGCTTCCCCTCAAAGGGGAAGAGCTTTTGCGGGAGGAACAGTACTTCCTGCTGATGAAGCGGATTTTATGCCGGTATGGTGGGGAAATGGCTGCGGAAGGCCAGGGGGAAGGAATTTCGCTGGCGTGCAGGCATTTGGAGGAGCACTTTGAGGAGAGGATTACACTGGAGGAGCTGAGCGGAATCGCAGGGATGGAAAAATTCCGCCTGATCCGGGAATTCACCCGGAAGAAGGGGATCACTCCTTATCGCTATCTGGAAGCCATTCGGATCAATGCGGCAAAGCGCCTGCTGGAACAGGGATTGGCACCAGTGGAGGCCGCCATAACTACAGGTTTTTCGGATCAGAGTCATTTTACCAATGCCTTTAAGGCCCAGTTGGGCCTCACTCCCAAGCAGTACCAAAGAATCTTTGAGGGGAAAGGACCGCTTTTTGGAAAGGGGAAATTGATGTGAACGAGGAAAAGAAATGTGTGATTGTTTTGCTGAAGGGGCTTCCAATAGGGCTTGCAGCAAATGCAGCCGCTATTTTAGGGATCACTGTCGGCAAGGAGCTGCCAGAGCTGGTGGGAGAATCGGTCATGGATGCAGATGAAAAAATACACCTGGGGATTGTGGAAAGGCCCATTCCCGTTCTCTCCTGCAAAGAAGAGGACATGAGGGAAATCCTGGAACGGCTGGACGTTATGGACGATTCAGATATGGCCGTGGTGGATTTCACCCAGCTGGCCCAACGGTGCAAGACATACTGGGAGTACATTGAAAAAATGGCCGTCACGCCGGGAAAGGATTTGGTTTACACCGGAATCGCCCTGTGCGGCGAGAAGAAAAAGGTAGATAAGCTCACTGGGAATCTTGCACTGCTTCGGTAACTGGCGTCATATCATAAAATCAGTCCCGATTGACAGGATACGCGGGAAGAAGTAAAATAGGGGGAGCATCCGGGAAGGAGGAAAGCCCATTGGAAAAGCTTCTGCTGGTTGATGACGAACCTGGCATTGTGGATATGATGAAAAGCTATTTTTCCCCTCGCTATGAGGTCCTGACAGCATACAGCGGAACGGAGGCCCTGGAAAAGGCCTCCGCAGGTCCGGATTTGATCCTTCTGGATATCAATATGCCTGATGTGGATGGTCTGACCGTCTGCCAAAACATCCGCTCCCATATCAGCTGCCCCATCCTCTTCCTCACCGCCCGCCTGGAATCCTCCGACAAGATAGCGGGCTTTCAGGCCGGGGCTGACGACTACATTGTAAAGCCCTTTGACCTGGACGAGCTGGGGGCCAGGGTGGCCGCCCATCTCCGGCGGGAACACCGGCGGCAGGGAAGCCCACAGGCCGTGCAGTTTTTCGGGGAGCTGGCGATTGATTACGCCGCCCGAACGGTAACGGCAAAGGGAGAGGAAATCAGCCTGTCCAAAAAAGAATTTGACATTCTGGAGCTGTTGTCTCTCCATCCCGGGCAGGTTTTTGACCGGGAACGGATATATGAAACCGTTTGGGGCATTGACGGAGACGGCAGCAGCGATACCGTTATGGAGCACATTCGGAAAATCCGCGCCAAGCTGGCTGTCCACACCAGCAGCTGCTGCATCGAAACAGTCTGGGGGTGTGGTTACAAGTGGGTTTGCTGAAACGTCTGAAAAACCTAGGGCTGAAACGCACCTTTTTTCTGCTGTCGGCAGTATGTCTTCTGATATCTTTGGGGCTGACCTTTGGCGTGTACGCCATCTGCGAAAATATTTCCAGCCGCTATCCCCGCGGCGGCATATCCATTGATTCCAGTGGAAACATGACCTTGTTGGAACAGCCCACTCCGGAACAACGGGAAATCCTGTGCCTGCTGGAACGCGTTCAGCTTGTCTCCATTGTCGCTCTCCCCGCCGCCGGGGTTGGGACTGCGGCAATTCTGTTCTACCGGCTGAAACTGAAAACGCCCATTGAGGTATTGCAGGCCGGAACCCAGCGCATCCGCGCCCATGATCTGGATTTTGCCATCCCGGAGGTTTCCTCCGACGAGCTGGGACAGATCTGCGCTGCCTTTGAGACCATGCGGCAGGAGCTCCTGAAAACCAACCGGGAATTGTGGCGGCAGACGGAGGAGCAGCGGCGGCTCAATGCGGCCTTTGCCCACGACCTGCGCAACCCGGTGACGGTACTGAAGGGGACGGTAAAGCTTCTGCGGCAGGGTACGCCGGACGGACAGGCTCTCGACCGGTTGGAAACCTATTCCAGCCGCATTGAACAATATGTGGAAGCCATGAGCAGCGCCCAGCGGCTGGAACAGATCCCGGTTGTAAAAAAGCCGCTCCCCCTCCCCGCCCTTGGGTCAGAGTTGGAGGAAACCGCCCGGCTGCTGGCCCCAAAACTGGACATAGAGTGTCATTTTCCGAAGGAGGGGACAGCGGCAGTAGATCATGGGCTGTTTTTGACGGTGGCGGAGAATCTCACCGGCAACGCCGCCCGATTTGCCAAAAGCAGGCTGGAAATCTCCCTGGAAGCGGACGGGGATTTTCTGAAGCTGATGCTCCGGGACGACGGTCCCGGCTTCCCCGAACAGCTCCTCCAAACCGGTCCCAAGCCTTTTGGCAGTCTGGAGGAAGGCGCGGCCCATTTGGGGATGGGGCTGTATACCAGCGGGCTGCTCTGCCGCAAGCACGGTGGGGAGCTGAAATTGGAAAACCGGGATGGAGCGCTGGCGGAGTCGATTTTTTATATGGGATAAACAGGCAGGAGCTCCCCCTTGGGGGATTTCCTGCCTTGTTTTTTGGCAGAAAGGGCTGAAGGGCCCCATCAGGCCCTCCAGCCCTTTCTACAGTGCCGGAATATTTTACCACTGACAGCGGATGCGCCAGAACACAATCCTCTCCCGTTTCCAGGTATAGGTCAACAGCAGCTCCTTCTTCTCATTGTCGCAGATAATGGCTGGATAGGCGTATCCCCCGGGGGCGTCTTCCAGGGTGAGGATATTTTCCCAGCTTTCGCCGTTGTCCTCCGACAGCGCCAGACAAAGAGGCGTTCTCGGCCCCTTATAATATCCGGGAAGGTTTCCGGTGGGGTTATAGGCAAGGACCAGATTGCCATTGTCCAGCTTTACCACATCCAGGCCGCTGTTGTTGTTGGGCAGGCCGCAGGCATAGGCGCAGCCCCAGGTCCTTCCGCCGTCCTCTGAGTCGCTGCGGAAAATAGCCGAGCTGGTGCTCCGCAGCAGCATATGAACCTTCCCCGGCGCAGATTCCCACAGGGTGGGCTGGATCACACCCTTGCCGTAGCACAGGTGCCTGTCATAGGGGCGGTCAACCACATGGTAATCGGCGCGGCGCAGGGGCACAAAGGGGCTCGGGGTCCAGCTCTCTCCGCCGTCTTCGGAGATGTCCACAAAGGCGTCCCAGGCCACATCGCTTTCCACCGAGGCAGGGGCCAGGATGGTTCCGTCGGAAAGGGTGATGGCCTTGTTTTTCACCGGGCCCCGGCCGCCGGAGCGGTCTCCCTCCACCAGTTCCCTGGATTCTGTCCAGGTGGCCCCCTCGTCATCGGAGATACGGACCTTGGTAATCCAGTGGGGAATGGTGGCCCCCTCCTTGTAGAACAGGAAGATCCTCCCGTCCTCCCGCTGGAACAGCACCGGGTTCCACAGCGCCACACCCCAGGTATCCGCAATGACAAAGGGCTTCTGCCAACCCTCCGGGGTACGGCGGGACATCCAAATGGCCACGTCTGGGTTCTTCTCCCAGCTGCCGCCAAACCACGCCGCCAAAATATCCCCGTTTTTCAGGCGGATCAGGGTGGAGGCGTGAGGGCTGTCAAAGTCCCGCTCCTCCTCTACAATAAATTCCTTTTTGGTCTCGAGAATTTTCATACTGCGTCTTTCCTTTCCTGATGTTGATTTTTAAAACAGCGCCAAAAATACAGCGGATCAGGGGAACGCATTCCCAGCTGTGCAACACTTGAAACCCCGCCCAACTTTACTCCATTTTACCCCCCCCCGGCGTCACGCCTTCACCCTCTGCTCTCTTCAAATTCCGGTATTCATTGGGAGAAATCCCCTCATACTTTTTAAAAACCCGCAAAAAGGTGGTCCGGTTTCCAATCCCCACAGCAGCTGCAATATCCCCTACCTTCTCCTCTGTCTCCGCCAGCAGCTTTTTTGCCTTCTGCACCCGAAGCTCGTTGATGTAGTCGGTCAGGTTCTTCCCTGTCCGCTGCTTAAACGCCCGGGAAACATACTTCACCGAAACCCCCATCTGTTCCGCAATCTGCTCCAGGCCCATCTCCTGCCCATAGTACCTTTCCACATACTCCTGAATCCCCTCCACCAAAGCGGAGGAAGAGGATCTCTGGGAAACTGCGTCCGCGCAAAGCTCCATAACCTCATGGAAAAAGGAATCCAGCAGCCTCCTGCTGGCGTCCGGATTCTCCGGTATCTTCATTTCAAACAGGACCTGCTCTGCGTCCTCCGCCATAGACAGTTCAGAGATGGACTTCCCCCTTTCTGAGAGGAACGCCACCCCGACCATCATAATCTGATGGTACAGATACCGGTAGTTCTCAAAGGAAATCCCCGACTTGGTCTTTCCATCCAAAATTCCGCCTATAATGGTCCGCAGCTGCTCCTCACTGCCGGCTTTCAGGGCGTTCATCATCTTCTGTTGTTCCTCCAGCCGGATCTGTACCGAAGAAGTGGACAGCGCGGCGCGGTATTTCTGTACCTGGAAAAAGGAACCCGGCTGGGCGTTCTGCACCTCGGTGATGGCCTGGCGGTAGGAATCCCGCAGGCCTCCGACGCTGTAGCTCAGTCCCCCAATCCCTATGGCAACGTCATAGTATTGGCGGTCATAACAGAAAATCTCCTGCATCCGGGCAAAGACCCGGTGATCTGTTCCGATCTTGGATTCCTCCTGGCAGTTGAGCAGACAGGTATAGATGTTCTGCCGCGGCTCCATCACATAACATTGTATCTCCCCCTCCTCAAAAAGGGAGGCCAGAATATTCCGCAGCTTTTCCGCCACATTGCACCTTTGAAGTTCCGAAAGGTCCATATAATACTGGGGGTGAAACCGAAAACAGACGCAGCACACCACAAAATTCGGCTCCCGGAACCCCAACTCCTCCACAATGATCTGGTTGAGGGTCTCTTGGTTGACCAGATTGGCTCCGCTGAACAGCAGCCGAAAGGCGGATTCCAGGTATTCCCGTCCATATTGGTTAAGCTGACTGCGGTACTGGGCCTGGCTTTCCACCAGACGGTCCACCCCCAGCTGCAGCAGCTCCAGCTCGTCCTTCTGCTCATCCTGTTGTTCCAGTATCGTCCCATACTGTCCCCGCAGGGCGTCTATGGTGGAGTTGATGGGCTTGTATATCCGCTTGCTGAAAAACAAGGCCAACACAATCCCTGCAGCTGCCAGCAGCAGACATGCGGCAAGGGTGATCCTTGGAATGGCGGAGGTCATACCGTTGACCCCTTCCAGGGGAACCAGGGAGTAGATCTGCCAGTTGAACTGGCTTGTCACCACCCGAGAGGCGATGTATTCCCTTCCGTTTACAGTGATATACTGATATCCGCTGGAACGGGGGACAGCATCCTCCCGCTCAAAAATACGGGCAAGCTCCTGCCAGCTGCCGTCCCCTTCAGCAATCTCTGTGGTGTTCCACACAATCCCCCCTCCCTTACCTGTCACCAGGTATTGGGTGGACTCGATTACCGAGCTGCTTTCCAGCGTTTTACCGATCTGCTCCATGGAGATGTTCATCACAACTACCACAGTATAGCCGTTTATCTTGCCGATCCGCACCCAGGGGCACACCAGCCGCGGGTTGAGGCCCGCGTAGCCGGTAAGTATCTCCGCCGGATATTCCCGCGCCGGCTCCCCCGACAGGTCCAGGTTCATCCAAAAGTCCAGGTCATAGGTCTCGTACTGCTGCACTTTCTGGAAAAAGAGGGTCTGATCCACCCCGCCAGTGGGGAGGTATACCAGGGAATCCCCCGGAAAGTAGACAAAAATACTGTCGATAAAGTTACTCGTGATATTCTGGTACCGCTCCAGCACCTTGGAGATGCGCCACCGCTCCGCCTTCTGTTCCAAATCCGCCGCCTCGTTGGGGACAAGGATGCGCTTGACCGAATCATCTCCCAAAAAGGCCACCGCCACCGAATGGGAAGAGATCAGGTAATCGTCAATGGTGTCCGCCACATTGGAGAGGTTCTGCCGGTTTTTCCGGTGAAACTCCTGCTGAACCACTTGAGTGGTACTGTAATAGCTGATGACGCCCACCAGCAATACAGGGATCAAAAAGGCGATGAAATACAACAAAAGGGTAAGGAAAAAACGCCTTTGGTATATAAAGTCTTTGATTTTTCTCAAAACCACGTAACTTTCTCCTCCCCAGCAATCCCCAAGGCCGTCCCTCAAAAGGGAAAACGGACCATTTGATTTATCCCTGACGGCTGCGTCGCTTTTATTGTACCATAAAACGATAAAAACACAAAAGGCATTTTCCGGCAGCATCCCCCAAGGGCTGCCAAACAAAAATAGGCGCACAGGTCGTGCGCCTATTTTTCATTCAAGGTAAAACTGAAAAGGACTTACACCTTCCCGTTTGCCGTGTTGTAAATATTGGCGATCTCTTCCGCGCCCATTTCAATGGCCTTGGCAATTACCTTGTCGTAGTTGTCAATGGGCTCGATCCCCATGATGTACTTATTGTACTCCTGTTCCAGCATAGTGGTCAGGTCGGCAGTCAGATCCTTGACCCGCTCGCTGTCCTCAGAGCTGAGGGAGGGATCGATGATGGGGGTGACATAGGCGTCGTCCGCCTCAACGATCTTCCAGTATTCATCGGTGAGGTCGTCCCAGTTGCCCACCATCTTTTCAATCTCAAAGGAGGTCATGGTATTGGCCGCCCACAGGGAGAAGTTCAGCTTGGTAATGCCCAATTCAGAGTACACCGCATAATAAGTAGAGGGTTCCGCGTCCTTAAACTGCATGATGTAGTCCTGGATAAAGTGGGGCTGCCCATCTGCGTCATATTCAAAGCTCATGCCCTCTACGCCGTAGTTGGAGATATCAGACCCCTCCTGGGAGTACATCCAGTCCATAAAGCTCATAACGGTGTCGGGGTCCTTGGTCTTGGCGTTGACCGCATAGGCGCCGCCGGGCAGGACGGTTTCATAGAGAATGGCCCGGCGCTGGCCGAAGCTGTTTTCCGGAATGGGGATGATCTGCAGCTTGCCTTCGGGATCAGTCTTTCTCAGGGTTTTGGTGTAGTTCTGGCCAAAACCGGAGTTGTCAATAAAGAGGAAGGACTGGCCGCTGGACATCTGGGCGCTGAGGGTATCGCCGGTGGTGGTGGCAAAGTCGGGATCCAGGACACCGGCGGCGTAGGCCTGGTTCAGGTAACCCAAAACCGCCTTAAACTCCGGGGTTGCGGGGCCAAAGACGTATTTCTGAAGGTCATAATCATAATACAGTCCGTTGCCGCCATAGCCGGAACCCAGCATATAGGAGATGGTCTTGAGCATGTTGGTGGTGCCCTTTCTTCCAGTCCAAGGCTTGGAATCGGGGTAGATCTCCTTGAGCTTTTTCATGGCTTCCAAAAGCTCGTCAAAGGTTTGAGGGGTCGGGATGTTGTGCTTTTCCAGCAGGTCGGCGCGGAGCACGGGGCCGAAACCGTTTGCGGCCTCGTTGCGGGCAACCATGGGGCAGGCCCACAGGATGCCGTCGACCTCCCGCTTTTTCATGTTGGGAATCTCGTCGTAGAATTTTTTCAGGTTGGGCATTTTACCCTGATTCAGGTAGTCGGTGACGTTGACAAAGATACCGGTAGGTCCGTATTCCCGCATACTGGAGGTATCAATGGAGACGACGTCGGGCAGGTTGTTGGTGGCCAGGAGAATCGATCTCTTGTCGCTGTTGCCGATCTCAAACTCAATCTTAACGTTGGTCTTCTTAAAGATTTCCTGCTGTGCCGGGGCAAAATCCTTGATAGGCTGGTTGCTGCTTTCGGTCATGAACACAGTCAGTGTGCGCTCCTTCTCAGCGCGGAAGCCGGATTCCTCTGTGCCGCTGGCCTGGGACTCCGATTGGCTGGCTGCAGCGGAAGAGGATTCAGAACCTCCTGCGCTGGAGGCAGGGCTGGCCGGAGCGGCGCTGGAGCTGCTTGGCGTGCCGGAGCACCCACTGACCAGAATGGCCGCACCGATGATACCGGCAAGCGCTTTCAATTTTGATTTCATCATGGTATTTCCTCCTGAATTCACATGTTTAAGATGTGTATATGACAGCCGTTTTCCCTGCCGGCAGACCAGGCCGCGGCAGAAAGGGCGGCAGCGTCACCTTGAGCAATGGGCTTTCCTGAACGTCCAAGGGGCGTCATCCCTTGATCGCGCCGATCATAACGCCCTTGGTAAAGTGTTTCTGCAGGAAGGGGTAAACAATCAGAATCGGCACAACCGTGATGACAATAACGGCGTATTTGAAGTTTATGGCAATGATGTTGATATTGGAGGTAAGGTCTGCGGACTCATCCGCCATATTCCCCGCCACCACGATTTCCCTCAGCAGCACCTGGAGGGGAAATTTGGACTTGGAATTGAGATAGATCATGGCGTTAAAGTAGCTGTTCCAATGCCCCACCGCATAGAAAAGGGTCATGGTGGCGATAATGGGCATGGAGAGGGGGAGCACCACTTTGAACAAAATGGTAATATCGTTGGCGCCGTCCAGATAGGCGGATTCCTGGAGGGAAACCGGCAGGTTCTGGAAAAAGGTGCGCATGATAATCATGTTATAGGTGCTGATCGCCCCGGGAAGGACAATGGCCCACATGGTGTTGATCAGGCGGAGCTGATTGACCACCAAATAAGAGGGGATCATGCCGCCGCTGATGAACATAGTCACGGCAACAAACAGGGTAAAGAACCCCCTGCCATAGAAATCCTTCCGGGAAAGGGGATAGGCGCACATGGCCGAGCAGACCACGTTGATCGCCGTCCCCACAGTGGTGTACAGGATGCTGTTTCCAAAGGAACGCCAGATGGAGTCATTTTTGAATACCATCCGGTAAGCGTCAAAGTTGATCCCCTTGGGGAGAAAGTTGACTGTGCCCGCATAAATATGCTCAGCGGAGCTGATGGAAACAATAAAGATATTATACATGGGATACAAAGTAATAAAAGCCAGGCAAAGCATAAATAAAACGTTGCAGAAATCAAAGATGCGTGATCCAATCCCCCCGTTTTCCGAGGGCTTTCTACTTTTCAACAGCATGAGCCGCTACCTTCCTTTCCGGCGAGCATGTCACCACAGGCTTGTCTCACCGACTTTTTTGGATATCTGATTGGAGACAGATACCAGAATAACCCCTATCACTGCCTGGAACAGGTTGACAGCTGTGGCATAGCTGAAATCATTTCCCAGCAATCCACGGCGGTACACATAGGTGGAAATGACGTCGGCGGTCTCATAGGTAGAGCCGTTGTACAGCAGCAGTATCTTCTCATGGCCCAGGTTCATCAGCCGGCCCAAATTCAGGATAAGCATAATGGAGATAGTGGGCGCGATGCTGGGAAGGGTGATGTACCGGATGCGGTGCCAGCGGTTGGCCCCGTCGATCAGGGCAGCCTCAAACATCTCCGCGTCAATACCGGTCAGGGCGGCAAGATAGATGATGGAGTTCCATCCCACACTCTGCCACACCCCCGAGGCCACATAAATGGTCCGGAAATATTGGGGATACATTAAAAACTGAATGCTTTCCCCTCCAAAGAGCTTGATGATTTGGTTGACCATGCCGTCTGAGCTGAGAAAGTTCACCAGCATACCGCAGACGACCACCGTAGAAATAAAGTGGGGCAGGTAGCTGATATTCTGGATGACCTTCTTAAAGCGCTCGCTGCGCAGCTCGTTGAGCAGGATGGCCAGCAGAATGGGGGCGGGAAAGCCCCACAGCAGATTGTACACATTGATCAGCAGGGTGTTGCGGACAAGGGTCCAGAAGTACCGGTCAAAGAGGAACTTTTCAAAGTGCTTAAAGCCTACCCAGGGGCTACCGGAGATCCCCTTGACCACGTTGTAATCCTGAAAAGAGATCAAAATGCCGTACATGGGCCAGTATTGAAACACAATGTAATAGATAAATGGAATGAGAAATATCAGATATAGATATTTGCATCGTATGATTTCCCTCAAAGGCTTTGGAAGGGACTTGGGCTGATTCTGCCGGCTTTGAACCGTTGGCGACGCTGACCGCTGGCTTGGCATTCGTGGGATGCCCCCTTTCAGAGATTTACAGTTCTGTTACAAAATTCGTCTTTTGTTCACAAGCTCTATTGTACATAATTCAAGTTCCATCGTAAATAAGCAATATGGGACTATGTGATTCATATTTCCGCCTTTTCCAAGTGATGCAAATTTCCCACAGGATTCATTTTTCTGTATATTTCGGATGTTTCATCCAAAAAACCTCAAAGTAGGTTTCCTTCTCAACAGAACTTTGGGATTGCGCAGCCGCTGCCGTTGTGTTATGCTGAAAAACGAGAAAAAGACAAACAGGAGTGAATTCGCCATGATCTCCCCCGCCGCTACCCCAATGGAACCTGTTATTGGGCGCTTTGCCCCCACCCCCAGCGGACGGCTGCACCTTGGGAACATCTTTTGCGCCCTTCTGGCCTGGGCTTCCGCTAAATCCATGGGTGGAAAGATAATCCTCCGCATAGAAGATTTAGACCTGGAACGCAGCCCCCGGGCCTATGCAGACCAGTTGGAGGCAGATCTCCAATGGCTCGGCCTGTCCTTTGACGAGGGCGGCAGTGCCGGAGGCCCCTGCCAGCCCTATTACCAAAGTGAACGCTTTTCCATATATCGTTCCCTCTTTCACCAGCTGGAGGAGACGGCGGAGGTCTACCCCTGCTTCTGCAGCCGCGCCTCCCTTCACGCAGCGTCCGCCCCCCACTTGTCTGACGGAAGAATACTCTACCCTGGAACCTGCCGGGGCCTGTCCCCTGAGACGATCCAGGAAAAACGCAGAGTACGCCCGCCGGCAGACCGGATCCGCGTTCCAGATGAAACCATCTCCTTTACAGACGGCGTCCAGGGGCGGACGTCAGCCCGCCTCCCTTTGGACTGCGGGGATTTTGTGCTCCGCCGGGCGGATGGGGTGTATGCTTATCAGTTGGCGGTGGTGGCGGACGACGGGCTGATGGGGGTGAATCAGGTGGTTCGGGGGCGGGACCTGCTGGAATCCACCCCTGTTCAGATCTGGCTATTTCAAAAGCTGGGCTTTTCCGTTCCCCAGTTCTTCCACATTCCCCTGCTGCTGGACCCGGAGGGGAACCGGCTGTCCAAGCGCGACAAATCCCTGGACCTTACCGCTCTGAAACAAAATTTTCTGCCGGAGGAAATCATCGGACTGCTGGCCTTTTTGGCCGGGCAGATCCCCAAATGGGAGGGAATGACCCCCGGGGAGCTTATGGGAATATTCCAATGGGATAGGGTTCCAATGAAGGACATACGCCTGCCCAAGAAGATATATGGATAACATACGCTGGCCTGGACAGCCGCTGGAGTTATGCGACATTACTTGATTTTTTCTTTAAAGTGTTATAAAATAATGTCATTCTATTAAGGAACAGAGAGGTAAACGGAATGGCAAAAGGTGAAAAGGTATCGATTTCCGTCATACGCCGCCTCCCCCGTTACTATCGTTTTTTAAGCGAGCTGATGCAGCAGGGAACAGACCATATCTCCTCGCGGGAGCTGGCAAACGTAATGGGGCTTACAGCCTCACAGATCCGGCAGGATTTAAATTGTTTTGGTGGATTTGGGCAGCAGGGGTATGGCTATCATGTGGAGAGCTTATTCCAGGAAGTATCCCGGATTCTCGGCCTGGATCATCCGTTAAAGGCGATTCTGATAGGAACCGGCAATCTGGGCCGAACCATCGCGCTGCATATAGACTTTGAGACAAAGGGATTTTCTCTGGCGGGCCTGTTTGACCGCAACCCGGCCGTCATTGGAACACAGATCAGCGGTATGAAGGTCCACAGCATGGACGAGCTGGACCGGTTTTGTCAAAGGGAGCGGCCGCAAATCGCGGTTTTGTGTATTCCAAAGGAGTCAGCGGAGCGGGTGTCAGAGCGGCTGATCGGTTTGGGAATACGCGGCTTCTGGAATTTTTCCCACTACGACTTGGCCATCGGCCACAAGGACATTGTGGTGGAAAACGTCCATATGGGGGACAGCCTTATGACATTGTCTTACCGGGTCCATGAGGCGGTTGAAAAAGAGCTGTAAAATATAAAAATTCATAGGGAATTCTTTGCTTTTTTATACTGTTCAGGTGTATAATATAGGTTAGCGGAAATCAAACCGGCTTTCTCAGGGAAAACCGGGCAGAACACATTAAAAGGTAAGGAAAGGCGGAATTGACATGACTAAAATAGACGTTATCTCCGGTTTTTTGGGAGCTGGAAAGACGACCCTCATCAAAAAGCTGATTCAGGAGGCCTTCCAGGGTGAAAAGCTGGTGCTGATCGAAAACGAATTCGGCGAAATTGGGATCGACGGCGGATTTTTAAAGGACTCCGGCATCCAGATCACCGAGATGAACTCCGGCTGCATCTGTTGCTCTCTGGTTGGGGACTTCGGGGAGGCGCTGGGAAAGGTGCTGGATCAGTTCGCTCCCGACCGAGTGATCATTGAGCCCTCCGGCGTGGGCAAACTGTCCGACGTCATCCGGGCGGTGCAGGGCGTCATCCACGGCGGCGAGCCGGTGCATCTCAACAGCGCGACCACTGTTGTCGACGCGGTAAAGAGCAAAATGTATATGAAAAACTTCGGCGAGTTCTTCAACAACCAAATCGAATCCGCCAACACCATTGTCCTCAGCCGCAGTCAGAAAGTTTCGGCGGAAAAACTGGAAGCCTGCGCCGCTGACCTGAAGGCCCACAACGACAAGGCAGTCATCATCACAACACCATGGGATGAGCTGGACGGCAGACAGATACTGGCTGCCATGGAGCAGAAAAATGTCCTGATGGAGGAACTCCTCCATTCTGTAGAAGATGACCATCATCACCATGAGCACCATCATGACCATGGGGAGGAATGCTCCTGTGGACACGATCATGAACACGAGCACCATCATCACGACCACGGGGAGGAGTGCTCCTGTGGATGCGGTCATGACCATGAACATCACCATCATCATGCCGACGAGGTATTTACCAGCTGGGGAGTGGAAACACCCCGGAAGTACACCCAAGAGGAGATTCAGGAGGCCTTGGATAGGCTGGACGAGAACCAGGCCGGAATCATCCTGCGGGCCAAGGGCATTCTGCCGGCAGCAGACGGAAGCTGGCTTCACTTTGACTATGTTCCCGGCGAGTCGGAAATCCGCACTGGTTCTGCCGACGTCACCGGACGGCTCTGCGTCATAGGTTCCGAGCTGAAAACCGGCGTGATCGCAAATCTGTTCCATGTAAACGCCTGATAGAGAGGATGACCCCAAAATGGAAGTACCAGTATATTTGATCACCGGCTTTCTGGAAAGTGGAAAGACCAGTTTTATACGTGGCGTATTGGAAGATGAGGAATTCTCCCAGGGGGAAAGGACCCTTCTCATTGTCTGCGAGGAAGGGATTGAGGAATACGATAAAAAGGTCCTCCGCTCCGCCAATGCCAACGCGGACTTGGTGCTGATAGAGGAAGAAGCCCAGCTGACCCCCGCCTATCTCCAGCAGCTCCAGAACAAGTATATGCCGGAGCGGGTACTCATTGAGTTCAATGGAATGTGGAACTCAGCGGCCTTCCTCCAGATGAAGCTGCCCTCCCTATGGCTGATGTACCAGGTCATCTGCCAGATAGACGCCAGCACCTTTGAAGTATACCTGAACAACATGCGTTCCATTATGATGGAGATGATCAAAACCGCGGACACAGTGGTGTTCAACCGGTGTACCGCTGAAACCCCTAGGAATTCCTTCCGGCGGACAGTCAAGGCCGTAAACCGCCCCGCCAGCCTGGTATTTGAATCTGAGCAGGGCGTGATGGACGACCCCCAGGACGAAGAGCTGCCCTTTGACATCAACGCGGACATCATAAACATTGACGACGATGACTTTGGGCTGTGGTATATGGACGTGTCGGAGTTCCCCAACAAGTACGAGGGTAAGACGGTGCGCTTTAAGGGAACGGTCTACAAGTCCACCCGGCTGCCAAGGGGATGCTTTGTGCCGGGGCGGGTGGCCATGGTCTGCTGTGCCGACGACGCGCAGATGATCGGCTTTTTATGCAAGACGGATACCCCCTCCCAGCTGAAGAAAAACAGCTGGGTTATGGTGACGGCCCAGCTGAGGTTGGAGGAATCCCCTGCCTATAAAGGGAAAAAGGGGCCGGTTTTATACGCGCTGGATATCCAGCCAGCGGAAAAACCGGAGGAAGAAATCGCGTATTTCAGCTGATCAACTGGACAGCCTGCCGCATTCGGCAGGCTGTTTTGGCGTTACATCTTCATACCAAATATCTGACTGCATCCCACCGTACAAAATACGGATTTTTCGGATGTTTTAGAATATCTTATAAAAATAGGATTAAATCAATAATAACAATTATAATTTTGATTAGTAGCTTCAGACAAAAGGGGAAACCTTATGCAACCAAATAAAAAAATGGATATATTGTTAAAGGAACTGGCAGTATATAAAACGGAGTTAGGCAAAGGAAGTGTAACAAGTCAATTTCATCGAATTAAAAATATTATAGAAAACATTCCAGATATTAACATATCAAACCCACAAGGATACACTTATTTGATGATTGCGGTGATGCAATATAAAGCTGATATTGTCAAGTTGTTGTTAGAAGCTGGAGCAGACCCAAATCGTGGACGCAAAGATGGTGTTCGTCCATTAGCGGCGGTATTCTTGAAGAGAATGGATAACCGGGAAGAAATCATTCGACTACTAATTGAACATGGTGCAGACCCATCTTCAGCTGATAAACCTGGACAAACTGCTTTTGACTTTGCGGAAATAACAAACGCAGAACCGCATTTAATCAAAATGCTGGAACAGGCAAATTTTCGGCTTCACGGAGTTTTGCGTGGAATAAAATAGCCAAATGCCGTTGGAGGGCGGTGGGCTGAGTATGGCCCCTCGCTGCCGTCCCTGTCCTCCTCCCCAATTGAAAGGCGGGGGTAAAGCTATGTATTGTGCTTTACAGTTGATATCATGCGCCAAAATAGAACATTTTCGACAAAAACAGTTGACACAATCCCTTGTTTATGATATATTTAACAATGGTCATTGGAAATAGGCGTGTCATTGATAAGCCGGAATCCACCCCCCCCCCGGGTGGGTTGTGGCTTATTT
>CATJCP010000384.1 GCA_949737515.1 uncultured Oscillospiraceae bacterium | reverse complement strand
GCGTCAGAGCCGCGCCGCGAATGGTTTTCCGGTGACTTCAGCAAAATGGCTGTTACAAAGGTTTTCAATCAAACCAATGAATACCACGCTGGTTGGATCGATACCAGCGGCAATTTTTTTGACGTAACCGAGGCCCTGGGACTCCAGTCAAAGGATGAGGAGGATCCCCCAGCGTCCTATCACGCAACCGGGTTTGCAGGCGGGCTCTTCGGCTATTACCAAGGGGCCCCTTCAGAGAATGACAGCTTCTATCTGCCAGTGGACGACATTTCCGCCAGCGCGGTGCAAAGGGGTGATGTCCGCTGTGCCGGCCGCCCATATGATCAGGACGGCTCCCTAACCTCAGGCCAGGACGCTGAAAAAATCTATCCCCATCAGGTGACATCCTGGATTGACGAGACGCGCTGTATTGCCAACAACCAGGAGGACAGCAGCGTAATCGTCGACACCAAATCCAAAACCTCAGCCAAATATTTGCCGGGAGGAGCCAGAACCGCCTGGAATGGCGTCATAAGCCCCAGTAAAGAAAAAATCGCCTTTATGTCCCAGCCAAATGGCTCCAAAGAGAAAGCCAGTGAGACCATCGACATTTATATCGCCCCTGTCAACGGCGGCAGGCCGGAAAAGGCGGACGTATATTCCGACTTTGTAAAGGGCGTTGGGCACACCTATATGTATGACCCATCTTGGGAATCCCTTTTTTACTGGACCCTGATCGACTGGTGCTGATTTGCTGGCTGGTTTCCTCCCGGAAAAATTGATCATACGCTTCATCTTGGTTCTTTCGAAATGTTTACCGGTTATATGTCAAAACGCTGTGAAGAATTTCCTTCTCCACAGCGTTTTTTATCCAATCAGAAAAAAGTCATCTGGCTGGTTTCCGGAAGGCCTTCCAAAGCTCCCGCTGCCCTAAGAAGGTCAACAACGGTTTTGGATGTCCCCGACCGAATGGAGATCTCGTCTGCGGAAAGGTATTCCCCCTCCTTTCCCGCATCCTCCAGGGCTTTAGCGGCATTCTCCCCCAACCCCTTCAGCGCCGCAAAGGGAAGGCGCAGCTTGCCGTCCTCCGGCAGGTACTTTGCCGCTGAAGACTTGTACAGGTCCACCGGCAGGAAGGAAAAACCTCTGGCCATCATCTCGTTGAGTATCTGGAGGATCGTGTATTGGTCTTCCTCCTTGGCTGTTCTCTCGTTGCCTTTATTCTTCATCTCCTCCATTTTGATCTTGACCACATCCCGGCCCTGGATCGCAGCCTCCGCGTCAATATCCCCGCCCCGGACGGTAAAGAAAGCCGCATAGTATTCCAAGGGCCTGTAAATCTTGTACCACCCCAGCCGAACCGCCGCAATAATATACGCGCTGGCATGGGATTTGGGGAACATATACTTGATCTTATAACAGCTGTCAATATACCATTGGGGAACATTGTGGGCCTTCATGGCGTCGACGTGCTCCTGGGTCAGCAGCTTGGTGGCCAGGCCCTTACGGGTGATCTCCATGATCTTAAAGGCCATACTGGGATCCAGTCCCATCTGGATGAGATATGTCATAATGCTGTCGCGGGTACCAATGACCTCTGAAATGGTACAGGTTTTATTGTGAATCAGCTCCTGGGCGTTCCCCAGCCATACGTCGGTCCCATGGGACAATCCAGAGATCTGAAGCAGGTCGGAAAAGTTCTGCGGCTGACACTCCTCCAGCATCTGGCGGACAAATGGAGTGCCCATTTCCGGCAGGGAGAGGCTCCCGGTGTTGCAGTCAATGTCCTCCTTCGTCAGCCCCAAGGCTTCCGGAGAGGTGAACAGGGAATAGACCTTTTTGTCATTCATGGGAACATCCATAATGCTGGTCCCGGTCAGGTCCTCCAGGTACTTGTACAGAGTGGGAACATCATGGCCCAGATTATCCAGCTTCAGGATGGTGTCGTGAAGGGAGTGGAAGTCAAAGTGGGTGGTGACAATGCCGGAATCGGCGGAGTCAGCGGGATGCTGAACCGGAGAGAAATCGTAGACATCGTAAGCGTTGGGAACAACCACCATGCCCCCGGGGTGCTGCCCAGTAGTGCGCTTGACCCCCGTACAGCCTGCCGCAAGGCGGAGCTCCTCCGCCCTGTGGACGATCCTCCCCTTTTCTTCCAGATATCTTTTTACATATCCATAGGCTGTCTTCTCCGCCACCGTGGATATGGTACCGGCCTTAAACACATGGGAAGAGCCGAACAGCTCCTCGGTGTACCGGTGGGCGCGGGCCTGATATTCACCGGAGAAATTTAGGTC
>CATJCP010000383.1 GCA_949737515.1 uncultured Oscillospiraceae bacterium | reverse complement strand
ATGCGGATGCCGAGAACGCGGAGGCCTATTATGGAAAATTGTTAGCTTCCCAGCATTGCGAAACGGATCAGCAATATTTGAACGTTTGGGTTCCTATCGGGATAGCGCAGCGCGTGCAGAGATATGCAGAGAAAAGGCTATTGAGATCAGAAATTACCATCAAAGAGAAGTAGATGACACCCAGAAGCTTAAGGCTCATCAAGTGGTTGAGGAACTCGTCCGAAAAGAAAAATGGAAGGTGAGAGCGAAATCGTTTGTTCGCGCGTTAATTGTTTTAGGATTCATAGGTTTAGTTGTTTTTATAATCCAGAGATACCAATAGAACTTATTATGATTTTGTTTGTAAGCAATAAAAGACAGCTGAGGGGATTATAATATTTAGGAGGGCTGACATGGCAAGATTCGTAATAGCATGCCCAAAATGCGGCAAATATGTGGAAGCCAAAACAGGCTTTTTCGCGCGGAAGAAGATTGACTGCTCCTGCGGGTACAGCATTCATGTGCGTACCGATAAGCTCGCGGGGAAGGAATGCCCCCATTGCGGAAACATGGTGGTGTTCGACCAGTCTAAGGGGGACCAGGCGGTCTGCCCGGTCTGCCGCGAGCCGATCAACACGTTGTCAGACCAGAGCAAAATGGCCGAATTCTTCTGCGCGCAGTGCGGGGTTCGTCTACAGGTGAACAAGGCGGCGGAAATATACACATGCCCGGTCTGCGACCATGTTAACAACATACAGGAAAGACTGACCTCAGAGGAAATCAAAAAGGATGGAATTGCCAGCGTCATAAAATATGAGGGAGATAATGAGACCTTCATCTGGAAGCACCCTATGGAAGATTTCAACATAGGCTCTCAGCTAATTGTCCACGAAAGCCAGGAGGCCATTTTCTTCCGGGACGGTCAGGCGCTGGATCTTTTCGGGCCTGGGCGGTACACCCTGGAAACGCAGCAGATGCCCTTGCTGGAAAATCTTTATCCGCTTTCCAGCGGCGCAGAAAGGACCTTCCATTCAGAAGTATACTACATCAACATGGCCACCCAGATGGGAATAAAGTGGGGGACAGACTCTAAGGTGCGCCTTTTCGACCCTGAGTCTGGAATGCATCTTGAAATTGGAGCGAGCGGCGAATTCAATATTTGTGTTACCGACTCGCGCAAACTGCTGCTGAAAGTGGTGGGAACCAGTAAGAGCCTGACCCAGTCCGAACTGCTGGGTGAGGGGGGCAAAAAGGGTGCGTTCAAGTCCCTGGTGATCACCCAAGCAAAGAGCTATCTGGCGCAGACAATCAAGGCCAGCGGCGTCAATATATTGGAAATTGACGCGCATCTGATGGAGCTGTCCCATGCGCTCAGAGGGCTGATCAATGAAAGCCTGAACGATTACGGCCTCATGATGCCGGAGTTTTTTATCAGCCGAATTGTGACCCCTGATGACGACCCCCATTTTCGCCGGATGAAGGAGCAGTATGCGGAACAATACCTGCTTGTACGCCAGGAGCAGATTCGCAAGAAGGAGGCGGAAGCTGCGGCGCAGCGGAAAGAGGTGGAGGCGCAGAGCGGCGCGCAGCTGAAACGGATAGAGGCATTGGGAGCCGCTGATGCGTTGAAAATCCAGAAGTCTGCCGAGGCGGAGTCCTATCGTATGCAGGCAATGGCAGAGGCGGAGGAAATGCGGATGAAGGGCTACACCTATCAGGAGGAAACCTCCCGGCAGATCGGCTTGGAAGCCATGAAAAACGGAATCAGCAGCGAAGGGGGAAGCCTGCCGAGCGGAAATGGGGATACCTGGGCGTGCTCTTGCGGCGCCCGGGAATTGACAGGCAACTTCTGTCCACAATGCGGCGCATCAAAGCCAAATCAAGCGCAGACATGGGACTGTGCCAGGTGTGGCAAGAAGGGGCTAACGGGGAATTTCTGCCCAGAGTGCGGGGCTAAACGGCCTGGCTGATTTGTTAGGCGTTTACCAAATACCGCATAGTAGCGATTGACAGAGAAATCTCGAAACGGAAAGGAGAGCAGCAAATATGAAAAAGAACACAGTGCGTTTTTGGGTCCTGTTTGCTGTGGTCGTGGCGTTGTACCATGTTGCAGCCTTTGCCATGCCCTTTGCAAAATCCTCGGTTTTCTTCATCAGTTACCTATTTACACTGGTAGCAATCCTTTCGCAAATCTATGTGGTTAAAACGGCTGCCAACCGTGGCAGGGATGTACGGAGCCGGTTTTACGGTTTCCCAATCATAAAAACCGGCATGGCTTATCTGGGGAGTCAACTGGCCCTGGGGTTTTTCCTGATGCAGGTTGGAACGATAGTGCCGGTATGGGCTGCGGTTGTTTTGTGTGCCATGCTGTTCGGGTGTGCTGCTGTCGGATTTATTTCAGCGGATGCGGTAAGAGATGGGGTGGAATATCAGGATGTGAAGCTTCAAAGCGATATTACGTTTATACGCGATTTACAGGCGAAGACTGCCAGCTTTGATACATCCGGATTACAGAGTGAGGCGGCTCACCAGGTGAAAAGGCTGGCAGAGGCGGTTCGCTACAGCGACCCAGTCAGCAGCGCCGCAACACAGGGCGTGGAGGGT
>CATJCP010000382.1 GCA_949737515.1 uncultured Oscillospiraceae bacterium | reverse complement strand
GGCGTCAGCCGGCCCTCTGCCACCACGCCCATCTGGCAGCTTTGTACCCGCAGCCCCATATGCAGGCCAAAACGGAACACCAGCCTTGGCAGGGGAAAATGGGGGTACATGGTGTTCCCGTAGGTGATGTCGGCATACCGCGCCGGGTGTTCGATGGCTACATACCGCCAGCCATCGCTCCCCGCATCGTAGGAAATGCAGCCTGTGGGCAACAGTCCGCTTTGGACCATTTCCCGCTGCAAACTCCCCTTGATGCACTCCACCAGGGCATTGTAGCCGATGCGCTTGGTGATGATGCTCCCCTCTGAGGATCGGCTCTCCACCTTGATGGTGGCGGAGCCGGGGTCGATGTGTAAAATCAGTTCTCGTTCGGCATCCATCAGGCAGCCTCCTTCCAGGTTTCCGGTCTCGGCAGCGGCAGGTAGAGGACCTTCGCCTTCTGCTCCCGGTCATACTTCCAGATCTCATACCGCAGCTCCTCCGCCGTATGCTTGTAATAGTCGAAGATATGGGCGAGGGCTTTTAACAAAGAAAACTCCTGGTTGAACTCCGGGGAGAGGTAAAGGGTGATCCCGCTGGCCCACCGATGGTTGACTTTCGTGCTGTAACGGTAGGTGTAATAATAGGAATATAGGCTGTCCAGCTGTTCCTCCAGCTCCGTCTTTGCCTGTTCCATATAAGGATTTCGCCGCAAGGGGACTCCTCTTTGTCTGGACCAATCCCGGCACAGGTGGTAAAAATCCATCATGCTCCGGTGACTGAAAAACCAGCAGGTATCCATATAGGGTCCAACCTCCCGGCATTTCCAGAAGTCGCAGATGGCGGTCACTCCCTCGATGATGTAGGAATAATAATCCTCCGCCACGATGGGCAATGCGCCGATCCCTTCCAGGTAATCCTCTTCCCTTCCGGCATCACTGAGAACCTTGCCGACCAGGATGGGGATAAGGCTCAGCTCAAAATTCTCATACTCGTAATCGTCCATCCCACAGCCCCCTTCAGCAAAAGGCCCGCCGGGGGCTTTGGGAAATCGACCGACTGCAAAGCTGCCGGTTCATTTCCCACAAATAGAAGCGGCGGTGGTAGTGGATCTTCGCCCCGTCCAGCAGGTCGTACAGGTCGTCCAGGGTGAATCGGGAGTAGTCGATTCCATTGGGAACCAGCGGCTCTCCGTTCAAAATGGGGGAACAGACAGCTTCCATCAGGTAAGGGGCTATCTCTGCGAACTCGTTTTCAGCGGTATCCTCTGAGATACCTTCCAGCAGCTGCCGGAAGGTCTGGGAATTTAATTCATACATTTTCATTCTCCTTTATGCCAGCGCCTTGAAGCCGGCAGCGGTCAATATGTGGAACACCATCTTGTTGGTCTGGGTCTCAGTGATCTCGGTCACCAGTGGTTTCCCTGTCAAAGCATCTGTGCTGGTGATACGGGAATCGGTGAGCTGCTCCTTGACGATCCGCCCCTTGATGATATGGGGGCTGTCGCAGGGCATCAGGCCATTGATGAGGCCGGAGCCGCCGATGAGTCCCACCTGTCCCACCGTCAACGGCAGGGGCGGGCGTTTCTCTTTGCTGTCCAGAGGGCTTTGCGCCAGCAGCTTTTTGAAGCTGTCCGAGGCGGCAAGCTGCCTTGCCAGCTCCGGGACATTGAACACCGCCCCCTTGAAGATGGGGACTTTTTCCAGGTGATTAGGCAGTGGGTAGCT
>CATJCP010000381.1 GCA_949737515.1 uncultured Oscillospiraceae bacterium | reverse complement strand
TAAGATGTGCCATTTGACTCACCCTTATTGTTGAACTCACAGCTTATTCTACCTCCTCACATATATAAATCCAGTCGAAATCCGGAATAAATACAACAAATATTCACTAATTCAGCAACAGTAATACTATTATTAACTTATTATAGCGAAAAATGGGGCAAAATGCAAGAAGCCGCCGCTGAATATTGAGGTAGTCAAAGATGTGCAAGTTAAACATAGCCCGAAAATCTAAAGAATACGAGAGCCTGCTAAGGGTGATGTCAGTAGGGGTTCTAATCCCTCCATTTACACATTTTGCTCGTTGATTTTAAATTGTTTGCTTTTAAGCAGTGACACATAGCATTTGTAGTTGAAAAAGCCTGTAACCCATGAATCGCAATGGCTACAGGCAAAGAATAACCCTACCCAATCCGAACAACTGACAACAATTTATTCAGATTGGGTAGGGTCGTTCAAAAAAAGATGCAAATACCCAATTAATCTTAAAAACTTTTATGGAGTTCAATACGATAAGAAGTAAGGATTGCTCTTAAATCACTCCCTACTCCCGTAGAGATTACTGCCTGTGGAAGTACCAGAATTGAATACTTTGAACACTACACGTTATCCAATAAATCAGCGAGGGATCGTATTGTTATTGGATTGGTGAGAAAAACGGTATCCCAGATATCTAAGCAGGCTCGCTTTATTTCCTGATTATTCCGCCCCGAGTGGAATAAACGCATGATGCAGGCCACGTATGCTTCAGTATCCCAATAGGATAGGCACGAAAGGGCTTTACCAATGGAGACAAGAATCTCTGCATAATCAGAAATATCATCTTCTGACTCTTTAATATATTTGATCAACTGGCTTGTAAAATGACAGCCCGAGATTTCAATGATGCTTTCCAAAAAAGCTTTATCCCTATGTATGTGAATCTTTTTGTCATAAAACAAAGCTTCTATGGTGTGTAATTCCCCACCATGACGCATCAAAATGCTTTGCAAAATTTGCACACATAACTCATGGCACCTATCGTCATCAAAGTTATCCACTGCCTGCCTGCATACGGTTTCTGCTTGGGCGGGGGTAAGCGGCATGTTTAAAAGCAGCTCTATTGGCAGGTTTTTCATGAGTACAAGCACCGTGAGCATATCCGTCGCGCTGTTTTGCAAATCCTCTATGTGAGACTGTGCGGAAAACATGAGTTTTTCGTTGAAATAATTAGATTCCTCATCCCAGAACCGAGCCACAAGAGGCCATGCTTGCGGAGCTCCTAGCACATGGATATCCCTCTCCAACAATTTTAAAAACAGTTGTTTGGAGAACAGTTTGTCTATATTGTACCATACAGCAGCGCAAGAGACCGCAGCATATCGCACGGCGGGATTTGGATCTTCAGTCATAGATTCTACTGTGTCACAAAACTTTTCAGCCCACTGTGGATGCTCCCATAAGAGTGCTTCAATCGCTACGACAGCATATCCTCTAGCACAGTTGACCGCCCCTTGAAGCAAGTCATGGCAGGATATTTTTCCTTTTTCTTGTATACTATATCCTGGAACGCAATCATGGTCTGGATCTGGATGGCTGCGTGCAATATTCAGCAAGCACTCAAGAATATCATCCGGCCACTGTTCTTCCGCGCGGTGTTCGATAATCCTGGATATAGATATTGCCTGTTCGTTTGAAGGATTCTCACAAAATTGCCTCAAGACAGAGAAGGCCAAATCAAGAGGTACGCTGCTGGAAATCAATGCGTGATCCAAAACCGCATTTACAAAATTTTCTAGGGTATCCGGCGGGAATCGAAGAGATAACGCGGCAAAACGAACAGGGTCTTTCTTCGCAGCAGCAGACAGACTTTGCGCGAATGTAAACGGTGAAGCCTCAATGTACGTGCCATTAAAATGCCTGCTTTTATCGGGCTGCTGGCTCATATCCGCGACAATTCGGAGCCAGCTTTTGTCACTGATCTTGCTGATGCGCGAATCAATGGGGGAGGAAATAAAATGTGCTATGCCGAAATGCCGCAAATTATAGCATGTCGGTTCAGTGGGAAATTTTCGATTCAAGACGCTGATAAGCTGCTTAGTATATTCAGAAATACGGGAGCAATCCAGGGCTGGAAGCAGAATTCGCTGAAACTCTCCCCAGAACGAGCCGTAACAGCTCCCGCCTCCCTCTGTATGGCGTGTATCCATATAGTACTGATAAATTCGCCGCATTCTCTCTTTTGGTGGATTCCATCGGCATATTTTTTGTTCTAAGTGAGAAAAAGTGGCGTTGGAACATCCCGGTGAAAATTTCTCTAAAATGCGTCGGCAGCACGACAACTGATTCTTTTCGGAACTGGTTTGATCAAACGCATTTCGGCCAATATCCTCTAACACCCAGTTTAGAGCATAGTCCGCATATTTCACAGGCATATCTTCTACCGCGTGGAGAAACAGTTCAGACCGGATTGGAGAAGCAGAGAAGTTCCACTGTGTTATCACGCGTATCAGTTTGTCTGGATCATCTTTTGCAATTTGATTAAGGGAAGCCTGCATCATTTGAACGATTTCGTGTTCTGAAGAATTAATGTTTCTGGAAGACCACGGGGTTCTATAGGGGGATTCCGT
>CATJCP010000380.1 GCA_949737515.1 uncultured Oscillospiraceae bacterium | reverse complement strand
GCAGGGCGGAGAGCCCTGCGCTTTCGCACTCGTGCTCCGGGGCCATATTCCTGAAAAGGCCCTGGGCCATGGGGCTGCGGCAGGTGTTGCCGGTGCAGATGAACAGGATTTTCATAGCCTCATCTCAATTCTTTATAAGTCTGTTTTTTGGCTCTATTGCTGGGTTTTTCGCGGTTTTTCTCGTTTGGCGGATTCTTGTCCGCTTATGAAAATCTCCGCAAATCTCCATATTTTTGGGGTGTTTTGGTGTCAAACTGGTGTCAAAATTGGTGTCAAATCTGGTGTTAGGCCTCCACCGATTCACCCCCCTTATCCGGCGCTGATTTCACCTTGCCAAAGGCATGAGCCGCCGCCTCATAGCTGGAGTGTGTATAGATGTTCAGGGTGGTGTTCACGTCCGAGTGGCCCATCAGATATTGAAGGCTCTTGACATCCATACCGGCGTTTGCCATTTCTGTACAGAATGTGTGCCGTAGGACATGGGGCGTGATCGGCGGGAGAGGAACATCGTGGGTGGCATTATACTTGTCAACCATCCGCTTGAGGGCGTGCTCCAAGTGCAGAGCTACTTTCGGTTTGCCGTCTTTATCAAGGAACAAGAATCCGGCACACCCATCGATCATCTGCTCCACCCTTTGAGGCTTACGGTTATTGAATGTATCCATCAGCGCCTGGCAAACCACATCGCTCATGGGGATAAAGCGTGTACCGCTTCTGGTCTTTGGCGGCTCAATATAGTATTTGCAGTGCTTGTCCCTGGTAAGCTGCCGTTCTATGCGTATTTTACGGCTCTCAAAGTCGATATCCGACTTTGTCAGGCCGTACAGCTCCGAAACCCGAAGGCCGGTACCAAGCAGAATAATGATTTCATTATAGTGCTTTCTCCGGCATTTGTCCTGGAGAACATATTCCAGGAACCTCTCCTTCTCCTCCTGGCTTAGCGCTTTACGGACAGCAGCATCATTAGGAACCACGTCCGCCACCCTGAACAGGAATGGGTTTCGGCGAATGATCTCGTCATCAGCGGCCATCTCAAAAGCCGGTTTCAAAACTCCGCGCACAGCAGAAACCGTGCTGTAACTTTTTCCATCGTTGTGCAGCTTGATACAAAAGGCTTTGGCGTCGGAGGGACGGATCTCTCTTATGGGCAAGTAGCCGAACTCTTCCTTTTTCAAGAGATTCAGGACAAAGTTATAATTTTTTCTGATGTTATACCGAACTCCTAACTTCTGAGAGATATAGCGTTCCGCCAGCTCTGAAACAGAAATCGCGCCGGAAGAGTAACTTATGCCTGTGTTGAGGTGAAGCTGAATCAGTTTTTCCTGCTCGCGCAGCTCGTTCAAGGAGTGGGCATAGATGCAGCACCTCTGGCCCTTTATATCAGTATACCGGTACATATAACGACCGTCCTTGCGGCAGGTTTCCCCGTCACGCAGGACACGTCCTTTGCTGTCTTTGCGCTTTTCAGACATTCTGTATGCTCCTTTCCAGAAAAGCGCCTGATATGGTTTTTCAAATTATACCATATCTCTTTGAACTTTTCTACATTCTTGATAAAATATCTGAAGATATCGAAACAGCCTGGCGTCTTGTCAGGCTGGTATGCCTGGACAATAAAATAGTGGTAGAAAAAACAAAAAGGCCACACTACATCTCTGTAGAATAGCCTTTGCGTTATTTCAATTTTCTCTCTACACAATTATATTATACACCAATATTTTTTCAATGGAACGATGTTAAAACATGAGTATAGGCGTTAAACATTGAATCGGCCACAATTTCTCTGTATTTGCCCAAATATATCCATATTATTTAACATTTCTGTGATGTTATTATCACCTTCCGCCGTTACCTTACCCAGATTCCCCTTATAATTCGCGTCCATGAGCCGTTCATCCAGCATTTTCCTTACCATTTCCTTCAACTGCTCCGAAGAAACATTCTGCACCGCCTTGATTTCCACCCTGCACTCCGGGCTGAGCAGTGCTGGATTGGCAAGTAGATATTCCCATAAAGCCGCCACAACGACCGCGCTTTTTCGGTTGCCTAACCGCTCCAGCAGCTCACCAGCCTGTATCTGCTCCTCGGTTTCAGCTGGGAATTGCAGGGAGAAACGGTATTTTCCATTCTTGCGCATAGGCTACCCCCTTAACCGGGCCAGCTGCTTCTCCACCAGCATCTCATACCCTAAGGCGTTCGCGTTGGGCGAGTCGATAAACTCTGCCTTACCAGCCAATGGTGACTCGCTGAGATACGGTTGCAGGAGTATGCTGCCGCCCCCGATGAAGATACCCCTTTACGGATGGGTCTTTTGCAATCCTTTCCGCCTCCAGCATGGCCGCAACGGTCTCTTGGTTGGGCTGATTCAGAGAAATGTCAAAGGGTATCCTGCCCTCCCGCAGCGACTGCCGGACAAAGATATTGAAGGCAGTAGAAAGATTCATGCCAAGCTCCGCAAAGTTGATGGGCCGGAGCAAGTCCTTCAAACCAGCCTGCAGGTCAACATGACAGTATCGCTCACCAAAAACCTCCGGCAGATTTTCCGTGTACACATAGGTATCACTGTAGCACGCCGAGCCGTTTTTGAGCCTTCTCCATCCGCTCCAGTAGTACGGATAACTTCTC
>CATJCP010000379.1 GCA_949737515.1 uncultured Oscillospiraceae bacterium | reverse complement strand
TGTCGGAAATGGTGTTGTTGACCTTCTTCACATCGCCTTCGTTGACCTTGAAACCGATTTTGTTGAAAAACTCTGCGATGGTCACCACCATCACCTCCATTTCCTGCCCCTGTAAGAGCTGTGTGCAGCCATTTACAGCGGCATATATTAAGTAGTTGTTCTTGGTCTTCCCTGCCCTTCCCGACCATTTAGCGGGATTTTGGGCATAAGAAAAGCGGGGTAGCCTGAGCTACTCCGCTTTTGCCTTATTGGTAGGCACTGCTCTTTCGAGCAAATATTTTATTCTTCGCTGTACTCAGATAAAATTTCTTGGATACGGTCTTCTGAGAACAGCTTTGAGTTCAATGGTTCGCTACGCAATGTTTGCTCCAGTATCCCTGCGCTCCAGAGGACATCTTTCCAGTCCGGGGGGCCTCCAATGGGTATTTCCGTAATTTCGACAATCGGCTTTTTGCTTTCTGTCCACTTCTGCCTCGCTTCATTCAATGACAGCGACAAAATATTTTCTCCGGGTTCATCAGGAAACTCTTCAGCAAATGGATCATCATACCAACCACAGACATCACACTGTTCACCTGCACCTCGTATGATAATGCTTCTTTGCCCGCAGCAAGGACATTCGTGGAGGTTTTTACGCCACTTGACCTTGAAATCCCTAATCATCGAAACAGTTATTTCATCATACTGTTCCCGGCTATCGCAAAAGCCCGGGCTATGTGCGTAAATGCCTACATGCGCTGGCTCAAACAAACTAACAGAATTGATAAGTTCTGTATTCAAGGTTTCCCAATACGGCTCACTCATCTTCAACAACCTCCATTTCAAGTATGAATTTCTTTCGGTCGCTAACTGTCAGTTTGCGGCTACGGTCTGAGCTAAGATTGCCAGGTGCCCAGACGCCGTACACCCCTTCCTGGCTATATCCAGTCAACCTCATCTTTGTACCAGCAGGTATCAGGATCTCGCCCTCCTGAAAATTCTGTATTGCACAAACCCTTGTTCCGCTTGGAGCTTTTATATGACAAACAATTTTGGTCGAGGTATCAAAATACCCCGGAACACCTATTCCAGTCGATGTTACTGCCTCGTGTTTAACAGTTGTCCCTACTTTTTCATCGAGTTTCTTGAAAAAATCAGGGTCATCCATACTAACTCCTGTTATGCTTTGGAGATAAGACGATCCGACTCCCCTATAAAGCGCAACGTCTCTTTTGAGTGGAACCGAAGTCCTATCGACCATTTCAACAAAGTCTTTCTCCGTATCTGTCAACACACCTTCTCCAGTATACATTTTCTTGTTCAGCGTTTCCGCTCTCATTCCGTAGCGTTCAGTTGCATATGCTCTTTGCAGCGCATAATCATCTGGAGTTAGGAGTTCGAGATCCTCCTGGCGCAGCTCATCGTATTCACGCATAGATATGCAGTTCTTCCCAAGCACCTGAATAGCCTCTTCGGTATCTTCTTCATCACGTTTACTTCTGCCGAATTTAGTGGCGATTTCATCCCTTTGAAGTTCCATGGCGTCTTTTGTATTGCGAAGAGCTTTTTCCAAGCCTTTTTCCGTATATTTGTCAATCAGTTCATTTAGGGTGCCATTCTCTATGGCCTCTGCTACTTCTGCTTTTTTGGCACCAAACTTTTTGGCAAGTTTAGCTTTCAGTTTGTCATCGCTGCCGTCTTTTATTTCCTGAAGGGTCTGCTTTTTAAGATCCATATGACGTTCATCTCGAAGGTAACGTTCCTTATACCTGCTTTCGGCTTTTGCCACCGCTTCTGGAGTTGGAGGTTCCGGTTTGGTGTGTACCTTTTTCTTGCTTGGGCGTTTTTGTGATTTCGCATGGGAGAACTGCTTCCCACGGAGGTTTGGCGGGCCACCTTTAACTGTACCCTCTTCTCCAAGCAAAATATGGGTGCCGCTGACTGTAATCCAGTCATCTTCATCCTGCTGCATAGTCATATTATCAGATTTTTGTATATTCATCAATAGATTATAATGCAGAGGATTTGTAAAAGGTTCATCTGCGAGTAAAAAATATTTGCTTCGTGTCCGTTGACAATTCCTAATCGCCCAGCGCAGACGTATCTGCATCACAATGTTATCCTCTTCCGCCAGGCGGTTGTTCAAGCGGTTAATCCTGCGATCATAATATGAGATAATCTCTTTTATGCGGGCAACATTCATAACGGATACCTCTCATCTGACTATATTTTTCGTTTGCTCGTATAGGCTGTTGACTAATCAATGGGTAGCTGTTAGAATATCTAAACAACACTTATAGACTATGTTTAACAAAACGGAGGGGATTTGCTGTGTGGAGCGACTTCATCATCTGCCTGTTTTTGGGGGAGTTCGGGGTTCATAAATTCCGAGAACGAAAAATTGGTATGGGGATTTTGTATCTGTGTACCTTCGGACTTTTTGGCGTTGGTTGGATTTACGATACAGTTAAATATCTGATTGCAGCACTTAACGGCAAAAAGCGTGGATCAACACATCAAACGGACAGCGATGCCATTAACGAAGGTGGCCCGCTCCCAACCGTTCTTGGTCACGATTTAATGATAAAGCCTGGAGAAACGTGTCATTTCTATGGAAAAGCCGCTTCCATCAAATACAAGAACGTCGTGACCGGCTATTCTGGTGGCAGCAGCGGTGTGAGC
>CATJCP010000378.1 GCA_949737515.1 uncultured Oscillospiraceae bacterium | reverse complement strand
ATGGTTTACCGCTTCTTCAGCAAGGACACCGGGAAGGCCATGGCGGATTATGTCACCGTTTATGATGAAAAGGTCGAGGTAGACGAAAACCATCCCATCACCATCTTTGACCCCATCGCTACCTGGAAGCGCAAGACCTTCGACAATGTGGAAGTCCGCCCCATGTTGGTTCCCATTTTTGAGAACGGCAAATGCGTTTATGAATCTCCGTCCATCCACGACATCCGCAAATTCTGTCTGGAACAGGTCGATCTCCTTTGGGATGAGGTGAAGCGGTTTGAGAACCCACACCGCTATTATGTAGACCTATCCCAGAAGCTGTGGGACATTAAGAACCAAATGCTGGCGGAGATTAATGGGGAAGGTTAAAGCGCAGAATAAACCTTGATTTCAAGAAAATGAATGAGAGACATCCTCAGTTTGCCTCTCATTCATTTTATGACTTTATGACAGCATAGGGGGTTAATATTCGATGAAAAAGCTATTACTGATTACAGGGGATATTGCCGCAGGGAAAACAACCTTTTCCCGGATATTGTCCCAAAGATACAGTGCCGCTGTCTTTCAAAAGGACAGCATAAAAGAAGTTTTAGGAGATACCATCGGTTTTCAAAACCGCGAGGAAAACAAAAAGCTTTCCCATGCGACACTGGGGATCATGTTCCATATTTTTTCACAAACGGCTCAAACGGGCGGCGATCTTATCCTGGAAGCGAATTTTCATGAGCATGAATTGGCAAAGCTTCACTCCATTGCAAATCAGAACCAGTATGAAGTTTTGACAATTGTTCTGCGGGCAGACCCGGAGGTTTTATATCAAAGGTATCTCCATCGTATGAATGAGGAAAACCGCCATCCTGTCCATTTGTCCACAACGCTGGATGTAAAGGAAAATTTTCTCAAAACAGCGGAATGGATCCGCAATGAAAAGGTTATCGGGAAAACGCTGGTCATTGAAGCTTCAGACTTTTCCTACCAGCAAGACCCAGCGGTGCTGAATCAGATTGATTCTTTTATGAAGGGATAGGTAGTATGCCAGGAAAAATTGTTCTTGTTTCGGGGGCCTGCGGGACAGGGAAAAGCACTGTCTCCCGTCTCCTGGCTGAAAATTCGCCCTGCGGGTTTTCGGTACATATGCACACAGACGATTTTTATCAATATATCCGCAAGGGCTACACGGATCCCTGGCTGGATGAGTCGGGGGATCAGAATGAAACGGTAATTGAAGCGGCAGCGGCAAGCGCCGCCCGGTTTGCGGCGGGCGGCTATGAGGTCTATGTGGACGGCGTAATCGGCCCATGGTTTTTAAAGCCCTGGTTCGGCCTTGCCCGGACGGGGATTGACGTCAGGTATGTCGTACTGCGCCCTGATGAACAATGTACCGTCCGCCGCGCCGCAGAGCGGGAGCAGAGGGCGGAATTCCCGCTGGACAGCGGGGCCGTCCAGAAAATGTGGCGGATGTTTGCCGATTTGGGCGAGTATGAAGCCAACGCAATAGACACCACTGGGCAGACAGCTGGGGAAAGCGCGGATTTTATTCAAAAGCGGCTGGAGGAAGGAGATTTTCGTATTTGAACGTCTGGGAACCAGATAAAGGACGTATGCCGGCTTATAATATCTGTTCCAGGGAAGCCCCCTTATCGAAGCACAGAGCCGCACCCAGGGCCGTAGCATACCCCGAATTTTCCGGGATGATAAAATTGACCTGGAACTGCTTGGCCATGGCGTCGAAAATAGGGTGCATAACTTCTACCTTTGATAAGTTGCCCGTTAAAACAATATCAGAATTATGGACGATCCGCGCCGCAAAAACGCAGAACATCCCCACCACCTGGGCAACCAGATTAAAGATGCCCATGGCAATGTCCGACTGGCTGGCCGTCTCGCTGATTTTCCCGAAGTTGGAGGCAGTAAAGTCTGCCGGAAGCTGGGGGAGATCGTTGCCCTGCATTACATCCCCGATGGTCAAATCTACCTGCTCGGCGGATCCCTTCTCCGCCAGGCGCATGATATTCCCCACGTGATTCATGCCCAGCATATAGTTGGACAGGCCCACCAGCGTTCCGCCTCCCACTCCTGTGCCGCCCAGATATTGGATTTTTTCCCTGTCAGCGTATACCAGGGCCGTCCCGGTGCCCATACTGGCTATGACGGCCTTTTGCAGAGAGCTGAGATACAGAGCGCCGTAGCCGATGCAGTCAAACTCTGCCGCCCGGTAAGTGGGAACCCCGAAGATAGGCGATTCCACTGCTGCCGCGCCTACCCCTGTAATGATAATCCGGTCAATTTCTGCTGTGGATATCCTGTTGTCATAGGTGAATTTCCCGAAGGCCCCAAACAGAGAGGACACCGGATCGCTGGAGGTTACCATCTGGGGCGGAAAAGGCTCCCCCTCTCGAAAGCCCGCAATTTTGGTTGTGCTGCCGCCGATGTCAATACCGATAACGATTCCCATTATAAAGCACCTCTTTAAATTTTGAGTGACCATTTGTCCAATTATGTGGAAAGGGTTTCCACACCTATACCATAGCAAAAAAAAAAGCAAATGTCAAAGGAAAACGCCAAAGGTTTTATACCCGCTCCTCTCTGTCCAAAAGTATGAATGAAGAGGCATCCAAAGGGAATTTAACGGCGGGGCGAGGAATAAATTTCCATAAAATAGCTTAT
>CATJCP010000377.1 GCA_949737515.1 uncultured Oscillospiraceae bacterium | reverse complement strand
CCTCTCTGAGCATAGAATTCCTGCTCGCCAGCAGAGAAAATGAACTCATTGCCGCACTCTTTGCATTTCAAAGTCTTGTCAGTGTACATTGGTAATTACCTCGCTTTGGTATAAAAATTTGCCCTTAGGTTTCTTGGAAAGCGCTGCATTGAGACTACTCACAATGGGTAACTCTGCCTTAAAGCTATGGGCATATACTCAGCCAAAAATGGCTGGTGGACAAAAGAAAGAAAAAACCTAATCAGAACTCTTTTCACGCAACACCGAATCTTTCAGCTTGCGTTTCACCCTCTGAAGGCCGTTGTCGACAGCCTTTACCGTGATGTTAAGCCTTTGCGCGATGTCCTGATAGGAGAGATCCTCCAAATAAAGCTGGACAATCTTCTGTTCCTTAGGGGACAGCAGGGAATCCAACTTTTTCTGCCATGCGGCGGAATCTTCCTGCCGTATGACAAGGTTTTCAGGGCTATTTGCTATATCTCCATCCAAAGAGGCGACCTTGGAAAAAGCCTCTTCCTCCTGCGGAGACATCTGCGAAAGGGAAATTTCCCTTCCATGTCTGCTCTGCTTCGCCACCGCCGAAGCAAGCCTACGGTGGATACACAGCGCGGCAAAAGAACCAAAGGAGCTGCCCTGAGAAGGATCAAACCGCTTGGCGGCGTTTAACAACCCCACCATACCCTCCTGCACCAAATCGTCAAATTCCATCCCATTATAACGGGAAGCAATCGCATAGACCAAAGGCCTATAATCCGCCACCAAATCTACATTGACGGGAACCGAAGGGTCAGAACCGGATGTAGAAGTATTCTCTTTGCCAACGAAACCTGTTTCTTCAATGTTTGGAGTTTTCATCTATACACAAAAGAATTCCTTCCACAACTACTTCTTTACATACTATACTAAATTTTTTTGCAAATGTCAATAGGCTGATGGAGACAAATCTCAAATTTTATGGTACATTGCAGCAAATGTTAAGCTGTCCGGCAGTTTTACCGGACAGCTTAACAGACATTAGTGAAAAGAAAACTTAAAGTCGACTTTTTATTTTGTCCTTTGGCGAGGACGTTTTCCACTCAGCAAAAATACAAGTATGCCTAAAACAACCAGGATTGCAAAAATCATCATACCGATAATCACCTTAGGCATGATATCGCTGCCCTGCTCCGTGTTTTCAATAGAGGGAACCGTCTCGCCGGAGTGGATTGGAGGGATAATGGCGTCAGAGGGTGGCGCGACGATTTGAGAGGAAGACTGCGCTCCCTCGGAGGAGCTGGAGGAACCGGATGGGCTGACCGGGGCCACAGCCTGGGACTGGGACGAAGAGGATGTTCCGGTCTGTGCCCCGCCCTGGGGGAGCACCGCGCTGCTGGAGCTATTGGACTGGATACCGGTAACAGGCCGCGGGCTCTGGATGATGGAGCCGCCGGATTTGGCCCGGTTGGCGATCTGGGAGATGGTATAGTACCTCTCCCCGCTCAGGCTCTTGGGCAGAGAGGAACCGTTGAGGGTGATCAGCTCTGAGGTGTAGTCGCTCTTCAGCTCCACAGTGACATTGCGGCCCCGAATGGCGTCCAAAAGGGTATCGGGGATAAAGGTGTTGTTTCCAGCGTTGACAGTGACCTTGGCGCCGGATTTATAGGACTTCAGGTTCTCCACCACATCGCTCCATAGAGACTCCAGCTCATTGACCGAGGCGGGGACTGAAGCGTCATACAGCTCCTTCAGGGTATAGCTCTTTTTACTCCCCAGATCTACCGGCATTTCCTTGCCGTTTATGGTAATGGGGGGATAGTCCTCGCTTTTCAGCTTCATGGTGACATTGCGGCCCCGCACCGCGTCCAGGACGGTTTTGGGCAGCGTGCTGTTGTCCTTGGCGTTAATGGTGATGGTAGTGCCCTCCTGATAGGATTTCAGCGATTTTACCACATCGCCCCACAGATCCTCCAGGGAACCACCGGAGGACGTTCCGGAATTGGAACTGGTGGAAGAGGAACCATCCTGTACTGCCTTGTACAGCTCGGACATGGTATAGCTGGTTTTGGAGGAACTGTATTTTGGCAGCTTCTGTCCATTGAGGACAATGGTTTTGGTGTCGTCGTTTTCAATTTTCAGGGTGACGTCCCGACCCTTTATGGCGTTGAGCACCCGGGTGGGGACAGAACCGTAATCCCCGGCGTCCACCATGACGGTCCTTCCGGAACGGGTATCCTCCAGGGTATCCACAACGTCGTCCCAGAACTCCTCCATCTCCCGCTGGTGCTGTACCGCATCGGAGAGGTTTCCACCGGAGGAGCCGCTGGAGCCGGATGAAGCGCTCTTCCGCTTCCAAGCCACCGCAAAGGGGCTGAGGGAGTTGACGGAAATCTTCATGTGGGTGCTCTGGGTGGTGACAGCTTCAGTGCGCACCCTGCCGTTGACCAAATGATACACCGTAAAGGTGTGGCGGCTGGGAGAGGTCCCGTCCGGATAGGGGATATAAATGGTGACGTTTTTCCCGCTCCTGATATCGACCTTCTCGTCATAGTAGGCGTCGTACAGGCTCAAATCCATCAGCTCATAGTCGTCTACACTCCGTTTGTCCATGTACTCTTCCAGGGTATCATAGTCGTCGCTGTCCAAGCTGTCCACCAAAAGGTAGACATCCCGGGTGTCGTGATAGCCGTTCACATCGGACGCGGAGAGGGTGAGGCCGAAGCCGCTGTCAGATTCAGGCTTCCGGGACGGGTACATATCCCCCTCAACGGCGCTCCAGCTGCTCCGCTCCACCGTAAAAGTAAAGGCTTTCAAAAGGCTGTACCCGCTATATGTGACCTTGACAGGGTAGCTTCCCGCCTTATTCAAAATATTGTTGCCCACATTGAGCATGGACATGGTGAGGGATTTCCGGTTCTGAGGGACGCCGCTCTGCATCTTCAGGGCCACCCAGCCGCCGGAAAGATCCAGGCGTGTATCGGAGGTGTCGTAATCCAGCTGGTCCGGAGCCCCCACCTCCAGGCCGACAGCCTGGTCCTCCACAGTAATGACAAAGGAGGAGGAACCGGAATGTTTTTTGCTGGTAACCGTGACCGTCTTTTTGCCCAGGCTGCCGCTGCCGGTGGCGGTTTTATCATATCCGGAGAGCATCTCCTTGGTGACAACTTCATAGGTAGTTGTTCCATTGTCGTTTTTGGTTCCCAGCCGGAACCCGCTGGAAAGGGGGATATCCTTGCCCAGGGTTACCTTGGAGGGAGTGCCCTGGAGGAAGGTTTCATAACCCTCTTCCCCGACAATCACCGTCAGGCGGAATTCGTTGAAGCCGTAGGGGGCGCGGGCATCATCCACTCTAAGGATAATGTCCCGCTTCATTCCCGGTGTCAAACCGGATAAAAGCTGAAAATACACATTTCCGTTTTCGACGGTGGGGATGTTCTGGAAGATCGCGTCCCCTTCCATGTTATAGAAGACATAGATGTACTGGTTCGTATTCGTTGGAACGCCGAACTGGGAAAGGGGAACCGACTTCCGGGCAGTGTCGTTCCTGGAGACGGTCCGGGTAATGTCCACCGCGTCAAAGGTCTTCCTGCGGATCATCATCTGCCGGATAGACAGCTCGCCGCCAGACAGGACATAGTTGGGATCATCCACTGTGACGGAGAGCGAATAGGCGCCCAGCTCCTTGGGCTTTTCCGCGCTGTTGTTATAGAGAACAGAAACCTTGCTTTCCTCGCCCCTGGCGGTGGGGTAGTAGGCCACTACCTCCTTCGCCTTTCCGTCATATTCCACAAAGGCTGTTCCGCTGGCGGTGTTGAATTCAACATCGTGGGCGGCGGGACGGCGGAAGAATATTTCCACCGGACGGGGGGTGATGGTGAGCATGGCGTCGTTGTACACAACTTCCAGGGTGTAGTTTTTGGAGACAGCCGTCATGTCCCCCAGCGTATAGCGGTAGCCCACCCCGCCCTGTACATCCTCGCCGTATTCCCGCTTTACATTCCCGCGGACCTCAATCTGTTCCTCCAGGGTGTAGGCGTTCTTGGGGTCGGGGTCTCCGTAAACCTTTGTCTGCGACTGGAGATAGACCTTAACCGTCTTGGGCACAATGGTCAGCACCGCCTCCGGCTGGCTTTTATCTAATACCAGTTCAAAGAGATCGGAAGCCGGCTTCATATCGCCCAAGGTATAGGAGTAAGTACCGACATTGTCGCCGGGAACGCGCCCCAGTTTGCCTGTCACGGCAATGGCCTGGCTCAGTGTATAGGTAAACTCCGGGTCGGGAGCGCCAAAGGCCTTTTGGCTGGGATTGGGGGTAACCAAAACCTGCACCTTCTGCGCAGGCGGAGCGGAGCCCTGGGAAATAATTTGAAACGTTCCGGAGTCCGCCGCCAAAACAAAGTCATAGTTTTTCTTATCGATTTCATTCGCAGGGGCCAAAGTCCCAATGGAAAAGGAATATGTCCCTACTGCTTCGCCGGGCTGCCGCTCTATCGCCCCAGTTACCGGCATATCCTTGCCCAACATATACTCAAAGGTCTTATCTGGTGCTTCCACATACTTCCACTGGTCGGGAACAAGGACAGAGACCTTTTGAGGAAGGATATCCAGGAAAGCCTTCTCCTCTGAAAGCTTCAGCTCATACTTATCGTTGGAGGTTGCAAGGGTTCCCTGGTTGTACTCATATCGGCCCGCGTTGTTTCCCTCCGCCCGTCCGATCTCCCCGGTGATGCCATAGGTCTCCTTCACCGCATCGGTGGCTTCCAGCTCCTTGCCGTCAATGAGCAGATTATACTGGGGGGCCGGGTCAAACTCGTCGCCAAAGGTCTTTTCCTGTGAAAGGATGGCGACGGTAATGACCGTTTTCCCTTCCGGCGTTGTGGGTGTTGTGGGCTCTGACGGATTGGAAGGAGAGGACGGATCGGAGGTTTCCCCGCCAGGGGGAACCTCTGTCCCAGGCTGCTGGCTTTGGTCCGGGGCCTGGGTGTCGGTATTGGACGGATTGCTGGGAGGAACTTCGCTGCTTCCAGTGTTATCAGGAGGGGCGGCCTGCTCCCCGCTTTGGGCAGCATCGTCCTTTCCGGCTTCATCTGTATTTGAGGAATTGCTGCTGTTAGCGTTCTCCGCCTCGTCTTTCTTGCCCTGGTTTGTATCCGCGGCGTTTGAACCCTCCCCCTCGCCGTTCACTACCTCTGGAGGCTCCGGCTCTTTGATGGTAAAGGTTTTAGAGACCGAGGCAGACGCCGGTATGGTGTAGTTCCCGGCCTTATCTCCCTGGAGGGTAAGACCCGAAATCTTGATAGCACTGTAAACCCCCGCTTCCGCAGAGGAAACGCTGGCCTGAATCTTGCTCAGGTCCACCGAAACGACGTCACCGTTTACAAGGCCTGTTAAAAACACCTGCTGCACCGGCACAGCGGTCGACGCTTCGTCGTATACCCTGGAGTCGGACTGGAGGTCAATATCGGAAACCTTCAGCTCCCGGGCTGTAATTTTGAATTTAGGCGCGTTGGCGGCTAGGACCAGCTTGTATCTCCCCGCCTGGGCGGCGTCCTTTATTTTCAGCCCGCCCAAAGTATAGGCGTATTCCCCTACGCTGTCCCCAGCCGCTCTGGAAATACTGCCCTCCAGCGTCACATTTTTGTCGCTGGCAGTATAGGAAAAGGCGGGATCGCTTTCGCCATAAACCTTGGAGGCAGCGGCAGGGGTAATGGTTATGGCTGTTTTATAACTGTCCTCACTGAGCGCTGTGGCGTCAGCGGTTTTATATGCTGTTCCAAAGGCCGTGGTCCCATCCGCCAGCAACGTTTTGGACCCGGACAGCAGCACCCCCTTTGCCACGTCCACGCCGTACCAGGCCCCTTCCAGCTGCACCAGGTTCCAGCTGTGGGCAGCGTTGGAAAGCGTGCCGGAAACTGTCTTGGCCATCAGGCTGTATTTTCCGGCAAGGGTTTGGAAGGACGCAGCGTCTTTGTGTCCTTCCAGGGTCTGAAGATGGTTATAAATCTTTTCCACCGCGTCTCTCCCAGAGGCGGCCCCTATGGCTTTGGCGGCTGTTTCCTCCCAGCTCTCCTGGACAACGGCGTCAGAGCTTGGCAGCGGAGCGGTTTCTTCGCCATAAACTGTCATCATCGGCCCGCCAAGGCTCAGCGCAATGGCAAGCGCAGCGACAGAGGAGATCGTCCGCTTCCACACAGTTTGCTTTCTTTTCATTGTTCAACCCTCATTTCTATCGGCAATGTCGGCAATACACCCAACAGGATTCTCTTTACTATCTATACGGCATTTTTCTCCTTTTTTAAAGGGGCAGCTGGACAAGAGGAAAGATCTGGCTGCCTTTTATTTTTCGGGCCAGCCTCGACTCCGGAACAAATGATTGCTCCTGGGCTTAAAATCAGCTATAATAAAATTGGTATTTTTTCAGCAAACTGAATCTTTTGATTGCCCTGTTGTAAAAATACATATCCTAAATTAGGGATAAGCAGAAAAAACAGAGAGGTGTTTTCATTGGAACTGAAAAATATGCTGTTCGTCTTTAACCCCAATTCCGGCAAAGCGGAAATTCAGTCCCGTTTGTACGAGCTCGTCGACCTGTTTGTCAAGGGAGGATACCTTCCGGTGGTCTACCCCACCCAAAAGGCCATGGAAGCAACGGAAATCATCGCCAAAAACGCGGGACACTATGACCTGATCGCAGCCTCCGGCGGAGACGGCACCCTCAACGAAGCGGTTTCCGGGTTGATACAGAGCGGAAAGCCCCAGCTCTTCGGATACATTCCCGCAGGGACGGTCAACGACTTTGCCACCAGCCTGAAGATTCCCAAGGAGATGAAAAAGGCAGCCCAGACCATTGTGGAGGGAGAGCCCTTTTCCTGCGATATCGGCAGGTTTGGAAACCGTTTTTTCACTTACATCGCAGCCTTCGGCGCCTTTACCAATGTAGCCTACGAAACGCCCCAGCAGTACAAAAACGTTTTGGGCCGTCCCGCCTATCTGCTGGAAGGGCTTCGCCAGCTGCCCTCCATCCATCCCTACCATATGGCCGTGACCTATGACGGCGGACAGCTGGAGGGGGATTTCATCTTTGGGATGATCGGGAATTCCACCTCGGTGGGCGGCTTTCAGAGGTTGGCCAGCCAGCAGGTAGAGATGAACGACGGCCTTTTTGAGCTGCTGCTCATCCGCCAGCCGGAGAGCATTGTCCAGATGCAGACAGCCATCAACGCCCTTCTGCGCCGGGAAGAGGACAGCCAGGAGCTGATCTTCCGGGCCAAGAGCACCCGGTTCCAGATACAGTCCCCCAACGAGGCACCCTGGACCCTGGACGGGGAATTCGGCGGGAGCCCCTCCCAAGTGGAAATCTCTGTTCTGCCCCAGGCCCTTTCCATCCTCACCCCCAGGGACGCTGCCCTGGAGGCATTCCCGCCCATCTCTATCCTATAAGTGGCAGAAAAAGGGCGATTTACTGCATGAATCATGAAAAGAATTCAAAAAATCAAATGCTTGGCTGCAGATAAGGCGCCAGGGCCTGGGCCAGATTCTGCCCCATCATAATATGCCCGTCATCCGAAGGATGGGTCATATCCACCGTCAGCCCCTGGACGTCCCGGAGGATATCCTTCCCCTCTATCAGGTGCAGGCATCCGGTGGCGTCCTCCCCGGCGATCTCTTTGAGCACCCGTTCAAAATCCAGGTACTTTTGGTGCTGGCTCCCCGCCTCTGCAAAAAGGGCAAAGGCGGGATAAGCGGTGATCAGCACCACCGGCTTTCCCGGGTTGCCCTTTAACAGGGCCTGGGACAGGGCGCGGCACCGCTCCTCAAACTGCTCTACTGTAAAGCGGTTGAGCATATTGATCCCCAGCTCCAAGGTGGCGATATCCCAGTCCCGCAGAGAGGCAAGGTATCCGGTCATGGAGCTGTCGCAGAAGCAGCTGCCCGCCACAGCCTTGTTGAACACATCAACCCCCAGCCTCCTGGCGGCTTGGAGAACATACATGTTGGAGGCAAGATGGACGTCCCCGCCAAAGGTAATGGAGGAACCGTAGGCCAGCCACTTTTTCCTGGGAAGCTCCTCCTCCTTCGGGGGACGGACCTCGTGGCCAAAGGTATCCAGCCCGCAGAATACCCCACAGGACTGCTTGTGGAACAGGATCCGCCACACTTGGCAGCCAAATCTTCCACCTTCCCGGACCCAGTCTTCGCTTTGGTACAGGGAAGGCGGGACCTCAATGTGCAGGGTGGTCACCTTCCCCGCCGGGATGGGATGGACCGAATGAAGGTAATCCCCACAGAACACCATGACATGGGTGTCCTCCAAATAAGAAGAAAGGGAGATTCGGTAAAAGTAGGCGCTGGTCACAAACCTGATCTCACATCCGGTGGAAACCTGGGCGTAGAACCTTCCCCGCTGATGGTCCCCCTCCCCCAGGGCAAGCCGGGTTTGGTCGGGAAACCGCTGGAGCAGCAGTCCGGGCACCTCCCCTTTTTTCTCTAGATGGTCTGTATTGTGGAAGGCAATTCCATTATAAAAGGCTGTCATATGATCACTGTCCTTTAAATTTTAATGTACTTACTTGATCCATGGCGGCGTTCAACCGGCAACGCCGGAAAACAATGGCAAGCGACATTGTTTTCCGGCGTCTTTTATCCCTTCAGCCGCGAATTGGACGATGCCGTCCGCAGGGCGTTCCTGGTATTCTTTACATTTTTCAGCGCCTCCGTCAGCGCCTCCTCCGCATCCCCCAGCATCTTATCGCTGTAGCTGTGAGAGGCTGAACGCAGCTCCCTGGATTTTAGCTGGGCCTGGCTGGTCATCTCCTGGGCCCGCTCCTGGGCCTGGCGGACAATGGCCTCCTGGGCCACCAAAGCCCTGGCCCGCTCCTCCGCTTTGCGGACTGTGGCCTCCGCCTCCCTCTTTGCCTCGTTCAAAATCTCATTGCGGTCTGCCACAATGCCCCGGGCCATCTTGATCTCCGAGGGCAGGTTGAGGCGGATCTCCTCAATCAGGTCTCTGACCTTCATGGCGTCCACCACGCACCGTCCCCCTGTCAGCGGAAGGCTCCAGGCGCGTTCCAGCATATCGTCCATTGTCTCCAAAATTTCCTCGATATTCAAGTAAATCCCTCCTGTTCCAAGTCGTTGGGTATGTTGTGATCAGTCCCTTTTCAGCCGCTCCGCAATCTGCGCCTCTACCTGTTCGGGGACAAAGGGGGAGATATCGCCGCCGAAGCTGCCCACCTGCCGCACAACGCTGGAGCTCAGGTACATGTTGGAAGCGGCGGTGGTCAAAAACATGGTCTCGGCAAAAGGGGCCAGCTTTTTGTTGGTCAGAGCCATCTGAAATTCGTATTCAAAGTCAGTCACAGCCCTCAGGCCTTTGACGATAACCGTTGCGCCGGCCTTCTTTACATAATCTGCCAGGAGCCCGCAGTAGGAGTCCACTTCTACGTTGGGCAGGTCGATAGACCGGCGGATCATATCCACCCGCTCCTCCCTGGTGAAGATAGGGGTCTTGTCCGGATTTACAATTACCAGCACAATTACCTTGTCAAACAGATTGCTCGCCCGTTGGATAATGTCCAAATGCCCGTTGGTCACCGGGTCAAAGCTGCCCGGACATACTGCGATAGCCATAGTTTGTCAAGCCCTTTCCGATTGTTTTCACAGGTTATTTTCCCTTTGCAATGCTGGGATGCTATACGGAGGATGCTTCCTCCAGGTCCGGTCGGCGGTATACTGTCAGCTTCGCCCTTCCATAACGGTACTCCTTCTGCTTTTGAAAGCCCTCTACCTCTTCCGGAAGCGTCTCGTCCTTGGAGGTTTCGCAGAGGATTACCCCGCTGGGGTTCATCTTCTGCGCCACCAGAGGCAGAGTGCGAACATATTTTCCCGTGTTATAGGGGGGATCTAAAAAGGCAATGTCGTAAAAATCTCCGGAGCGGGTCAAGTAGGCGTCCGCGTCCGCCCGCATGACCTTTGCCCTGCCCAGCAGCTTGGTTGCCCGCAGGTTCTCCACAATCGTCTCCCGTGCTTCCTGGCTGAGGTCAATAAAGGTCGCCCGGCGGGCTCCCCGGCTGAGCGCCTCAATTCCCAGCTGCCCTGAGCCTGCAAAGAGATCCAGTACTTCGGCGCCCTCCACCTCAAACTGAATAATATTAAATATCGCCTGCTTGGTCATATCCGAGGTGGGACGGGTGATATCGCTGTCCGGCGGCGCGGACAGGTTCCGTCCCCGGGCCGTTCCAGTCGTTACTCTCATCTGTGTTGTTCCTTCCAATCAATAAACTCCGCTGTTGGCGGTATCTCTATTATCTTGCAAAACGTCCCGCTTGTCAACTGCCTGCAACCATAAGCCCCCGTTTACCGGTTCTCGAAGGAAGATTCCCTCTGAGGAACCCCCTCCTCGTGTAAAAACAAATACAGCGCTTGAGCGGTTTTCTTTGTCATCCCCGGGACTGCTTCCAGCTCCTCCTGGGACGCCGACTTCATGGCCTTGATGGTCTTAAAGTGCTGGAACAGCTTTTTAGCCCTGGTCTGGCCGATGCCGGGTATGGTGGTCAGCTCCATCACAAACCCGGTCTTTTGATGCTTGGACCGGGAATAGGCAATGGAATACCGGTGGACCTCCTCCTGAATTTTGGAAACCAGGGTAAAGGCAGAGCGGAAGGTAGAGATGGCAATCTCCCCGCCGTCTCCGGCTATGGCCCGCGTCTTATGCCGGTTGTCCTTGACCATGCCAAATAAGGGGATATCCAGGCCGCTGGCCCGGATGACCGGCTCCACCGAGGACACATGTCCCTTGCCGCCGTCCAGGAGGATCAGGTCGGGCAGCCGCCCAAAAGTAGATTCCGGCTGATCCTTTTCCTCAAAATACCGGTTGATCCTGCGGGAGATCACCTCGCACATGGAGGCGTAGTCGTCGGTCCCGGCCACAGTTTTGATGGAAAACCGCTTGTAAGCGTTTTTCAGCGGCCTTCCATCCTCAAAGACCACCATCCCGGCTACAACAGTATCGGAGCCAATATTGGAAATATCGTAAGACTCAATGTACCTGGGCGGCTTCTCCAGCCCCAGGAGGCGGGCCAGCTCGTCTAGGGCAGCCACATCCCGGTTGGAGTAGGGCTTATTGTTGGCCAGCCTTTGGGAGGCGTTGTTCCGGGCCATTTCCACCAGCTTCCGGTTGTCCCCCCTAGCCGGAACAAACAGCTCCACCTTCCGGCCAGCCTTGTCCTGGAGCATCCGCTGCACTAGATCTGAGTCCTCAAAGTCCTCGTCTAGGGCAATGAGCCGGGGAATTTCCTCACCGCTGGCGTAGTACCGCATAACCAGCTCCCGGCGGGCATCGGCAAGGGTGAGGGCCTCGTTTTTCCCCAAAAGGAATTCCTGCTTGTCACGGAGACGCTGCCCGCGGATCTTTAAGATAACCCCGCAGATGGATTCCCCATCCTGGGCAAAGGCGGCGGCGTCCATATCCTCCACATGGGTGAAAACCACCTTTTGGCGCTCGCTGGTCTTTTGAATGGCGCTGATCCGATCCCGGCACCGCGCGGCCTTTTCAAAGTCCAGATTTTCCGCCGCCTGCTCCATCTGGGATTTCAACCTTTTCAGGGTTTCTGCGGAGCCCCCGTTGATAAAGTCCACCGCCTGGGCGATGATCTCCTGGTATTCCTCCAGGGGGATTTTCCCGGTACAGACCCCCATGCACTGGTGGATGTGATAGTTCAGGCAGGGACGTCCCTTGCCAAAATCCTGAGGGAACTTTCGGCTGCAAGTTGGCAGGCAAAACGCCTTATTCACTTCGTCCACTGTCTCGGTGACGGCAAAAGAGCTGATGTAAGGGCCGATGAGCTTGGCATCCTCCTGGGGCTTGTTTTTTTGAGCAGTGATGCGGCTCCAATCCTTGGGCCAAATCTGTATATAATGATATCCCTTGTCGTCCTTGAGCAAAATGTTGTATTTGGGGTCATTCTGCTTGATCAGGCTGCATTCCAGGATCAGCGCTTCAAACTCGCTGTCACAGATAATGGTATCGAAATCCCACACGTTCATCACCATATTATAAACCTTTTCCGTGTGCTTTTCCACGCTGCGGAAATAACTGCTGACCCGGTTGCGCAGAGCCTTTGCCTTCCCCACATAGATGATGCGGCCGCTTTTATCCCGCATACGGTAGACCCCTGGCTCCAGGGGGAGCTGCCGCGCCTTTTCCGCCAAGGACTGGAGCTTTTCCCTCCTGGCCTCAATCTCTTCCTGCCTGCCGTTTGCCATTATCTCTTTCCCCTTTCCGCCGCGCCAGGATTCATCCTCCCATAAAAGACCCATAACATAAGAACGCCGCACCGTCCTAAGACAAACGGCGCGGCTTAAAACCTCTTATGCAAAATATTACTCAGTAAACCCAGACTCAACCAGCTTGATCAGGTTGTCAACCGCTTCCTGCTCATCGGAGCCGTCGGCAATGACGCGGATCTGTGTGCCGCCGACAATCCCCAGGGACAGAACGCCCAGCAGGCTCTTGGCATTTACCCTGCGCTCCTCTTTTTCCACCCAAATGGACGATTTATACTCATTTGCTTTCTGGATAAAGAAGGTAGCGGGACGGGCGTGAAGCCCTACCTGATTTTGTACCATAACATCTTTTACGTACATTTTACTTCTCTCCTGTTAAATAGAATGAAAAATGTTTCGAGTATGGAGACAACATCAGCGGAAAAGGACATCCACTATGGAAGGTCTCTATCTGGGCTGACTGATCCCATACCTTGCTTGACAATATCATTATAGGATGAACTTCTCCTTTCGTCAATGGAAAACGAGCCGTAGGAGGTAAATTCTGCTTGTTTTATAGATAAACCACTTAAAAAAAGCCATGAGTTGTGCGTTTTATCTATAATGTTTTCAACTTTATCAGCAACATATCGAGATTTTTCAACATTCTTTCAACAGTTTAAAATCTTGATCTGGACTTTTCGCTCCAAATTCTCCACATTAAGAAATATACAAATTGAAAAAATCAATTTTGTTTTTCCAGTTCGGAGAGAAACAGCCTGTCCTGATCCGACAGGGGATAGGCCTCCAATAGGTCTGGGCGTTTGCGCCAGGTGTTTTCCAGAGCCTTCCTGTGCTGCCACTCCTGGATCTTTTTATGATGCCCCGAGACAAGCACCTCTGGGACTTCCCTTCCGTGCCAGACCGAAGGTTTGGTGTATTGAGGATACTCCAAAAGGCCGGAAAAGTGGCTCTCATCGGTAAAGCACACCTCGTCCGCCAATACGTTGCCGCACAGCCGCGCCACTGCATCCATTACCACCAGCGCCCCCAGCTCCCCCCCAGTCAGTACATAATCCCCAATGGAGATCTCCTCGTCCACTATCTCGTCCAGCAGCCTTTGGTCCACCCCCTCATAGTGGCCGCAGATCAGGAAAAGATGGTCCATTCGGGAAAGCTCCACTGCCTTCTTCTGATTGAACACCTGTCCCTGAGGGGAGAGGTAGATCACATAGGGTTTCTTCTCCAGCCCTCTTGTCACCGCTTCATAGCAGCGATAAATGGGGTCGGCCTGCATCAGCATTCCCATGCCGCCGCCATAGGGGGTATCGTCCACCCGGCTGTGCTTGTCAGTGGTGTAACGGCGTATCTGATGGCACCGGATATCCAGGTACCCTCCCCGGCGGGCGCGTCCAATGATACTTTCCCCGCACACTGTCTCGCACATCTCCACAAACAGCGTCGCAATATCAATTCTCATCATCAAACAGCCCCTTCAGCGGGCGGATCACCGCCTCTCCATCCTCCGGCGATATTTTCAGCACTACTTGGGGAATCCGTGGGACAAGGCCAATCTTTCCGTTTGGAAATTTGACGTGGTAGACGTCGTTGGCTCCAGTCTTGCTCACCTCTACGATGGTCCCGTATTCGTGACCATCGTCTGCATCCGTCACCCGAAGCCCGATGATATCCTGTATAAAGAACTGTCCCTCCTCCAGGGGGATATCCTTGCGGTCCACATACAAGATCCTCCCCCTCAGAGGCTGAGCCTGCTCGATCACGTCAATCCCCTTAAATTTCACAATCAGCATCTCCCCCTGCCCCCTGGCCCGCTCGACCTCCATAGGAGATGTGCCCTTATTCAGATACAGCGTCCCTACCTCCATCAGCTCGCCAGGGGAATCGGTCCAAGGCTGAACCTTTACCTCTCCCTTCAGCCCATGGGTTGTGACGATTTTTCCAGCCTCCAAATATTGTTTCAGCATTGTAATCCTCTCTTTCACTGCACATAGAATTAAGGAAGCGCCTTTTCTAAGAGAAGCGAAAACTCTGACGGCTGTCCCGGCAGAATCTCCCCAATGGGGAACTGGCAGCCCAGCAGTTTACATTCTGTTCAATCCATTTTGTCTCCTTTATCCTTTTGGACGTTAAAACAACATGGGAACAAGCCGAAGAAGAACCATATAACATGCCGTCCCTCCTCCGATGCTCAATAAGATATTCCGCTTCCACAGATGCAGTCCGGCGACAATCCCCACAGACGCCAATTGTATCGCCCCTTCCAGCCACCCCGCCGGATCAAAGGACAGCCCTCGAAGGCAGTATATCACCAAAGTGGCGATGATAGCGGAGGGAAGGCAGCTTCCAAGGAACCGCACTGCCGGGGAAAGCTCCTTTTTTCTCCCGAACACCACAAATGGGAACGCCCGGGTCGCAAAGGTACAAATCGCCGCCAGGGCGATCACCAGCAAAGCTCGTCCAGTTGTCATTGTCCATCTCCCCCTTCCATCTTTCGCACAATCCAACGCTTACAGGCGAACATCGCAATCGCCGTTGCCGCCAAGGAGGGGAGCAAAAACTGATCCGGTCCCAGCAAAAGCAAAAAGAATACCGAGGAAAAGAGCCCGATCACCGCCGGGATATGAGAGGGCAGGGATTTCCACTGATCCAGAAAAATAACTACAAACAGCGCCGTCATAGAAAAGTCCACCCCCTCAAAGTCAAAGGGGATCAGCTGGCCCATCAGGGCGCCCAAAAGGGAGCCCAGAATCCAATAGCTGTGGTCCAACAGGGCAATGCGGAACATTGCCTTTTGAGGCTCTACTTTGGCAGGAGGACGGAGGGAGCACAGCACCGAATAGGTCTCATCGGTCAGGGAAAAAATCATATACAGGCACTTGCGGCCCATGGCCCGGAACTTTTCCACAAAGGATAAGCCATAAAAAATATGCCGTCCGTTAATAAGAAGGGTCATGGCAGCTACCGCCGCCAGAGAGGCGTTGGACTTTAACAGACTTACCAACAGGAACTGACCGGAACCGGCATAAATGATTAAACTGCTCAGCAAAGCCCATCCAGCGTGAAAACCCGCCTGCTGGAGGAGAATGCCAAAGGCGATCCCCAAGAACAAATATCCGAAGAACACCGGAAGGGATTGTACCAGGGCATATTTCCAGGTCTCGCTGTTGGAATAAAGCGAAGGAGAAGCTGTTTCGTCGTTAGGGGTCATCATGAAGCGAATTGTCCCACCTTTTCATAGAATGAAACTATTGTAACACAATCGCCCGTTGATGAAAAGAGGCTTTCCATCGGATCTGCACAGAAAAAGACGCGGCATGGAACCAAAAAGGCCTCACACCGCGCCAAAAAGGATTTACTGATATTTTGTTGCCGATCTTATCCGCCAGCGGGACCAGTTGCGCCGCGAGGGATGGTTAGGTTCAGGACAAAGTTCGGCGCCGTTCCAGTAATGGTTGCAGCTGCAGCTGAACCTGGCGCGCCGGTTGTCACTGTGCCAATTGTAAGGGTCGGGGTCGGGCCTGCGGGACCAGTTGCTCCCACCGCTCCGGCAGGGCCTGTGGGACCAGTTGCTCCCACCGCTCCGGCGGGGCCTGCAGGGCCGGTTGCTCCCACTGCTCCGGCGGGACCTGCGGGGCCGGTTGCTCCCACTGCTCCGGCAGGGCCTGCGGGACCAGTTGCTCCCACCGCTCCGGCGGG
>CATJCP010000376.1 GCA_949737515.1 uncultured Oscillospiraceae bacterium | reverse complement strand
GGAAAAAGAGGCCGGCTGTTCAGACGCTTGTCGCAGAGCAGGGGGAAGCTCACCCTAAAAAATATCACATTGGATATATCGCGGGCGTATTCGATTTGTTTCATATTGGGCACCTGAATATGTTTAAGCGTGCGAAGGAGCAGTGTGACTACCTGATCGTTGGCGTTGTAACGGACGAAGGCGTAATCGAGCAGAAAAAAAACGTCCCTTTTATTCCCTTTGATGAGCGGATTGAGCTGGTGCGCTCCTGCCGCTATGTGGATGAGGCAGTGAAGATTCCTGCGCAGTATTGCGGAACGCGGGATGCCTTTCGGATGTACCACTTTGATTGCCAGTTTTCCGGGAGTGATTACATTGATAATCCGGATTGGCTGGCGGAAAAGGTTTTTCTGGAGGATCACGGCTCAGAGATGGTCTTTTTCCCCTATACGGAGAGTACGAGTTCCAGCAAAATCAAAACGCTCATTCAGCAAAGGCTGCTGTGACACAAAGAGGAGGCGGGACAATGCAGGTGGGATGCTCTATTGCCGGGATAGTGGATAAAAAATATCCTGCGCAGGGTGTTTTAAATATTTGTGACGGGGGATTTGAGCACATATTTTTCGATATGTCCGTATGCTGCGGCAGCGGTGATTTGGAGAAACTGGGAAAACCCCGCAGACCGAATCAAAGGGCCGTCTTCTCCGGTTCGCCGCAAGAATTTCGCCAAAGTCTGCAATCCGTCTTGGAACAGATCAAAAAGAGAAACCTGGACGTTCAGGCCGCACGTGCGCCCTATCTGCCCAGAGACACGAAGCGTGGGGATCTGAAGGGGCTGCTTGCCGAACTGGTTCAGGAGAGTATCCTGTTTTGCGGACAGGCAAATTTCCCATTTCTGGTGATCCAGCCGCAATTTTTTGGCGTGGACCGCAGTAAGGAATGGCCGGTCAACCGGGAATATTATCTCGGCCTTGTAGAGCTAGCGCGGGAAAATCGGGTGCAGATTCTGTTGGAGAACCAATGCCGAAACGTCAACGGGCATCTAGTTCGAGGGATGTGTTCTGACGGAGCTACGGCTGCCGGATGGGTAGATCGGTTGAATCAGGAGGCTCAGGAAGAACGGTTCGGCTTTTGTATGGATGTGGGTGTGTGCAATCTCTGCGGTCAGACAATGGATGAGCCCATCCAGCAGCTGGGGAAGCGTTTGAAGGCGGTTATCCTGCGCGACTGCGATGGGAGCCGGGAATGCTCTATGGTTCCCTTTACCAGCGTCTATCAAAGAGGCTCTCAGACAAACTGGCTGGGGCTGGTTCGGGGTTTGAGGGATATTGGATTTGACGGAGAATTGATTCTGGATTGTGAGGATACTGCGGCGGCGTTTTCTCCGCTCCTCCGGCCGAAGCTCCTGAAGTTTACGAAGTCAGTGGCGGATTACTTTCAGTGGCAGCTGGCGATGGAGGAGCAGCTTAAAAAATATCGTTCCATTGTCCTGTTTGGCGCCGGAAATATGTGCCGGAATTATCTGCGGTGCTTTGGGGACAAGTATCCTCCATTGTTTACCTGCGCCAACAATCCCGCTAGTTGGGGTACTTCCTTTCACGGTGTTGAGGTAAAACCGCCCGAGTCGCTGAAGGATCTCTCCGCAGACTGTGGCGTGTTTATCTGCAATATGTACTATTGGGAGGTCAAAGAACAGCTGGAAGCGATGGGAGTCAAGAACATTGAATTTTTCAATGACGAGTATCTGTCCCAGCTGGTAGAATAGGGCAAAATAGGAGCAGCTTTATGGGAAGAATAGGTGTGCAAACGAAAAATATCGTGGAGGACGCAAATCCGGCGTATGGGTTTCAGCTGTTGAAACGGACAGGGTTTACTTGCGTTGATTTCAACCTAAACGCCTATCTGCTGAATACGGCCTTGTATGAAGGGCAGCGCAATCGATTTTTTAACCAATCTGAGCGGGAGCTGTATGAGTATTTTAGGCCCCACCGCGAGGGTTCCGCACAGGCCGGGATTGCGGTTAATCAGATGCATATGCCCTATCCTGTTTTTGTGCCGAACGGCAGCCGGGAATTAAATGATTACCTGCAAAAGGTAGTTGCGCCTAAAAGCCTGAAAATATGCGCAGATTTCGGCTGCCCTCATCTGGTTGTGCATGGCTTCAAGCTGGCTAGGCAGTTGGGCGGCGAGCAGGCTGAATGGGAGCAGACGGAACGGTTCCTACTGTCCATTGCCCCATTGGCCAAGGAGCTTGGCGTCATTCTTTGCATTGAGAATCTTTACAGCAGCATTGGCGGACATATCATAGAGGGGCCTTGTTGCGATGCACGTAAGGCGTCCCATCGGATTGACCGGTTAAATGACGAGTTAGGTGGAGAGGTATTTGGCTTTTGCTTTGATACAGGACATGCAAACCTGATCGGGCTGGATTTTGAGGAGTTTATCACAACGCTGGGGCACCGGCTGAAGGTGCTTCACATCCATGATAATGACGGGATATCTGATCTACACCAAATCCCGTATACCTTTGCGAAAACTCGAGAGAACCGGTCCTCCACTGATTGGGAAGGGTTTGTTCGTGGGTTGAGGAATATTCAATTTGACGGGACGCTGAGTTTTGAGACAGCGCCCGCTCTTCAGGCGTTTCCTACAGAGCTGAAAGAAGATGCTTTGCGGTTGATCTGTCAGATAGGAACGTATTTCAGAAGGAATTTGAAT
>CATJCP010000375.1 GCA_949737515.1 uncultured Oscillospiraceae bacterium | reverse complement strand
TTGGATGCTTTCCAGCTTTCTATGCCTCAGCCCCAGGCTCCGCCCTTTCTCTCCCCCGCGGGTCTCTTCCCCGCTTCGGTACATCCCTTTTATGGATGTTCCCTCTTGCTATGGTCTTATTATATACTAAGTTCTTTCAAATTGCAATACCCTTTTGTAGTTTTTTTGTAATCTTTTCAAAGTTTTTTTTAACCATTTCTCCCGGTTTTTCATTTTTATCCCATATTATGGAAAATTTAATCCAATTTGTTCCATTTTTGTATGGTATATACTGGTAAATTACCCAAAAAAATGTAACAAACACCAAATAAACACCAAGTTTAACCTTGTATTCCAGCGGTTGATTATGTTTTATGCATATATTTTCCATGAATTTTCTAAGTTTCAGCTTTTATGAAAATCTGAATCTGATAAAAAATCCTATCGAGGATATTTTTTTCGCGGAAAAATCCCTCAAAGCGAAAAAACGGGAAAAATAGAACCTATTCAAAACACATCAGCCCACTTGAAGGAAGAGTAATTCCAGGAGCGCTCTTAGGCGCGTTGGCTCTTGTCAGGTAAAGGTATACGTGGGACAAATAAATATAATATGTAAGCGGAGACAGGACGTTACTTTTCCTCTTCTCCCGAGAACAGCTTCCCCAACAGCTCCGCCGCCTCCTTGTCCGCCTCTGAAATTGCGTGTACATACCTGTTGGTCGTGGAAAGCTGTGTGTGTCCCAGCCTCGCCGATACCGTTTTAATATCCGTCCCATTTAATAACAGAAGAGTGGCGCTTGTATGCCGCAGAGAATGGAACTTTCGGTGCCGCAGATGGTTCCGGTACAAAAAATCACTGAACCACCGCGTGGCCCTTTGGGGTGGCATGGGGCTTCCATCGTCTCGTGTAAAGATCCATCTCCCCTTGTTTTCCCCAGTCAGCCGCTTGGGCTGTTCCTCCTGGTAGGCCTTCATCATCTCCAGGCAGTATTCCGGAACCGCCACCTCCCGGATGCTTCCCCGCGTCTTGGGCGTTTTAGTGCAGACCTCCCCGCCTGGAATCTGGTAACTGCTCTTGGAAATGGTGATAATCCCGGTCTGGTAGTCAATGTCATCCCAGGTAAGGGCCAGCAGTTCCCCCCGGCGGCATCCTGTGAGAATGGCCAGATGGATCAGCAGCTGATTCTGTGCCGGTTCCCGCTCCAGGCACCGGAGCATTTCCTCCACCTCTTCCTTTGTAAAGATATCTGTTTGGGCGTCGTCGGAGTAGGGCAGCTCGATCCGCTCTGAATCCGCCGGATTGGAGGATATCATCCCCAGCTTAAACGCCCGCCCCAGCACTGACTGGAGGACGACAAAGTACCGCCGCACCGAACTGGCGGACAGCGACTCCACCTGCTTCCCCCTGGCCCGTCCTGGCGTCTGGAGCTGCTGTACAAACATCTGGATGTGAAAGGGCCGGATTTCCGACAGCCGAAAGTGCCCCAAAATCGGCAGGATGTATTGGCGGATAATCCGCTCATAGGCGGAATAAGTGACAGGGGAGAGCATTTTAGAGGCGATCTCAAGGTATTGGGGGCAAAAATCGCATAGCCGTATCCTGCCCGCGTCCAGGTATTCCCCATTTTTTACGGTTGCCTCAAAGACAATGGCAAAGCGGTTGACTTCTTTTTCGATCTGACGGGGCGTCATACCCGGAATAGGACGATAGGTCTTGGTTTTGCGAATCTGCTTCCGATTCGCGTCATAGCCGCAGGAAACTGTTACCCGGTAGCTGCTGCCACGCTGCTGAATGCTTGGCATAACTTGCCCCTCCTAACTTCGTTGGTTTGACAAAATTCGACATTTAAGTTTCCAAATCCTACCTAAACACCATTCAAACACCATGAATCGGGCGGGCTAACCCAGCACGAGCCTGAAAATGGCGCGTTTTTTCTCTCTCCATATGGGTTGGAGACCGCATATTCATCCGCTTTTCTGAAAAAAAATACCCTCAAGCCTATCTTATCTCAGATAGGCTTGAGGGTATCTTCCCGCAGGCGGCTTGTCCGGCAGGTTGGATGGAATCAACTGGGAATTTCTTGTTTCTCTTCTGTTTTGGCATTTTTCTTCAATTTTAACAGTTCTGCACGTTCCAATTCCTTTGCTTCCCGGACCCGATAGGCTGCGGCGATTTCCTCGTCCGCCTTTTCAGCGGTGCGCATAGCCATAAAGGTTTCACCGCTCCCCTTTAAGATGCGCAGGCGGAGCAGGAACGCCCCGTCCTGCGGGCAGCTGGCCAGATGAAGATGCTTATCCCCGTTTTGCCGCACCCACTGGATATTTTGGGAAATTTTCCCCCCGCATACCGGACAATGGAATTCTGAAAATTCCGGCATCATAAATATCGCCTTTTTATTGGGGATCTCCTGGGCCCGCACCGTCTCCAGGGGCGGGGCCACCCCCTTTACCCCCAGGATCAGCGGATTGACCAAGGACGGGTATTTTTGGATCCCTTTCTCCACATCCAGCCGGGCCGCGATCATTGCAGTATACCGGGCGTCGTTGAGGGCGTCGTGGAACTGACTGTTTTGTTGAAGGTGGTAGTATTCAATCACTGATGAAAGCCCCTTTTGATTTGCATCCTGGCCCTCTTGGTCGTTGAAGATCACCTGCAGATTGTACCAGGGGTTCAGCCAGGAAATATCCTGCTGGTAAAAGACCAGATTGCTCCCCAAGGCGGGAATGTCGTCATATCCCCAGGTCAAGAGGGCATAGCTCTCCTCCGGGCCGCACCATTTGCGGAAGCGTTTCACAACTACAGGGAAGGGCAGGCCGGCGTCAACATCCCGCTGGGTCAGGGAAGTCAGACGCTTTACATGGTGGTGCAGCTTGCGGTAACACTTGGGGGCCACCACAGAACGGAAGGAATCAATTATTTTTTTTGAGCCGTCCAGTTTGATCGCGCCAAATTGAATGATCTCGCTGGTAAGGTAGTTGCCGTATTTTTGATAGGAAGGGGCTTCCTTGGACAAGGGTTGATTCCATTCCAGATCAAGGACAATATAATTCATACTGGAAATCTCCTTTGTTGGAATATGGGTCGGATACATATATAAATAGGAAGAAGCCCGAAAGCCCCCTGCTGTTTGAATGGGAGTTGCGCATCAGTCGCTGTCCAGCTTGAGCACGGCCATAAACGCCTCCTGGGGAACCTCCACGGTTCCGAGCTGGCGCATCTTCTTTTTGCCTTCCTTTTGCTTTTCCAGCAGCTTCTTTTTCCGGGTGATGTCGCCGCCGTAACACTTGGCAAGTACGTCCTTGCGCATGGCTTTGACGGTCTCCCGGGCAATGACCTTTCCGCCGATAGCGGCCTGGATTGGAACCTCAAAGAGCTGCCTGGGGATATGTTCCTTCAGCTTTTCTGCCATCCGCCTGGCACGGGGGTAGGCGTTGTCCGCAAAGACGATAAAGGAAAGGGCGTCCACCATTTCGCCGTTGAGCAGAATATCCAGTTTTACCAGATTGGATTCCCGATAGTCGGAAAGTTCATAGTCGAAGGAGGCGTATCCCCTTGTCCGGGATTTCAAGGCGTCGAAAAAGTCATATACGATCTCATTTAGGGGAAGATCATAGTGCAGCTCCACCCGGTCGGTGTCCAGGTATTTGGTGTCCTTATAAACGCCCCGCCGCTGCTGGCAAAGGTCCATCAGGTTCCCGATAAATTCGGTGGGGGTAAAAATACTGGCCTTGACAAAGGGCTCCTGGGCGCTGGCAATTACAGCCGGGTCAGGGTAATTGGTGGGGTTGTCGATAAAAACCGTCTGCCCATTGGTGAGGGTAAGCTCATACACCACGCTGGGGGCAGTGGTGATCAGGTCCAGGTTGTACTCCCGCTCCAGCCGCTCCTGGATAATCTCCATGTGGAGCAGCCCCAAAAACCCGCACCGGAACCCAAAGCCCAGCGCCACAGAGGTTTCCGGTTCAAAGGAAAGGGATGCGTCGTTGAGCTGAAGCTTTTCCAGGGCCTCCCGCAAATCCGGGTATTTCGCCCCGTCAGCAGGATAGATACCGGAAAATACCATGGGGTTGGCCTTGCGGTAACCGGGAAGAGGCTCTTCAGCAGGCCGGTCCACACAGGTGATGGTGTCGCCCACAGCGGTTTCCTTGACGTTCTTGATGCTGGCGGCAATGTACCCCACCTCCCCGGAAACCAACTCCTGGGAAGGAGTCAAAGTAGTAGCCCCCATATACCCCACTTCCACCACTGAGTATTCGGCGCCGCTGGCCATCATACGGATGGTGTCCCCGGCCTTGAGCTTTCCCTCCATCACCCGCACGTAGACGATAACGCCCCGATAGCTGTCATAGTAGGAGTCAAAAATCAGCGCCCGCAGCGGCAGATCGGGCTGGCTGACAGGGGCGGGGATGTTCTGCACAATATCCTCCAACACCGCCTCAATATTGATCCCATTTTTGGCGGAGATGCGGGGAGCGTCCATGGCGGGAATGCCGATGACGTCCTCCACCTCATGGCAGACCCGATCCGGGTCCGCAGAGATCAGGTCGATCTTGTTGATCACCGGGAGGATTTCCAAATCGTGCTCCAGAGCAAGGTAGGTGTTGGCGAGAGTCTGGGCCTCAATTCCCTGGGAGGCGTCCACTACCAGGAGCGCGCCCTCGCAGGCGGCCAGGGAGCGGGAAACCTCATAATTGAAGTCCACATGCCCAGGGGTATCAATGAGATTAAAAACATAGTCCTTCCCATCCTGTGCCCGGTAGTTCAGACGTACGGCGCGGGCCTTGATGGTGATGCCCCGCTCCCTTTCAATGTCCATGTTGTCCAACAGCTGGTTTTCCATCTCCCGCATGGAGACGGCCTGGGTCTTTTCCAGGATTCGGTCCGCCAGGGTGGACTTTCCATGATCAATATGGGCTATAATACAAAAATTACGGACGTTTTCACAGTTATTCGGCAAAAAATTCACCTCAATATATCAGATTCCATATTTGGTGTGCTCCGGCGGTCAATCGGCGCTCCGTCGGAGGGCTTTTCCATACAAATAAAATTGCTACTCTTCTAATTATAGCATAAAAAGGAACTGGTACGCAATAATATGCACACCAGCCCATGGAAAATTTTTCATGAAATTGTCAAAGCCAAGACAACCCTGCCGCTCTGCTTGCAGGCAACAAAAAAGAAACAGCCGCTGCGCCCTAGTGGCTGTTTCTTAGTTGCTAAGGGGAGTAACCGTCTTTTAGGTTCCCCATCTGTTTTTATTATACCCACTTTCTCTGTTTTGTCAAGTTCTGGGAGACATTCTCAATAAAGTCCCGCTGCCTTTGGAGCTCCCGAAACTGCGTCAGGGCTTGTTTCCCTAAAATGGACAGCTGTTTTCCAAACCGCAGGGGAGCGGGGATCAGCGGGAACGCCTTTTGTACCCATCTGGCTGCCTGGTTCACGGCAGAAAAGTCCCACCTTGACTGCCAGCCCAAAACCGAAAGCTCTCCTGAAAGAGGTCCTGTTGGCTCCCATGTGACAATAGAATAGGAATCAATGTACTGGTTTTCCGCAGCCCGCAGCCCGACAACAGACATTCCCACCCCAAATAAGGTGCAGAGCAGCGCCAAAAAGCAAGCGTACCAAAAGGGCTGCTGCTTTCCGGCTGTGCTGAGGAATCCGGCTGTTCCGGCCCGAAGGGGCTTCTTTTTTTTCACTCGCATACAAACCTCGAATTTTTTCTGATACGAATCTGCAGTTGATTGCCCATTCGTATTAAATTTGGCCTTGAAGCAGCACAATCAGAGCATTCCCCAGCAGTTCGGCGGTGTACTGCGCTTCCTCCAGCGTGTTCCCGTGGGAGCCTATCTCAATCAGGGCGCCGTTGGGGCACAGATCCATGTTGTATTTCCGATAACAAAAAAATACCGGCCTGCACAGACCCGGGTACATGGTCTCCAAAATATCCTGCAAAGCGGCGGAAAACCGGAAGTTTTCCTTCCACTGGGGCATCCCCAGGGAACCGTTGTCGTCACAGCCCGCAATGATCATCAGCTGGGCTGCCTTTCTGCCCTCTATATCTGCCACTGCCTTGACAATGGTATCCGGGTCCCGTTGGATCGCATCCCGGTGGATGTCCAGAATGACCTGTATCGTGGGGTACTGCTCCAGTGCCTCCCGAATGGCTTGGGCGCTTTTATCATACGCGCCGTTGTAGGAGGGATTGTCATGCTGTTCCTCGATGTGAACAACCCCGATCCCAGCCTGCTCCAGCTTTTGGGCCAAGGCCGTTCCAACCGCTACCATATTTTTATCATTGTCATCCGAGCGCCAATTATACGTTTTGTCAAAGTATTCCGAATCAAAGGGCTCATAGGCTTCAGTGGCGTGGGTATGATAGATGAGAACGGTCGGCTGTGACAGGTCGTCTACACCAATGCTGCAGGGGACGTCCAGCACTTCCTCTGCCTGGGCATTGGTCAGGCTGGTGCTGTTTTTGATCTTCCCCTGGCCAAATTGTATGTAAATGGGGGATTCAGGGGCGTCAAAGGTCTGGGACAGAATGGTCCCTCGGTTTTCCGGCGGAATATAGCGGTTTGCCATTGGGTTCCCAGTGATCTTATAGACAGGGGAGAGGTCTGAACCCGGCGCGGAGAGGGAAATGGAGGGCTCCGGCTCAGAGGAGGCCAAAACCTCGTCCGATTCCCCAGGCGCTTCTGATCCCTGGGAGGAAATTTCCCCCTCTTCCAGAGGAGCGTCAGGGGGGAGGTCAATGGTAAAATCCGTTGGAAGGGGCTGTATAAAAGGGGCGGAGGAGGACGGCGCGCCGGCAGAAGGCGGGGACACAACCTCTTCCGGCAGAGAAAGGGCGTCCTGATACCGTTCCTGGATCTGTCCAAGCCCGGCCTCCGGCATAGCCAATGCGGCGGACAGAACTGCCGCCTGCTGTACCAGGGAAAGCAGAGAGATCCCCCTTGCATGGAATATTCCAACGGAAAGCAGGGCCAGGGAGACCGCCAGGGGTTTCCCCAGCCGTATACGAAGGCCGGCGCTCCGGCTTATGAGGCTGCGAACAAGCCGCGAATGGGGCACGCGCCCATTCCGGCGATAAAATCCATGTTTTTTCAACTTCATACCCCTCCGGCATAGGTTTGTTCCCTTCAATATATGAGCCGGAGGCCGCCAGTATTACTCTCCCTGTACTGTGGTGACAACCATATACTTTCGGGCAAGCGCCTCATCCTGTACCAACCGGACAATATCCACAGAGGGGATGCTGCCTTCTATTATAATCCCCTCCTTCCGTCCCTGCCACAAGGGGACCTCCGCGCTGATGGAAGCCCCGATATACTCATATCCCGGCACAATGGCCCAGTACAGGGGATAGTTTTCAAACCGCACCGTGCAGGTCATACCGGCCAGCTCCGACCCTTCCCCAAAGCGCAGAGTGGCAAATAGTTCCCCCTCTTCCGGCCATTTTTCCAGAAAGGTGGCTGACGATACCGATGTAAAGACCGTATAGGCCGTCTTATTCCGCCAATGGATCAATACCCCCGCTCCCAGCGCCAGCACCAACAGCAGCCCGATCCCGGCCAACAGCCAGCCGCGTTTTTGCATCTCCCTGCGGAGCGCCCGCTGAAGGGCCTCTGCCCTATCCCCTTCTTCTGCGCCCTCTATTTCGTCCAGGCGGCGGAAATTGGGCTCTGTTTCAAGATTGGGAAGGGATAGGGTTCGCTCCTCCCGGCAAAGATTTTCTGCAAGCTCCCCCATATCTGAAATGGAGGTCAAATGGATGCGGCTGAGAATTTCCCTTCTTTTGCGGACATCCCTTTCCTGGGACTCTGTTTCCTTCATCTGTTCCTCTATCTGTCTGGGGATTTCGGAGGGATCTTGCTTTATGCGCAGGATGCGCTCTAGGGGAAATCCGCATCCCCGTAGCGCCGCAATGTCCCTGAGCTCTGAAATGTGGCTGCCGTCAAACTGATAGTCCGTGCGTCTGCCCACAGCGGAGGGGGTTGCGGTAGGCTGTATTAGTCCGCGTTCAATATAGTACCGAACCGCCCTTTCAGTCAGGCCGGTTTTTTGGCATACTTCCTTCATTTTCATTGTAAAGCCTCCCATCTGTTTGATAGGATTATACCATCTTACGCCGCGTAAGAGTCAAGAAAAAGTTTCTCAGGAAAAATATTCTCACAAAAAAGCGGCGCTGGGACATGGTCTCAGCGCCGCGGCGGTATTATCGTATGTGATATCAGGATCAGGTAAAATTATCCCTGCCGGTTTCCCCGTCTTTGGAGCAGCTTGTCTATCTTCTTGTGGGGGTCCAAAATCAGCCCTACAGACATATCGTGGTTGAGGGAGGCCACATAATAGGCGATATACTTGGCCATGTCCACCTCGTGGAACCAGTCCCGGGTGCGCAGCTCCGGGCTCAGGTAGGTCAGGTTGGTGCCAAACACCCCGGCGATGATCCCCTCCTGGTACGCCTTGTCGAACTGCTTCAGGCCATGGGTGAAAAGGGCGAAGGTGGGGGCGGCGAAAATGCGGTTGGCCTTGCGCTTTTTCAGCTCATAGGCGATATCCAGCACCGACTCGCCGGAGGAAAGGATGTCATCCGCAATAAAGATGTCCTTTCCCTCCACCGAATCGCCCAGGTATTCATGGGCCACAATGGGATTCCCCCCGTTGACGACCCTGGAGTAATCCCTTCTCTTGTAGAACATCCCCAGGTTCACGCTCAGCACCGAGGAATAGTACATGTTCCGGTTCATTCCCCCTTCATCCGGGCTGACAATCATAAAGTGATCCTTGTCAAACGCCATGTCGGGATAATGGTGCAGCAGGCATTTGAGCACCTGATAGGTGGGCATCATGTTGTCAAGGCCCATGAGGGGGACGGCGTTCTGCACCCTGGGGTCGTGGGCGTCAAAGGTGACCAGGTTGGAAACGCCCATATTCCGCATTTCCTGGAGCATGACGGCGCAGTCCAGGGATTCCCGGTAGTTCCTCCTGTGCTGCCTGCCGCCGTACAGCAGCGGCATGATCACGTTGATCCGGTGGGCCTTCCCCTCAGCGGCCTGGATCAGCCGCTTCAGGTCCTGGTAATGGTCGTCCGGCGACATGTGGTTTTCGTACCCAAACAGATTGTAGGTGCAGTTATAGTTGCCCACATCCACCAGGATAAACAGGGCCGAGCCCCGGACGGTGGATTTGATGATGCCCTTGCCGTCGCCGGTGGCGAACCGGGGGCACTCCGCCTCGATCCGGAATGTCTCTTCATCGCCGCCGCCCTGTCTGCTCCACTGCACCAGGTACTGGTCAATCTCCGTTCCAAGGCCCTCCGCGCCGTTCATCACAATGAGCCCCAGTGGCGCGACCCGGTCCTCCCGGTCAAAAATTGCATCGGATGAGGATTTGAATGACATAAGCAAATACTCCTTCTGTTTTGTTTTTATACAAGGTGTTTTTCATATACACGCAATCGAACAGCAGGGGTGATGGTGACGGTAAAAGCCTTTACCCAAGGGTGATCTCCGGGATGCAGGAGGTAATGTCGTCCCGCATCCGAAGGGCTTCCTTCCGGGCGGCCTGGGCAAAATCCCTTCCGTCTCCGCCGGTCTTTTTCCATGCGCACAGAACGGCCCTGGATGAATTTACAATGGCCCCCATGCCCTTTTCATCGAATCCGCCTGCGACGCCTTGGGCCCCTCCGCCCTGGGCCCCGTATCCCGGAACCAGGAAAAAGGTGTGGGGAAGCTTTTTCCGCAGCTCTGTCAGCTGCTCCGGATAGGTGGCCCCTACCACTGCCCCCACGCCGGAGTAACCGTACTTCCCATAGGCTTCCTCGCCCCAGGCCTCGCACATCCGGCCCATGTGCAGGTAAACGGGCTCTCCGTCTATCAGCTTGTCCTGCAGCTCGCCGGAGCTGGGGTTGGAGGTTTTGGCCAGCACAAAGATCCCCTTGTCATACCGGTTGCAGAGGTCCAAAAGGGGCTTGATCCCATCAGTTCCCAGGTAACCGTTTACCGTAAGGGCGTCGCTGTTAAAGGCGGGGATCAGCTCATCCCCAACCCTGGTCACCCCCAGGTGAGCATCTGCATAGGCCTCCATGGTGGAACCGATGTCGTTGCGCTTTCCATCGGTGATCACAAACATCTTCTTCTGCTTGGCATAGGCGATGGTCTCGCTGAGCGTCTTTACCCCCTGCCAGCCCAGGGCTTCGTAATAAGCGGCCTGGGGCTTGACGGCGGGCACAATGTCGCAGACCGCGTCAATAATCTCCTGGTTAAACCGCAGGAAAGCGGCGGCGGCCCCCTCCAGAGTGTACCCGAATGTTTGGAAGGCATCCTGCCTGATATGCTCAGGGATGTAATCCAGCTTGGGATCCAGCCCCACAACCGAGGGGTTTTTTGTCGCGGCGATTCGTTCCATCAAACGATCCATGGACAAGGGAAATCATCTCCTTTATCATTTGTGAGATTTATACGATTCTGTTCCGGAAAAACGGTTTACCGGCCAGAATAACGGTCGTCGTAAACAATCCGTCCGCCCAGCAGCGTCAATTTCACCTTTCCCTTGAAGGTCATTCCCTTAAAGGCGGAGTTGCGGGACTTGGAGCGGAATCGGGCAGGGTCCACAGTCCATTCCTCATTGGGGGCAAACAGCATCAGGTCCGCGGCGGAACCGGCCTTCAGGCTTCCCGCAGGCAAGCCCATCAGCTTGGCCGGCAGGGTGGACATCCGTTCAATCAGCCCGTACAGGGAGAGAATTCCTGTATGGACCAGGGAGGTCATACAGGCGCCAAAGGAGGTTTCCAGCCCCACAATGCCGTTAGGGGCCTTTATAAAGTCCTGCTTTTGGGCAGGGGTATGGGGGGCGTGGTCGGTGGCGATTACATCGATAATCCCATCCCGCACTGCCTCTAAAATGGCAATACGGTCTTCCTCAGTGCGAAGGGGCGGATTCATGCGGTAATCCGCGTCTCCCTTCCGAAGCAGCTCGTCGGTGAGCATAAAGTAGTGGGGAGCGGTTTCCGCTGTGACCCTGACCCCCCGGGCCTTTGCGTCCCGCAGGATATCCGCCGAGCCCTTGGTGGATACATGGCAGATATGCACTGCCGTCCCTGTTCCAGCCGCCAGCTCAATTTCCCGCGCTGTCACACTGTCCTCCGAGGTGCGGTCCATCCCTGGTACTCCCAATTCCCGGGAGACCTTCCCCAGGTTCATCTTTCCATCCCCGATGATATCCAAATCCTCGCAGTGGCTGGCGATAGGGGCCCCAAGGGCCTGGCACTGAACCATAGCGTCCTGCATCAGGCGGGCATTGGCAACAGGGCGCCCGTCATCGCTGAATCCGATTGCCCCGGCCTTAAAAAGAGTCTCAAAATCGCTCAGGACAGCTCCAGCCATGTCCTTGGTGATGGTGGCCATGGGATAGACCCAGCAGTCCGCCTTTGCAGCTTTTTCCAGGATATCCCGGATAATCTCCGGGCTGCTGACAGGCGGATTGGTGTTGGGCATACAGACCACCGAGGTAATGCCCCCGGCGGCGGCGGCCTGAGAACCAGATAGGATATCTTCCTTTTCTGTAAAGCCGGGGTCGCGGAAATGGACGTGAATATCCACCAGTCCTGGAACAGCATAAAGGCCGGCAGCTTCAATTACTTCGGCGGTTTCCCACCCTTCATCTGGCTCACCGGCGCTGATTCCTACAATCGTTCCGTTTTCTATGTAAATATTTGACATGTCATCTAAGTGCTGAGAGGGGTCTATCACATGGCCGCCTTTGATGATAACACGCTTTGTCTCCATGATTCCCTTCCTTTCCTCTTTCATGCCTTTATTATACCTGTTCAGCCGTTGCTTGTCCATAGGATTTTCTGTCCGTTTGGGGATTTTTGTTCAATAAAACATGAAAATGTAAATTTTTTTAAAAAGAAAAAAATTTAATTGGTTTTGCAACTTCTCTAAGTTTTTTGGGATAAGTTTCCATCATCTGTATATCTAATCATTATATCCAAATATGATTTTTAAAAATGGTCAATCTGACAAATTGTAAAAAGTCGTGCCCCATACTATACTGGAAGCATACCAATTATCTTCGCCTGTAAGAGAAAGGACGGAACACGATGGAAATAACAAATCTGCGCGTCAACCACATAGTCAATCCCATCGGCTATGCCCTGGATGGGATCAGCCTGTCCTGGACTGTAAAGGATGCCACTGGCAGTACACAGAGATTTGCACAAGTCCAGGTATCCCTGGAGGAGACCTTTGACCATATCCTCTACGACAGCGGAAAAACCGCTTCCGCCAGCAGCGTCGACTTTCCCCTGACGATTGCCCTATCTCCTCGAACCCGTTACTGGTGGCGGGTACAGGTGTGGGCGAATGACGGGGACACAGCCCAAAGCTCCCCCGCCTTTTTTGAGACCGGCAAGCTGGATGAGGCCTGGAAGGGGATGTGGATTTCCCCCAGCATTGCCTGCTCCAGCCATCCGCTGATGCGCAAAACCTTTTCCCTGCCCGCGGCGGACAAGGTTCGGCAGGCCAGGGCCTATGTCTGCGGGGTGGGCCTGTATGAATTCTATATCAATGGGGAGAAGGTTGGCGGCGAATACCTGACCCCCTACTGCAACGACTACGATTTTTGGATCCAGTACCAGACCTACGATATAACCCCGCTCCTGCGTCAGGGGGAAAATACGGCGGGGGCCATGCTGGGTAAAGGATGGTATATGGGCCGGTTTGGGTTCAGCCCAGAGAACGCAACCTTTGGGGACCAATTCGCCTTTCTGTGCGAGATCGTGCTGGAAACAGAGGACGATGAAACAATTGTCATCCCCACAGATCTGACCTGGGAGTGCGCTCTGGGTCCGGTGACGTCCAGCGGGATATACGATGGAGAGGTTTATGACAGCCGTCTGGAAATCGAAGGTTGGTCCAACGGGGCCCCCAACGGAACCTGGAGTCCCATACAGCCATGCAGCCTGCGCTACGACAAGCTGAGCGAACGGTGGAGCGTGCCCGTCACCAAACAGGAGTGCCTCAAGCCCATTGAGGTGATCCATACTCCGGCTGGGGAAACGGTGCTGGATTTTGGCCAGAACCTGACCGGATGGATGGAGGTGGAGGCAGACCTTCCAGAGGGAGAAAGCCTGACCCTGCAGTGCGGGGAAATCCTCCAGCAGGGGAATTTCTACCGGGACAATCTGCGCACCGCCAAGGAGGAATACACCTATATCTCCAATGGAAAAAAAGCCCATATCCGGCCCCACTTTACCTTTTACGGCTTCCGGTATCTCAACGTCAAAATGTCCGGCGAGGTAAGGCCCGAGGACTTTACCGCTTGGGTCCTCCATTCCGACCTCCCCTGTACAGGGGAAATCATCACTGCCAACCCCAAGATCAACCAGCTGTTCCACAATGCCCTGTGGGGGCAAAAGGGGAACTTCCTGGACGTGCCCACCGACTGCCCTCAGCGGGATGAACGGATGGGCTGGACCGGGGACGCCCAAATTTTCTGCGGAACAGCCAGCTATAATATGTACACCCCCGCTTTCTTCTCCAAATACCTCCACGATATGCTCTTTGAGCAGGAATACTTTGACGGGGCGGTCCCCCATGTGGTGCCCCAGATGATGCGAAACCAGAACAGCATTGTTTTAGGAAACCGGACAACCTGCGTTGCCTCCTGCGCCTGGGGGGATGCGGCGGCAGTGATCCCCTGGACGTTATACCTTCACTATGGGGATAAGAAGATGCTCCGCCGGCAGTTCCAAAATATGCGGGGCTGGGTGGATTATATCAAGCGGCAGGATGAAAGGGATGGCGGCAAACGTCTGTGGCGCACAGGCTTCCACTTTGCCGACTGGCTGGCCCTGGATAACCCTGATAAGCAGAGCCGCTTCGGGGGAACGGACAACGCCTATATTGCCTCAGCCTACTATATGTATTCGGCGGAACTGACTGCCAAGGCTGCCCAAGCCCTGGGGGAAAAGGCCCTGTATAAGCAGTACCACACCTTGGCGGAGGAAATCAGGATGGCCATGCAGCGGGAGTTCTTTACCCCGTCGGGAAGGATTGCCATCAACACCCAGACGGCGATGGTGGTAGCGCTGTTTATGGACATAGTCCCCAAAGAGCACCGGGGCAAGATCATACAGTCCCTGCGGGAAAAGCTGGAGGCCAACAATCTCCACCTGGATACTGGCTTTGTGGGCACGCCATACCTGTGCCGCGCCCTTTCGGATAATGGCTCCAACGACTACGCCTATACCCTGCTGCTCAATGAAGACTATCCCAGTTGGCTGTACGAGGTGAATATGGGAGCTACCACTGTTTGGGAGAGATGGAACTCGGTGCTCCCTGACGGCAGTATCAGCGATACTGGGATGAACAGCCTGAACCACTACGCCTATGGTTCCATTGTAGAGTGGATGTACAGGAATATGTGCGGCCTTCGCCCCTGCGAGGATGGCCCAGGCTTTGTCAAGGCGGCTATCGCACCCCAGCCAGACTCCAGGATCCCATGGGTGAAATGCCGTTATGACAGCGCCGCCGGAGAATATCGGATCAATTGGGAATACAAAGAGGACAGCTGGAACCTGGAAATTGAGATCCCCTTTAATGCTTTTGCAACAGTGACACTGCCTTGGGAAGGAAAATATACCATCAACGGCAAGGCAGGGGAAAAGCGCATATTTAATATATCTACTGGACATTATAGCGTCCAGCTTGCCAGAGAAAACAAATGACAGGAGGGTCCCACCCCATGAAGGTTTTGTTAATCAATGGAAGCCCCAACGCCGCCGGGTGCACCTTTACCGCTCTCTCTGAGGTCGCCGGACAGCTGGATAAGAATGGAATTCAAACAGAGATCTTTCAAATCGGGAAGAAGCCCATCAGCGGATGCATCAGCTGCCGCAATTGTAAAAATACGGGAAAATGCGTCTTTGACGATGTGGTAAACAAGGCAGCGGCTAAAGCGCAGGAATGCGATGGACTGATTGTTGGGTCCCCAGTTTACTATGCCTCCGCCAATGGCTCTGTTATCTCGTTTCTGGACCGGCTCTTCTACTCTGCGGGAAGCAGCCTCGCCTATAAGCCTGCCGCCGCGGTCTGTTCTGCCAGGCGGGCTGGAACCACTGCTACGCTGGATGAGCTGAACAAGTACTTTTCCATCAACCAGATGCCGGTGGTCTCCTCCCAATACTGGAATATGGTCCATGGAAATACACCGGAACAGGTTGCCCAGGATGAGGAAGGTCTTCAGATCATGCGCACTCTGGCGAACAATATGGCTTGGCTGTTAAAATGTATTGAAATCGGCAGACGTGAGGGAATTGTACCTGTACAGGAGGAGCGGCACCGGCAGACCAACTTTATCCGTTAACAGCTGACAGAAAAAATAGTGCTGTCAAGCTGGAAGGGGAACGTGACAGGGTTGATTTTCCCTGATATCAGCCGTATAATATAGTAGTAATGTTTCTTTTTTAGTGATTTATCAGGATGCGCATTGAATCCTAGGAGGTGAGCAGTAAAATGAGTATGGCTATTGGAGGCATTGGGATGGGCTATCGTATGTCCAACTGGGGTATGGTACAAAATACAAACCAGTCCCGATCTGTCCTCCCAAAGAACTGGGAGGTGGGAGTTTCACCAGAATCCCTGAAAAAGGACGGCGGGACTCTAGCAGCAGCGGCTAAGGAGGAGCAATCCCCGTCCAGTGCTGTACATCGCAAGAGCGATTCCGGCGAATGTGAGACCTGTAAAAACCGGAAATATCAGGATGGCTCTGACGATCCTGGGGTTTCCTACAAATCTCCCACGACGATTGACGCGGATATGGCGAACGCAGCCGTACGCAGTCATGAAAGGGAACACGTTGGTAGGGAACAGTTTCAGGCAGAGCAGGAGGGTCGGGAAGTTGTTTTCCAGAGCGTGACAATCCATAACGCCATCTGTCCGGAGTGCGGAAGAATTTATGTATCAGGAGGGACTACCCGTACAGTGACAAAAGGGCAGGCAGAACAGATCGCTAACCGCTATCAGGTGGGAAAGCCAGAGGCGGACAAAGGCGGGAGAACTCTGGCCATTGCATAAAAACAAGTAGAAACAGTAAACCGCCGCTGAACACACCAAATGTGTTCAGCGGCGGTTTATTTATTGTTGCTCTCTTAAATCTTTGAGATAAAGCGAAGAAAATGCTCTAATCCCACATCTGTTGCCTTGAATACGCCGCATTGCTCCAAAATCTGCGCGTATACCTGACCTATCTCTTGACGGAGAATTCCTTCAGGGGATTCCTTTATTTTTTCAGGAGAGTATTTTTGCCGGATTTCTTCTATCCATGGTCCATGGATAGTCAGTGGGCTTTCATCCGGGATGGAAGCTCCTTGGGACAGAACCTTTTCCAATGCCTCCATATCTTTTTTCAGACGTGCCGGAAGGACTGCCAACCCCATGACTTCAATTAACCCGATATTTTCCTTCTTAATGTGATGATGCTCTGAATGGGGATGGAAGATGCCCAGCGGATACTGTTCGGTGGTACGGTTGTTGCGGAGGACTAAATCCAGCTCAAACTTACCTGAACCATCCTTTGCCATTCTGGCAATGGGCGTTATCGTATTATGGGGAGTCCGTCCAGTAAAGGCTAGTATGCCGGCTTCTTCATCTGTATAATTCCGCCACACATCCAAAACGTGGGACGCCAGCTCTACCAATTCTTGTTTTTCCCCGGAACGCAGGCGCAGAACTGACATAGGCCATTTTACAACGCCAGCTTCTATCTGGCCATATCCCCGGATAGAAACGGTTTGAAGGATTGGGGCCTTTTCCATGGCAAAGGTATAGCATCCCCCCTGGAAATGGTCGTGGGTAAGGATAGAGCCTCCGACAATGGGCAGGTCTGCATTGGAGCCAATAAAGTAGTGTGGGAATTGCTGGACAAAATCCAGAAGACGCTGGAAGGAACTGCGGCTCACTTTCATGGGGGTATGCTCTCCGTTGAGAACGATACAATGTTCATTATAGTAAACATAAGGGGAGTACTGCATATACCAGCTCTCGCCGTTCAATGTCAGGGGAATCAGGCGCAGATTCTGCCGCGCCGGATGGTTAAGCCGCCCAGCGAAACCCTCGTTTTCCCGGCAAAGCATACACTTGGGATAGGACGACTGGACCTGGGTCAATGCTGCAGCGATAGCCTTGGGATCCTTTTCCGGTTTGGAAAGGTTGATGGTGATATCCAGCGGGCCATAAGAGGTATTCGAAATCCATTTTACATCTTTGGAAATACGGTCCCGGCGGATATAATTGACGTCCCCGCAGAGTTGATAATACCAAGAGGTGGCATTCTGGGAAGACTTCTGATATCTATGCCAAAATTCTGCGATTACCTCCGACGGACGGGGGCAAATCAGACCCATTATTTTTGTGTCGAACAAGTCCCGTCCTGTGGCACCGCTGGTTTGGGTCAGACCCTGGCGGACAGCGTAATCTGTCAGGCAGTCCAGAATCTCATGTAAGGCAGGCAGAGGCTCTGGGAATTCTGAAGGTACAGGACTATATTCATCCAGCCGAAGAAGATCCAGCAGCTGGTTGATAACATATATGCGGTCATCCTGTCCAATGAGTTTGCAAGCTACCCCATATTCAGCAAGTTGTCCGACAGCCTTGCTTATTTTTTGTAATTCTTCCATACGATTGCCTACCTTTCTATCATGTATACAGATTATCTGCTATAAGTGTAAGGGAAAATGGGGCAAGTTTCCATTCTTTCCTGGGCCGAAACTATGTATTATTGTTACGGGATGGAGGAGTAAGGCGGCGAAAAGCATATTCGTTTATTATAGATGAATAAAAATGCATTTTCTAAATTATTTTTGTAAGGATAGAAGGAGCTGGAGAAGAGGACATCCATAAAAGGGATGTACCGAAGCGGGGAAGA
>CATJCP010000374.1 GCA_949737515.1 uncultured Oscillospiraceae bacterium | reverse complement strand
TCTCGCTGGGGTTGGTGCTGGGGGTAATGCTCCCAATGATGCCGAAGGGGGCCATCTCCACCAGGGTCAGTCCCCCGTCCCCGGTCATGGCAGCAGTGCGCAGGTCTTCGGTGCCAGGGGTTTTGCGGGCCACAAGCTGATGCTTTAGGAGCTTGTGCTCCACACGGCCCATGCCGGTTTCCTCAACGCCCATTTTGGCCAAAATCTCCGCTTCCGCAAAGCAGAGCTTGCGGATCTCAGAAATGATGGCTTCCCGCTGCTCCACCGTCATGGCCCTGATTGCCTTATAGGAATCCTTGGCGGCGGCGAGGGCTTCCTCCATGTTGTCGTAGATGCCGATATATCTCCTGCCGTAATAAGAAGCGGAGTCATAGGAGGCCGTTCCGGCAGAGGGGTTCGCGCCGCCCCCTGCGGAAAGCTGGGAAAGCACCTTGGCAACAATCGCGGAGACAGTTCCCTCCGAAACAGCTGTCTGGTTCATGAATGAAAACCTCCTTTAAAAAGCTGGAGTGCAATGTCCGCCAAACGGGTATCCTGCTCCTCAGTCCCCCCGCTGACCCCGAATCCGGCGATCACAGCGCCGTCCCGTTCCAGGGGAACGCCTCCGCCAAAGACCACGATCCGTCCCCCGTTGGTAAACTGGATGCCGTAGAGGGACGCGCCGGGCTGGGCAAGGGGCGCAAGCTGTTTGGTAGACATTTTCATAGATACGCTGGTAAAGGCTTTATTGGCGGCAATATCCACACTGGCCAGCAGGGCGCCGTCATCCCGGATGGAACAGACGGGAAAGCCTCCGCTGTCGCAGACCGCCGCCGAAGCCCGAAATCCCATTTCTCTGGCCCTTTCCAGCACCTGGAAGCACAGGTTCACCGCCTGGGCGGCAAACCCCGGCCCACTGGAGCCGTAAGGCAGAGGCGGAAGCCCGCCCTCCTCCGGCATATCTGCCGGGGCGCTGGGAGCAGAGGTGTTCCTGGGCGGTTCTCCTTCCCCGGTTCCGGTCAGCTGGTCCGCCAGCCGGGCCATGGCATAGATCAGGTCCGAAATGCGGTTGAGCCAGGCCATAATATCCCGGGAAAGGCCCCGGCGCTGGGACAAGGCGACCGCCTCCCGCTCCGCCCTGCGCACAATGGCTCGAGCCAGGTCCAAAGCAGCCCCTGCCTGGGTAGCTCCTGGAACCGCTGGCCCCAGCGCCCCGCCGGTCTGGGATTGAGCTCCGGCGGAAACGGATGTGGTTTCCTCAATGGAGGCGGTGGCCTTTTCCAGGCTCGCCACCCGTTCATGGGTGGCAAACCGGGGCCCTCCGGCAATCTCCTCGGAAAGCAGAATGACGTCATTTTGAATCTGCCGGACAATTTCCAGCAGCTGGGCGGGGATCCATGGCTTCGCCATGCCAAGGGCGCTGGTAAACTCGTCAAGAGTTCCCAACAGATGGAACACCGGGCTGCTTTTTTCCAGCATTATGCGGTTCATGGTACTGGAAAAGCCGGTATCCCCTTTTTTGGTATACAAGCTCATGGCTTCGTCACCTCCCGATCAGCCGGTCTCATCCGGATCTTATGGTACAGAGTTCGGCGCAATGCCAGCATGAAGCGTTCCAGCGGTTGGGTACCCACACTGGTTCGCTGGTTCGCCCTTTTCTGCAAATCACCGGGAGAACAAACGGGTTCTCTTCCCCTTCATTCCACACTGTATGTAAATAAAAGAGTCGGTATCATAATCCACTATAAAAATGCTGTACAGTACATTTTTGGTTGAATTCCCGTTGACAACTCGTTCAAATCCCGTTGAAAGCGTCCGCGCTCGTTTTATGATAATGCTATATTCCCACAGAGTCCGGCGTGAAGGCAGCTTATCTTTGAAGGGCGGCCAGTACCTTGCGGGTAATCTCCTCAACCACCGCGGGATCTGCTGCCGCAGGAGCTGCCGTAGGGGCGGGGACAGGATCGGAGCCGGGGGTCAGGCACTTACAGCTGGAGGTGCCTCTCCGGGAGCACTTGGCGCAGCCGGGATGACGGCCGGGGATATTCATTCTCCGCCGGACTTCCAGCAGCTTCTCGATCTGATCGCAGGTGAACTCGTTTTCATTGCCCAGCTGGCGGGCCACCAGGCTGATCTTAGCAAAGAATTCCAGTGTCTCCATCTTGAAATAGGCGTTGAGCAGGGAGACGCCTACGGTCAGGGCGCCGTGGTTCTGGAGCAGGAAAGCGTCATGGTTTTGGAGCTCCTTGGAAACCGCGTCGGGGATCTCCATGGTAGAGGGGGTGCCGTATGCGGTCAGAGGGATCTCGCCCAGGGAAATAACGGCTTCCGGCATGGTGTACTTGTCCAGAGGAATACCGGCAATGGCAAATCCGGTGGCCGTTGGGGGATGGGCATGAACCACCGAGCGGACGTCGGGCCGCTCCTTATAGCAGCGCATGTGCATCTTAATCTCGGAGGAGGGGTTCAGCTTGCCTTCCAGCTTGTTGCCCTCAGCGTCGATCTTGATGATCATATCAGGGGTCATAAAGCCCTTGGATACGCCTGTGGGGGTGCAGTAGAACTCGTTGTCGCTCACCTTTACGGAGATGTTGCCGTCATTGGCCGCGACAAACCCATTCATATAGATGCGTCTGCCGATCTCACAGATTTCCTTTTTAATCTCGTAGGGAGAGGTCATGTTAGGTCAGGCTCCTTTACTTTAAAATTTGTGAGTTGCGGGTAGCCTGTGGGGGTTAGGCCACAGACAGAATAAGCCCCTATCGCTTACCCACTTATTATACTATACTTTTGGGCAAAGGGGAAGTGGTTTTTTGTTGTTTTAGTTGTTATTTTTATGTATTTCTGTGGATTTATGAAATGTTTATTCAGCTTTGGAGCGTTTTATACAAATATAATCGGAGACAAACCGGATCCCTATGTGCGGTTTGGCCTTGACTTAAAGTAAAGTCAAGGCCGCATCATAAAAACAGAATGTAATTTTTTCAAATCATTCCCTCTTGTATTTATACAAAAATTTGGTAAAATATAAAATAGGGGAAAAATAATTGAAACAATTCCCTAAAAAGAAGGAAACAGATAAACATCCTGTAAGGAGGCAGTTCTATGATGCAAACCCGTTATATGCCCAACACCGACGCAACCGTATCCCTTCTGGGCTTCGGCGCTATGCGGCTCCCCACCGACGGAGAGGGGAATATCGATTACCCTCAGGCGCAGGCCATGGTGCAGCTGGCCTATGAAAATGGGGTCAACTATTACGACACCGCCTACATGTACCACGGCGGCAAATCGGAGGGGTTCTACGGCGATACGCTCACCAAGTATCCCCGGGACAGCTACTATCTGGCCAGCAAATTCCCGGTGGGCTGGTGCGAGAAGGAGGAGGACATAGACCGTATCTTCAACGAGCAGCTTGCCCGCTGCAAAACGGAATACTTCGACTTTTACCTTCTCCACGCCCTGGACAAGGATAAATTTGAAACTGTAAAGAAATTCAAAATTTACGACCGTCTTCTCCAATATAAGGCTGAAGGCAAGATCCGCCGCATCGGCTTCTCCTTCCACGACACACCGGATGTGATCGACGCCATCACCGACGCCTTCCCCTTTGACTTTGCCCAGATCCAATTTAACTATCTGGACTGGGTACAGCAGAATGCGGAGCGTACATACAAGATCCTGGAGAGCAAAAATATCCCCATTATTGTCATGGAGCCGGTTCGCGGCGGATACCTCCACCGTCTGCCGGAGAAGATCGCCGCTGTGTTCAAGGCGGTAGACCCCAATGCGTCCAACGCCTCCTGGGCCCTCCGCTGGGTCGCCGACCATCCTCAGGTCAAGGTGATCCTCAGCGGCATGTCCTCCATGGAGCAGGTACAGGACAACCTGAACGTCCTTTCCCAGTCCAAGCCCCTGTCGGACAAAGAAAACCAGGCGATTGAGACTGTGCGGGAGATGATCCGCTCCCAGAAAAACGTCCCCTGTACCGCCTGTGAATACTGCATGTCCGAATGCCCCAACGGCATCAAGATCCCCAATATCTTCAAGATTTACAACGACTACACCCAGTCCCTCAACGTGGGCAAGTTCCGCCGGGAGTACAAAGAGATCCCCGAGGAGAACCAGGCCGACAAGTGCATTTCCTGCG
>CATJCP010000373.1 GCA_949737515.1 uncultured Oscillospiraceae bacterium | reverse complement strand
ACGCAGCTGAACCTGATCCGGCTGCTCAAAGGTATTAAAGTCCCCCATTCCGCCGCCGACAATAAAGGCTTCCTTCAAACGGAATCCATCCCCCAGTACATCGGCGCAGATATGGGCGGATTCTGTGGCGGACAGGTTGCAGATGGTGGCGTTAAGAGCCCCGTCCTCCCCAATGGAAGCGGATTCATGCAGGTTGGGCGAGCGGAAGCCGTCTATCCCGATTTCCTTGGTCTCTATCCAGGAATCCACCAGCTCCGCACCCTGGTGAACGCTGTACATATCGAAAATGTGGTAGGTAGGGGTGAGGATCATCTTGTCCCCCTCGGTGAGGATCACCGCCTGGAGAACGTTGACCAGCTGGGCGATGTTGGCCATGGCCACCCGGTCAGAGTGCTTGTTGAAGATGTTCAGGTTGATGCCCGCCACCAGCGCATCCCGGATGGTGTTCTGCTGATAGAGGAAGCCGGGGTTTGTGCCCGGTTCCACTTCAAACCAGGTTCCCCATTCGTCTACGATCAGGTCCACCTTGTGTTCCGGGTCATAGTAATCCATGATCTGGAGATGCTTGGTGACCATCTCCTCCATCTTCAGGGTGCGCGCCATGCAGCGGTACCAGTATTCCTCGTCAAAGCCGGTTGCCTGGGTTTTACGCTTCCATTCGTCGCCGCAGGTGGTATAATAGTGGAGGGAAATGGCGTTGCAGTGTCTCCCTGCGATCTTCATAACCTCTTCAGTCCAGCGGTAATCCGCGGAATTGGGGCCGCAGGCGATCTTGTACAGGCGGTTGTCCCCAAAGTTGCGCAGATAGGTGGCGTACCGGCGGTAGTTGTCAGCGTAGAATTCCGGGCGCATATTGCCGCCGCAGCCCCAGTTTTCGTTGCCCACGCCAAAATATTTCAGCTTCCAGGGGGTGTTTTGACCGTTGGCGCGGCGCAGGTTGGCCATGGGGGATTCCCCGTCAAAGGTCATGTATTCAACCCACTCCTGCATTTCCTCCACCGTCCCGCTGCCCAGGTTCCCGTTGATATAGGGCTGGCAGCCCACCTGGCGGCAGAACTCCATAAATTCGTGGGTGCCGAAGCTGTTGTCCTCCACTACCCCGCCCCAATGGGTGTTGACCATCTTTTTGCGGAGCTTTTTGTCGCCGATACCGTCCTTCCAGTGGTATTCGTCGGCAAAGCAGCCGCCAGGCCAGCGGAGAACCGGCAGCTTGATCTTTTTCAACGCCTCCACCACGTCGGTACGCATCCCGTTGACATTGGGGATTGAGGAGTTTTCCCCCACATATACGCCGCCATAAATGCAGCGGCCAAGGTGTTCGGAAAACCCTCCGTATATTTCCGGGCGGATGGTAGAAACCTTGTGGTGGGTGTTGATCACATAATGGAACATTTTTCTGCCTCCTTTACTTAGATGGAATATGTATTTTTACTAGCTGTTAGCTGTAGCATAACATAACCCCATCAGAAACGCAAGCAAAAACCCCGTTTTGAACAGAAAGAAATCATCTTTTTATGGACAAATAAAATAGGGAAAGGAACGAACAGCAATGTACAATGATTTTAAAGGTGTCCTGCTCAACGCCGGGAAGCTGATGCTGTCTATGGCGGACGCGGCGGTCCACGATAAGGGCGGCCACGCCAACTTTGTCACCGACGCGGATATGGCAGTGCAGAGCTATCTGATGGAGGAGCTTGGGAAGCTGCTGCCGGAGGCGGTGTTCTTTGCAGAGGAAAAGGAAGAAAACCACCTGGGGCAGGGGTACACCTTCATCATCGACCCCATAGACGGGACCACCAACTTTTTTCACCACTGCCGAAGCAGCTCTATTTCAGTGGGACTGCTCCATAAAAGGGAACCAATCCTGGGAATGGTGCTCAATCCCTACTCCAATGAGCTTTTCTATGCCGAAAAGGGAAAGGGCGCGTTCTGCAATGACGCCCCCATCCACGTATCGGAGCGGGAATTCTCCCTGGGATTGGTGAATATGGGCACCTCCCCTTATTTCCCAGAAGCTGCGGACAAGACCCTCCGGGCCGGAAAGCTGTTCCTGGCCCGTTGCTGCGATCTGAGGCGTTCTGGCTCCGCCGCCCTGGACCTGTGCTCGGTAGCCGCCGGGCGGACGGAGATGTTTTATGAATTCCGTCTCTCCCCCTGGGATTACGCTGCCGCAACCTTTATCATACAGGAGGCGGGCGGGGCATTTGGATCCTTTGGCGGGGAAACCTTTACCTATGAGCATCCAATCCCCATATGGGCCTCCAGCGCGGTCTGCCGGGATGCGTTTGTACAGAGCCTGGAGGAAATCTGCCGGGGATAAGCAATTAGGAGGCCAGTGTACTTTTAGGAAGTTTGACAAAACTTTCTCAATTATAAAAGTAAAATTTGTCATCTAAATTGATTTCCCAAAATATAGCGGAAAGCCTCTTGAAACCCGCTCCGGATATGGCTATAATAAGGTTGGAAACCGGGAGCGCGTCCTCAATGGAATTCCCTGCTTCCCTGCCCGGCGCCCGTCCGCTGTGGAGCTGCATTGAAAAGGCAGCATCCATCCAAAAGGCAGACATTTTTGCCGGAATAGCAAGGCAGGATTCCTGTTCAAGAGGCCTCCCTGTTTTACAAAAATTGCGCTGTATCCGACGGAACAGCAGCAGGAGGTTTTATTTTATGACAAACCAAAAGACACGCACTATGGTACAGCTGGCTTTCCTT
>CATJCP010000372.1 GCA_949737515.1 uncultured Oscillospiraceae bacterium | reverse complement strand
CGCCAGAACCTGGTCAAAGGCCTGGGCCCGGTTCTCCAGATCGCCGAGGGCTGGACTGTCAACCTCCCCGACGAGGTTTCTGACAAACTGTGGAAGCGCACAGACTACACCTGGCCCTGCACCTGGTTTGCCCCCCGCCTGACTGGAGAGGGAGCCTTTAAATCCGCCTACGACGTGATGAACAACTGGGGCGCCAACCATGGGGCGATCAGCTACGGCCACATCGGCGCAGACCTCATCACCTTATGCTCCATCCTGCGGATCCCCGTTTGTATGCACAACGTTCCCGAGGAGAAGATCTTCCGTCCTGCCAGCTGGAATGCCTTTGGCATGGACAAGGAGGGCCAGGACTTCAGGGCCTGCTCCGCTTACGGGCCGATGTACAAGAACATCCGCTGAGATTCGGGAGGATAAGCTATGCTGAAAGGGATTCCTAAAATCCTGTCGCCGGAGCTGCTGAAAGTTCTGTGCGAAATGGGCCATGGGGACAGGATCGTTGTTTCCGACGGCAATTTCCCAGCGGAGAGCATGGGAAAGGACGCCATCGTGATCCGGTGCGACGGCCATGACGTCCCCCAGCTGCTGGACGCCATACTCCAGCTGTTCCCCCTGGATACTTATGTTGAAAAGCCGGTCAGCTTGATGCAGGTAGTTCCCGGAGATCAGGTTGAAACGCCTATCTGGGATGTGTATCGCCAGATCATTGGGAAGTACGATCCCCGGGGCGGCAGCGCGGTGGGACATATTGAGCGGTTTGCCTTTTATGAAGAGGCGAAAAAAGCCTACGCCATTATTGCCACCGGTGAAAAGGCGCTGTATGCCAATATCATGCTGCAAAAAGGTGTTGTGACCGATTAGTATCGGGTCCGCCCGTGGTTCTTTAAAAGGTTTTCCCATTTGGAGTGTCCGCTTGGACAGCGGCGCCGGATGGGAAAACCTTTTTGTTTTCTATGTTTTTTGTATAAATTTTCTATATTTTCTTGTGCATATCAAAAACAAGCTGTATAATAACCATAAAACAACCTGACAGGAGGAAAATACCATGGCAGACATCAGCTTTGAAGAGCACAAACTGGAACGAGAGCTCACCTGGATTGAAATGTGGGAGGACCTGGAGCAGCAGGGAATCCGTCCCGTGGAGCTGTGGAAAGACGGGGCCCCGGGATATATCCCCACAGAGCGTCAGGCCCCGCCCCGCATCGCCATGTTCCCAGCCCAGGGGGAGAAAACCAAAACCCGCGGCCTGATCATCATCTGCGCAGGGGGAGGATTTAACTTTAAATCCCGCCAGGAGGGGAAGCCAGTGGCGGAGTACTTCCAAAAACAGGGGCTCAACGCCGCAATTTTGGATTACCGGTGTGTTCCCCACACACCTATGGACGCCTGTGCCGACGGCCTGCGGGCAGTGCGCTGGGTACGGTATCATGCCAAGGAACTGAACATTGACCCCAATAAAGTGGCCCTCAGCGGCTTTTCCGCAGGCGGGATACTGACAGCTTTGGCTGCGACCCACTTTGATTACGGCAATCCCCAGGCCGCTGATCCCATTGAACGCATGTCCAGCCGTCCGGACGCGGCGCTGTTGTTTTACGGGGCAATGGCTAGGGCGGCGGTGATGTCCTCCCGTCTTTCCTACGATATAGAGGCACAGAGGAGAGCGGCAGAGCATGACCCTTTGAAATGTATGCGAAACGACGCGCCTCCCTTCTTCATCTTCCAAACCCATGCGGACGACCCCAGGTTTGCCATGAACTTTGGGAAGGAGCTGGCAGACAGGGGAATCCCCTTTGAGGTCCATACCTTTGCCGGCGGCCGTCATGGCCAAGGGCTATACGACGGGAGCTATGGAATGGAGAATGTTCCCCACACAGCCCATTGGGCGGAGTTGGCCTCGGAGTGGCTGGCGGGACAGGGATTCTAATCCATGGATTGGAATCCGTGATGTCACTTTTGCCCAACAATGAAAAAGCGCGGCAGTTTGTCTGCCGCGCTTTTTCGTATTCTATCAGCTTTTCCGATTGACAATCTTCATTCTCTGGTTGTTGTCCAGGATCTGCTTGCGCAGACGAATATTTTTGGGTGTGACCTCCACCAGCTCGTCGTCGGCAATAAATTCCAGCGCCTCCTCCAGGCTCATCTTCTTGGGGGGGACCAACCTCAGCGCCTCGTCGCTCCCAGAGGCGCGCATATTGGTGACGTGCTTCTTTTTGCAGACGTTTACCGCCATATCGTCCCCCTTGGGATTTGCGCCGACGATCATCCCCTCGTATACCGGGATGCCGGCCGGGATAAACAGCACCCCTCTCTCCTGGGCGTTGTACGGGCCATAGGTGACCGATTCCCCGGATTCAAAGGCGATGAGGGATCCCTGGGAACGCTTGGGGATTTCCCCCTTATAGGGCTCGTAGCCCTCAAAGAGGGTATTCATAATTCCCTCCCCCTTGGTGTCGGTCAGGAATTCGTTCCGGTACCCAAACAGGCCCCGGGAGGGGATGATAAACTCCAGCTGGGTCCGGGTCCCCTGGGGATCCATGGACTGGAGCTCTGCCTTGCGGGTCCCCATCTTCTCCATCACAGCCCCCACGCAGTCGGCGGGCACGTCCACAATCAGCCGCTCCATGGGCTCGTGGCGGACCCCCTCTACATCATGGAACAACACCCGGGGGGTGCTCACCTGGAACTCGTAGCCCTCCCGGCGCATGTTCTCTATCAGGATGGACAGGTGCATCTCTCCCCGTCCTGCAACCCGGAAGCTTTCGGTGGTGTCAGTTTCGCTGACGCGCAGGGAGACGTCCTTCAGCAGCTCCCGGAACAGCCGGTCCCGGATATGGCGGGAGGTGACAAACTTTCCTTCCCGGCCTGCAAAGGGGCTGTCGTTGACCGAGAAGGTCATCTCCACAGTGGGCTCGCTGATCTTGACAAAGGGCAGGGGCTCCACCGCCTCCGGCGCGGTCAGTGTCTCGCCGATGGTCACATTTTCAATGCCTGATACGCATACAATATCCCCAACCTTGGCTTCCTCTGCCGGAACTCGTTTGAGCCCGTCGATCTGGTACAGGGTGACGATCTTTCCCTTATAGTTGGTATCCGGGTTGTGGTAGTCGCAGATGGCTACCTCCTGGTTGGGATGGACCACGCCCCGTTCAATCCGCCCAATGGCAATCCGCCCCACATATTCGTTGTAGTCGATGGAAGAGACCAACATCTGGAAGGGGGCATCCGGTTCCCCCTCCGGGGCGGGGATGTGCTCCAGGATGGTGTCGAACAGGGGCTTTAAACTTTCGGTCTGCTGATGGGGGTCCAGGGAGGCGGTCCCTGCCCTGGCGGAGCAATAGACAAAGGGGCTGTCCAGCTGTTCATCGGTGGCGTTGAGCTCCATAAACAGCTCCAGCACCTCATCCTCAATCTCGTCGGGACGGGCGTCGGGACGGTCCACCTTGTTGACCACCACAATGACCTTGTGCCCCAGCTCCAAGGACTTCTGCAGGACAAAGCGGGTCTGGGGCATAGGGCCTTCAAAGGCGTCCACCAACAGCAGAACCCCGTTGACCATCTTCAGCACCCGTTCCACCTCCCCGCCGAAGTCGGCGTGGCCGGGGGTATCAATGATATTGATCTTTACATCCTCATAATAGGCGGCGGTATTTTTGGCGAGGATGGTAATCCCCCGTTCCCTCTCCAAGGCGTTGGAGTCCATAACCCGGTCCTCTACCACCTGGTTTTCCCGGAACGCGCCCCCTTGTTTGAGCAGCTCGTTTACCAAAGTGGTTTTGCCATGGTCTACGTGGGCAATAATGGCAATATTCCTCAAATCATTTCTAATCAAGCAAAATCTCCTCTTTCTTACTGACAGCCTGCCCTTATTCACCAAGGGCAGAGCTTTTATGATGGCCATGGACGGATGGGGAAATGTCCCTCCCAGGATGACCCATGCCGCAAGAGGATCTGAAAAATCCCTCTCCGATTATTATATCAAAAAAACGGCGTTTCCAAAGGCTGTATTTCCGATAAACATTTTCTGGACATCCTTTGTTTTTTTGTGTACTTTTTAGAGAAAATGATGTAAAATAGCGAATGAGGGAATTATCAGCCCTTGTATGGCTGTAAATTCCAGCCTTTCTATTTGAGATTGTGCGAAAGCAAGCGCATTTAAATTTGCTCTATACGCCCATTTTGAGTATAGGCAAATTCGGTAAATTATTTTAAACAAAGAAAGATAGGAGCGGGCGCTGTGATGATAGGGGCGGATGGGAAAAGAAGAATAGGGAAATGGTTTTCCGGAAAGAAGATTTTCGGGGAAGGCCGGGGGCTCGCCCTGTTGCTCTGCGCTGTTTTGGTGTTTTCGGGGTGCAGTTTGGAGGATGATGATCCCTATGGGAGTTATGTGGACGCCCCGGTAAAATCCCTGAGCGGGCTTCTGTTCAAGGGAGAGGCCCTGGACCGGGAGGAGCTGGGGGAGCCTGTGGGGGATAAATCGGCTCTGACGCTGTATTATACCTTTCTCCGCAGCCTGAAAAGCGGGGAGGTCAAAAAAACGCGGTATTCCACCAAAAGCCTTTATGAAGTGGCCGCCTATACCTCAGAGGAAGTTGTCTTTACTACCCGGGCGGATGGGAACCTGGTGATGACCTACCGGCAGAGACAGCCCCTGGTGTTCTGGTATTACCCGGAAACAGACTACTATGACGGCGAATGCTATTATTATAAACACAACGGCGACTGGTTTGTGGACACCTTTAACCGCCACGCCAAGCAGGTGGAGCCGGACGCCTTGGGGATTCCCTCAGACGTAATCAGCCTGTACCGTATTACTGAAAGCCAGGTGTTCCGCCGCCCGGACGGCGGGTACCAGGCATATGTCCAAGCAGAATCCAGGGCAGACCAGGGGCGGACCGCCCAGGTGATCGGGGTGATGGACGAGGAGGGGATTTTTTCCTACATTGAGGCCACAGTGGTTTATCCGGATCCCAACGGAAGCGCCTCCAATGGGGGAACCTCCTCTTCCCTGGGAGAAAATGAGGGGGAAAAACCGGTGATCACCGAAAAATATATTATAGAGTATTCCAGAATCAACGAGGTAGTTGAGGTAGAGCCCCCCGCGACCTTAACCCAGGAGGAGATGGAATACCTGCAGCAGGAATATCGAAGCGCCCAAAAGCAGCGGGGAGAAAATTAAGGAGAGAAGATATGGATTACAAAACCTATTCCACACTGGAACGGTATATGCTGTCCTGTGCCGGGGACTCCGCCCATGACAAGGACCATATTTACCGGGTATTGTACACCGCCTTGGAGATTGCCGGGACAGAGGCAGGGGTGGACATGGACGTTTTGGTTGCCGCCTGCCTGCTCCACGACATTGGCCGCCCGGAGCAGTTCCAAAATCCCAAACTGAGCCATGCGATGGTAGGCGGGGACAAGGCCTATGACTTTCTGACAGGACAGGGGTTTTCGGAGGAGTTCGCCGGGAGGGTCCGGGAGTGTATCCAGGCCCACAGCTACCGGAAGGACAGCCCGCCCCAAAGTGTGGAGGGAAAGATACTTTTTGACGCGGACAAAATAGATGTGTCGGGGGCAATAGGGATGGCCCGCTCGCTGATATACAGGGGACAGGTGGGAGAGCCTATCTACACCCTTCTGCCGGACGGAAGTGTCTCCGACGGCAGCGGGGATGAAAGCCCCTCCTTTTTTCAGGAATATAAGTATAAACTGGAGAAGCTGTACAGCCGGTTTTATACACGGCGGGGCGCGGAGATTGCCGGGGAAAGGCGGGAGGCTGCGGCGCGGTTTTATGAAAGCCTCCTGGAAGAGGTCCGCAGGCCCTATGAGACAGGGGCGGACAGCCTAAAAAAACTCCTGCGCGAATAGAGGGTGTTGGGCAGTGCCTATAAGGCCAATTACGTTGGCTTTGTAGGCATATTTTCTACAAGAATCTACCAAGCTTCCATGGATTCTGTCAGTTTTTGCTATTCAAAATTTGCCGGCTATGGGGTATAATAAATTTATTGTATTTTAATATATTGATTTAAACTGCTAAATTGTTAAATTGAGGAGCGGAGCGAGTATGAACTTTGTATTTACATCCCCCAACTTTCCGGCATCCTATTGGATGTTCTGCGCCCGTCTGAAGGAGAACGGCGCCAATGTCCTGGGCATTGGGGACTGCCCCTATGACCAGCTGGCCCCGGAGCTGAAGAACTCCCTCACCGAGTATTACAAGGTCAGCACCCTGGAAAACTACGATGAGATGGTCCGGGCCATGGGGTACTTTACCCACCGCTACGGAAAGATCGACTGGCTGGAAAGCAACAACGAATACTGGCTGGAGGAGGACGCGGCGCTGCGGACTGACTTCAACATCTTCACCGGGCTGCGCACCTGGGATATGGGCCCCTATAAGCAGAAATCCCGGATGAAGGAGTTCTTCCAAAAGGCGGGGATCCCCTGCGCAAAATTCCATCACGTCTCCACCCTGGACGCGGCCCGGGAGTTTATCGCCCAGGTGGGATATCCAGTGGTGGTCAAGCCGGATGTGGGCGTTGGGGCCAGCAACACCTGGAAACTGCACAATGACGATGAACTTCGCTTTTTCTACGACCATCTGCCGGACGTCCCCTACCTGATGGAGGAGTTTGTGGACGGCATTGTCACCACCTTTGACGGAGTGTGCAACAGCAAGGGGGAGATCCTCTTTTCCGCCAGCCATATTACTGTGGACTCCATTATGGATATCCTCAATGAGCAGCGGCCCCTTTACTATTATGTGGATAAGGACATGCCCGACGATGTGCGGGAGGTGGGGACGCGGTGCATCAAGGCCTTTAACGTCCGTTCCCGGTGCTTCCACATTGAGTTTTTCCGGCTGAAAACTGCAAGGGAGGGCCTTGGACAGCCCGGCGATCTGGTGGCCTTGGAGGTCAATATGCGCCCGGCGGGGGGATATACCCCGGATATGATCAACTTTGCCGCCAGCGCGGATATGTACAAGATCTGGGCGGATATGGTGGTCTTTGACCACTCCTCTGTGGACCTGGATCAGCCCCATCGCTTCTGCTGCTATGTCAGCCGCCGGGATGCGGTTTCCTATCTGCGCACCGACGGGGAGATCTGGGACCGGTACCGGGAGAACATCCGCATTTCCGGGAGAATGCCCGACGCTCTGTCCGATGTAATGGGCAACTTTCTCTATATCGCCTGTTTTGATGAGAAAAAGGATATGGATGAATTTGTCCAGTTTGTCCATCAGGAGGCGTAAGCTATATAGGTGGGACCGCCGTTGGGGGCGGTCCCACTGTTTTTTGGGCCTTGGACTTTGCCGCTTACTGTCGATATCCCCCGATTCCCGGGAATTTGAGGAAACAGAATGAATATCAGGCATACTTTGTTGAATTTTCCGGCGGGATATGTTACTATAAAGTTGGATACTTTTGCTTGACTAGGGGCAACATGTTTTTTCAGGCAAAGGTAATATACTTCATTGGGAAAGGACGGAAGATCATGCAGACAGCCTATTACAAAGAATACAGCAACAGCCTGGGAAGGCCCATGGAATACAAGGTGTACGGCCATGGCGGAAAGCCCTGTATCGTGTTCCCCTGTCAGAACGGACGCTTTTTCGACTTTGAGAGCTTCCAGATGACCGATATCGCCTCCCCCTGGATTGACGAGGGAAAGCTCCAGCTTTTCTGTGTGGACAGCATTGACCAGGAAAGCTGGTCTGACTCCAACGGGGATCCCCGCCACCGGTCCGAGATGCAGGAGCGGTACTTCAACTACATCGTCAGCGAGCTGGTCCCCCGTATCCGTGAAATAAACGGCAGCGACGCCAAGCTGATGGCCACAGGGTGCAGCATGGGTGCCACCCATTCCGGCATTGTGGCGCTGAGAAGGCCGGATCTTTTTGACAGCTGTATCTGTATGAGCGGGTTTTACCACGCGGGATGCTTCTTTGGAGGGTATACAGACGACCTGGTATACGCCAATTCACCGGTAGACTTTCTCGCCAATATGCCCGAAGACCACCCCTATATTGATATGTACAACAACAACCGGTTTATCTTCTGCGTGGGACAGGGGGCATGGGAGGATGAGCTGCTGGACAGCACCCGCAGGCTCCAGTCGGTTTTCCAGCAGAAGGGTATCCAGTGTTGGGTGGATATCTGGGGATGGGATGTAAATCACGACTGGCCTTGGTGGAAGAAGCAGTTCCCCTATTTCCTGGATAAACTTTTGTAACAGCACCAAGCCGGCTGAAAACCTGCATAAAAGGGGCAAAAGCTTTTATGTCAAAGCCTTTGCCCCTTTTTATGCCCATTTGTCTGTTGGGCTGGCAGAGTCAGCGAAAAACCGGATTGTTTTCCGCGATGGGTTTGACAAAGAGAGAACTCTGAGGCTGCCAATTTGCATACTGCTATGTAACAGATCATCTGCACAAAAATTGGTGGCAAAAGGGATTTATCCTCCCACCCGAACCACTGTATCCGCCGCTGCAATACTGCTTGGGCGGTGGGCTATCATTATTATGGTGCGCCCGCCTTTTAAAGACTTAATCGCATCCTGTACAAGCGTTTCAGATTCATTATCAAGGGCAGAAGTAGCTTCATCAAGTATCATAACAGGGGTATTCCTGATGATCGCGCGAGCGATTGCGATACGCTGCCGTTCCCCGCCTGAGAGGGTATTGCCCCGCTCGCCCAGCATCGTATCATACCCATTTGGAAGCTTTTCAATAAAATCATGTGCGTTAGCAGCCTTTGCCGCAGCAATAATTTCCTCGCGGCTGGCCCCATATTTCCCATAAGCAATATTTTCAGCAATAGAGGCTTCATATAAATATGGTTCCTGAGGAACATAAGAAATCTGTTCCCTGATATCTTTTAATGTCATTTCAGCATATTCCATCCCGTTTACGGATATGCTGCCCTTTTCCGGCGGATAGAAGCCTAACAGGAGCTTTGCCAGGGTGCTTTTCCCGCAGCCGGATTCACCTGTAACAGCAACAAAGCTGTTTCTTTTTACCTCCATGGAAAAGTTATCCAAAATTTTCCTGTCCCCAACGCCGGGATAGGAGAAGTCAATGTTGTTTATGGAAAGTGCAGTGTCCCCGCAGGATATAACCGGATGCTCCTCAGCGCTGTCAAATTTCCATTGTTCCGGTTCTTCTTCCAAGTCAAGGAACTCAAAAATTTTCTCAGCATTGGCAAGGCAGTTCATCATCTGGGGCAGATACATCCCAATATCAAGGAAAGCATAGCGGAATGTCCCATACAGGGAATAAAGCGCCGTCAGTTCACCAAGGGTAATTTTCCCCTGGGATACAAACCAAACGCCAAGCCCCAGGAACGCCAAAGCCCCGGTTAAATCAAACATGCAGTTCAAGCCTTCCAGCCCTGCTGACAGATGGTTTGTCCGCTTCTGGATTTGAAAATACTCCTTGTTGGATTCGCCGTATTCTTTTGACAGCTTGGAACCCACCGGGAAAATTTTGATAAGTTCCATCCCTGAAAGGATGCTGGTCAGCTTTTCCAGGATAATGTTGTTCTTGTCAGAAAGCTTCCTTCCTGCTGTTTTCAGGGGTTTGGCAAAAAGCGAGTTTACCACAAAGGCCAGCGCGCTGATGGCAATCAGGCATAGGGTAAGCTCCCAACTGAAACAAAACATGGGAATTAGGTATATCACCGTGGAGATAGCCGCTGCAAGCAGCCTGCGGAGCCTTGATGTGAAAATATCCGAAGCCCTCTGGGTGTCGAAAATCAGCCGGGACATGAAATCGCTGCTGTGGTTCTGCTCATAATAGGACATGGGCAGGCGCATGGCTTTGGAAAAAACCAGCTTTTCCACCTTTCCGGCAGCAGTCTTGCCTTCAATGTTATAGCGTATTATGGAAAACCGCCATAAAAGGATTCCAAATATAAATGCCCCCAAATTCCCCAGCACAAGCAGGAGGATATTTTCTGTATTGCCGGTCTGCGCTGCTGTGATAATGTTTTTAATCAGGTATGAATCCGCTATCCTGCGGATAGAATCGCCTATGGTGGAAATCAGGATAGCTGCCAGATAAATGGGGAGCCTGCCGCCCATCAGCCTCATAAAGCGGGAAAACGTTTTAAATATACTCCGTTCCATCAGCCCTCAACCTTTCGCATACATTTCTGCGTAAATTCCCTGTTTCTCTAAAAGTGCCTCATGGTTTCCCGCCTCTGCTATCCTGCCGCCGCTGACCACATAAATTTGCTTTGCTTTTTTAATGGTGGAAAGCCGGTGGGCAATCACAATGACAGTCCTGCCTGCTGCAATCCTTTCGACTGCCTCCTGTATCTTTTCCTCTGATTCAACGTCTACCGAGGCAGTGGGTTCATCCAGCAGCAGGATCGGTGCGTCCTTCAAAAATGCCCTTGCAATGGAAATCCTCTGACGCTGTCCGCCGGAAAGCCGCACACCCCGTTCCCCTACAAGGGTTTCGTACCCGTCAGGCAGGCTTATGATAAAGTCATGGATATTGGCGTTCTTGCAGGCTTCGACAACCTCCTCGTCAGTGGCGTTTTCCTTCCCGCACGCCACATTCTGCCGGATAGTTTCAGGGAATAGGAACACGTTTTGGGAAACCTCTGAAAAACAGCTCCGCGCTGCTTCCAGCCCCCATTCCTCAAAGGGATGCCCAAAGAGGAAGTACTGCCCGCCCTGTTTTTCATAAAACCCGCAGAGCAGCTTGAAAATAGTCGTTTTCCCTTCGCCGGAACCGCCTGCAAAGGCGGTCTGTTCCCCAGCTTCCACGGAAAAGCTCATGCCGTTCAGGACAGGGTGCCCATTGCCGGCTGCATAACGGAAATCAACGTCCTTCCATTCAACAGCAGGAACCGACCCGGATGTTTCCGGTATTTTATGTATGCTTCCGCCTTTGCCTTCCTCCGGCTGCCTGTAAATTTCCTGTATCCGCTTTAAGGAAACCCCAGTCTCCCGGATGTCGTTGATACAGAACACAACGCCCCCTATGGGATGCAGTATCCTGCTGAGTATCACCGTAAAGGCAAGCATTTCCCCAACCGTAATTTTCCCCTGCATTGTTTCATGCAGCGCAAAAAGGTAACAGACGACAATCGGTATAGTAGTGAGGATATTCCGAATCACAAAGGCAAGGGAGGAGATACGGGTACTTTTACAGCCCTGCGCTACCATGTTGTCAATTACTGTGTAAATTTTTTCCTTTTGCAGTTTGTAAAGGTTGTAGCTCCTTCCAACAGTGATTCCCTGGATCGCATCATAAGCAAGTTCAGTTCGGCTGTCCATGTAGGTGCGCAGCTTTTTCATAAGCCTTGCAAGCTGTTTGGACAGTTTATCAGCTGTCACCAGCATAACCGGGTAGCTGGCAAACAACACAATCATCAAGGCTGCGTCCATTTCCACAACATAAGAGGTTGCGGTGGCTACAATGACAATATTGACCAAAAGCTCCGGCAGGATTTCCGAGAAAAACCGCCCCATTTCCGAAATATCCGAAATAAGCCTTGTGATAATGCTCCCAGTTCCTTTTTCGTCAAAATAGGAAAAGGGGAGTTTCATAATATGTTCTCCAAGGGAGGCGCAGACATCCCTTTGTACCATTGCGCTGTAATGGTTCCCGGAAATGCTTTTTAAATATGCTGCCAGCGTTCCCAGGGCAATCATCCAAAGCAGGGGAACGATGAAGCTTGAAAAGTCCACCGGCTGGCCGGAAAGCATCAAGTCAGTTGCCTTGGCAATAAAATCGTTTCCCATAATAATCATTTTGTTTAAGCCAAAAGAAAAAAGGATAAACAACAGCAGCATATATCCATTGCGCAAACCTGCTTTTACCATTTAAATACCCCTTCCATCCATACCATTTCGTCGGGGTGCTCGTCATTCTGCTCTATCTTTCCCATCAGGCAGCATTTATGGTGTCTTTCAATCATTTCCACTGCCCGTTCATACTGCGCCCTTGGGATAATCAGCATCATGCCGATTCCAAAGGAAAAGGAGTTGAGAAAACACTCCCAGTCCATCATATTTAAATCATAAAGATACCGGAACATTGGGGGAATGGGTATTGATTCCAAAGAAATCCCCGCACCAAGTCCCCTTGGCATTGTGCGGGAACTTTCCCAGTGGAATAAATCCCTTCTGATTTTGTAAATCCCATGTAATAGGTTTTGTCCCATCAGTTCGCTGATTACATTTACATAGCAGTTGTTGGGTTTCATGATCTCATCTATCAGTAAATTTTGCTCATCCACCTTTGCGTATAGGATATCCGGCCTTCTGTCAATCATTACCTTGACAAAAGGGTAGCTGACGTTTGAGATGCCGTCGGTATGCAGCCCGACGATCAGGTCGCCCTCTGTGATCTGTTCCCCTGTGATGATATTTTTCCTGTCCACATATCCCATAGCCATGCCCTTTAATTGGTATTCCCCGATATGGTAATTGACCGCTTGGCCTGATATCTCCATGCCGGCAAACGATATCCCGCAGTCCTCACAGGCTTCTTTAAAGGCTTCCCCCATTGTCAAAATTTGGCCGCCGTCGTTGTTGCCGCAGACCATATTGGCCTGAAAGACCGCGGGTTTTACCCCAAACCGTATCAGGTTATTGGCAGCGGAGGCCACCAGGTCCATACATATTTCCCTGTCATATCCATTTTCAACTGCAAAACGTTCCTTAGAGCCGGGCACATGGTTTGCGAATACGCATACCGGTTCCTCCATACCGGAGATGGCCGGTTTGAAAAATACCGGTTCTGTATAATGGGTATGGATCAACGAATCGTCCTTGGTGATAAGGCCGTCCAATCTGTGCTTTGTAATGTAAAGCTGCCGGATATCCAGCCCGGTATCCAGATAGCTGATGACCCTTCTTTCCTCAGAAAGGCCGTTGAGCAGAAAATCTACAGTGGTTTCAAGGTTTCTGGCGATATCATAGATCATATCCACTGACGGCAGGCTGATTCCCTGTTCCCATCTGGAAACCGCCTGATAGGATACGTTCAGCAGTTCGGCAAGCTGCTTCTGGGTCAAACCCTTGATTTTCCGCTGCTCTAAAATTGCCCTTCCAACCTTTTCCTTGTCAAGCATAATCCTTCCTCCATCGTTTATCACTTTGTGTTTTAATTAAATTTTATCATATACCCAATTCCTTGACAATCAACGAACTATTGAGCATTCCGTTTCAACTCAAAGGCTGTTTATTCCAAATGCCTGCGGAATCGCCGGAAAACGGCGGGGACGGCGTTGCCATCCGGTAAAAAATGTGTTAAAATGCAACAAGACAGAAAGGAGAGCGAAGGATATGGAGAGAATTTACGTCACCGGCCACCGCAACCCGGATACCGACTCGGTGGTTTCCGCCATGGCCTATGCGTCCCTGCGCAACGCCTTGGGGGAGCGGCAGTTTGTGGCCGCCCGGCTGGGCCACCTCAGCGATGAAACCAGGCTTATTTTAAAACGCTTTGGCTTTGACCCGCCCATGTTTGTCAAGAACATGCGCACCCAAGTACAAGATCTGGATTTTGACGTACCCCCGATCCTACACGAGGCGGTGACAGTCAACCGTGCCTGGTCTGCGATGAAGGAGGATAAACCGGTTTCCGCCATCCCTGTCACCGATGACGAGGGCCGACTGCGGGGGATGCTCACTGCCGGGGATATCGCGGCCTTTGATATGCAGACAGCTGAAGCTCCAAACCTGCAGGATGTGCCGGTTTTTAATATTTTAAGCGTGCTGGAGGGGCAGCTGCTCCATGAGACAGAGAATGTTGTCAACACCATTTCCGGCGAGGTGGTTTTAGCGCTGCCCCAGTCGGGGGAGCTTCCCCCTTTTCGCCGGAAGGAGACCATCCTGATCTGCGGCAACCAGCCGGAGATGCTCCGCCAGGCAGCGGAATTCGGGGTGGCCTGTATTGTCCTGTGCCAAACGGAGCTGCCGGAGGAGATCCGTCAGTACGCCAAAAACACCTGCATTATCTCCACCCCTTACGACAGCTACCGCACGATCCGCCGCATTTTCCAGGCCATTCCCGTGGAGCGGCTGGCCCAGAAGGAAAATATCACCGCCTTCCATCTGGAGGACTATATAGACGATGTGAGGGAGGTTGTCCTACAAAGCCGCTACCGCAGCTACCCCATTCTGGACAGCCAGGAAAGGGTGGTGGGAACCCTTTCCCGCTACCATCTGATCCGGCCGAGGCGGAAAAAGGTGGTGCTGGTGGACCACAATGAGGCTGCCCAGTCTGTGCCTGGGTTGGAACAAACGGATATACTGGCCATTATCGACCACCACCGCCTGGCGGATATACAGACAAAGAACCCCATTTATGTCCGCAACGAGCCGGTAGGCAGTACCTGTACCATTGTGGCGGGAATGTACCAGGAGCGGGGGCTGATGCCTTCTCCCAAGCTGGCTGGGCTGATGGCTGCGGCCATTGTTTCGGATACAGTTCTGTTTAAGTCCCCTACCTCTACCGCGACGGACCGAAAGATGGCTGAGCGCATGGCCCATATTGCCGGCCTGTCCCTGGAGGAACTGGGCCAGGCGATCTTTTCCGCCTCTGCCCCAGGAGATAAACCGGTGGAGCAGCTGTTCCGGGCGGACTTTAAGGAGTTCCATATTGCGGGCCACAACTTTGGCGTCAGCCAGATCACCTGTATGGATTCAGACCGCCAGATCCAGCGGAAGGAGGATTTTCTCCGCCTGATGGAATCTGCCCGTGCCGAGCACGGATACAGCATGGTTCTGCTGATGTTGACCGACGTCCTGCTGGAAGGGAGTAGGGTGTTGTGCATCGGGGGAGAGGATACCTTTCAAAAGGCCTTTAACACCGAGCTTAGGGAGCACGAGGCCTTTCTACCCCATGTGATGTCCAGAAAAATGCAGATTATCCCCATGCTTTCTGCCCTTTGGGGATAGAGTGACAGAAATAAAATGGAAATTGCCCTTGCTCAAACAAGGGCAATTTCCATTTTATTTTAAGCTATTCGTTTTTGTCGGGAATATCGCTGGCCGTGTCCGCCTCTTCCTGGACTTCCGGCTCAGATTGTTCCTCAGAAGCTGCAGGGGCGGCCTCCTTTTGATCAAAGAAACCTTCCTCCGCATTTTGGCTGGCTGTCAGCACACCGGTCATCAAGTCGATAAATTCATCCGCTTCGATCTTTTCATGGTCGAATAGGTAGTTGGCCACAGTGTGCAGCTGGTCTATATGGTCCTTCAGAATAGTACGGGTGTGGTTATAGGCTGTATCAATCAGCCTGCGGACCTCGCTGTCAATCAGTCCCGCAACCTCCTCGGAGCATCTGGTTTGGTTAAAGTCCCGGCCAAGGAACACCTCGTTTTGGTCGGTGCCGTAGACGATGGGCCCCAGCTTTTCGCTGAACCCGTATCTGGTCACCATGCTCCGGGCCAGGTCAGTGGCCCGCTGGATATCGTTGGAGGCGCCGGTAGAAATGTCGTCCAGTACAATCTGTTCTGCAACGCGGCCTCCCAGCAGGACCACAAGGTCCTCCTCCATCTCGGTTTTGCGGCGGTAGTTGCGGTCCTCAGTGGGCAGGGACATGGTAAACCCGCCCGCCATTCCCCTGGGGATGATAGAAACCTGGTGTACAGGATCCTGGGTCTCACAATAATAGGTGCACACCGCATGGCCCGCCTCGTGGAAGGCGGTCAGCCGTTTATCCTTGGGGGGCACCACGTGGGACTTTTTCTCCGGTCCAGCCACCACTTTGATGGTGGCTTCCTCAATATCCTCCATGGTAATGGCCAGCCGGCCCTTTTTCACAGCCAGCAGTGCGGCCTCGTTTACCAGGTTTTCCAGGTCAGCCCCTGTAAACCCAGCAGTAGTCTTGGCGATGGTGGGCAGCTCCACATCCGGCCCCATGGGCTTGTTGCGGGTGTGAACCTTTAAAATGGCCTCCCGCCCCTTGATATCGGGATAAGAAACTGCCACCTGGCGGTCAAACCGTCCCGGGCGGAGCAACGCCGGGTCAAGGATATCCCGCCGGTTGGTAGCAGCTATGACAATGACCCCTGAATTGGCGGCAAAGCCGTCCATCTCCACCAGCAGCTGGTTGAGGGTCTGCTCCCGTTCGTCGTGGCCGCCGCCCAGGCCTGCGCCGCGGTGGCGGCCCACAGCGTCGATCTCGTCTATGAACACAATGCTGGGCGCGTTTTTCTTGGCCTGGTCAAACAGATCCCGAACGCGGGAGGCGCCCACGCCTACGAACATTTCCACAAAGTCCGAGCCAGAGATGGAGAAGAAGGGAACCCCCGCCTCCCCCGCCACAGCGCGGGCCAACAGGGTTTTACCGGTTCCGGGAGGGCCCATCAAAAGCACGCCCTTGGGGATTCTGGCCCCCAGGTCGCTGTACTTGCGGGGGTCTTTCAGAAACCCAACGATTTCCTCCAGCTCCGCCTTTTCCTCGTCGGCTCCGGCCACATCGGCAAAGGTGACCTTCCGTCCTTCGTTCTGTGCTTTCATCTTGGCCTTGCCAAAGCTCATCACATTGCCGCCGCCACCGGCCTGGCGCATCATAAAGAACCACAGCGCCGCCATAGAGGCGATCAGCAGAAGGGTGGGAAGCAACGTCACCCACCAAGGAGTGGACCTCGGCGGGATATAATCGCGTTTGATGCGGTCATTTGGGGAAGCATTTTGGTTGTGCTCCCTGACATATTGCTCAACGTCGTCCCGGAAGATGGAAATGTTGGCGACATAGTAGTCCACCTTCTGTGCATGACCCTTCACCTTCATGGAGAGCAGGCCGTTGTTGAAATCCAGAGTGTACTCCTCCACCTTGCCCTCTTCAAAGAGCTGCACAACATCCGAATAGATCATCAGGGTGTTGGACTGCGTATTCATGGTCGAAAACATCATGGCGGCAATGAGGGTCAACGCCAGCAGCACGGCAATGTAGATGCCGAACCCACCGCCTTTTTTACCTGCCAAAAACATCCACTCCTTTTACGGTAGAATTTCCATGGGCTGTATTTCAAATGTCAAACGCCCGGTTTGACGTGTATTTGCCGTTAGGAAAGAAAGGCCTGCCAAAGAATTATTTTGCATAAACCTGGGGTTTCAGGATGCCGATATAGGGAAGATTGCGGTACTTTTCATTGTAGTCCAGTCCATATCCCACCACAAAGGCGTCAGGCACCTGGAAGCCGAAATAGTCGGCCTGAATATTGGCGGTGCGGCGCTCGGGCTTATCCAGCAGGGTGGCGATGCGGATACTGTTGGGCCGGCGGGCCTTTAAAATATCAGACAGATAGCTTAAAGTCATTCCGCTGTCCAGGATATCCTCCACGATCAGAAGGTCCTTTCCCTCCAGCTGCTGGTCTAGGTCTTTGATTATTTTAACCACACCGGAGGACTTTACACCGGCCCCATAGCTGGAAACCGACATAAAATCAATCTGTGCAGGGATGGAAACGGCCCGCATCAGATCAGCCATGAATACTACCGAACCCTTCAGCACGCTGACCATCAGCAGGTTTTTCCCCTGATAATCCTGACTGATCTGCTCTCCCATTTTACGGACGCAGTCCTGCAGCTCCTCCTGGGAGATCAAAACCTTTAAAATATCCTCATCCATTTCTGTATGAATCATACTATCCTCCATTATGTCTCTTTCCGGCTGTCCTCTATGTGGATGGTCACCAGCCGCGTGGTATCAGGGCCAGGGGCCGCTCTGCCGCTGCATCCGATGGATTCTGCCCACAGGATACCTTCCTGGTCCTCCAGGACTGCAGAACGGCTGCGCCAAAAGGGGGCGACTCCCGCTTCCTGGAACAGCTTTTTCAGCGAATGGCTTCCCGAACGTCCCCAAGGGACGTAAGAGTCCCCGTCCCTCTTTTGCCTTACTTTGACAATACCATATATTTTATCATAGTCAAGACAATTTTTTAAGCGGTTCCGGCAGTTTTTTTTAAATTTTTCAGTTTGTTCACAATCCAAAAGCCGAAAAGCGTAAATTTTTCCCGCTGCCGCCACCGGGATATCCCAGTGTACAGTGTGTTCAAAGTAGGGGAGGGGCGTCCATTGCATCTCCAGCCGGATCTGAGAGGGAGAGGCTTTCAGGAAAAAACCCTTTTCCACCTCCACAGCTCCCTGACCCTTACGGGCAGCTTGGCAGCAGAGGGCAAGGCGTTTGCTGTCATAGGGAATCCCCCTTTGGGCAAGCAGCCCTTGTATCGTCCGGACCGCCAGTCCCTGGGGGAGATCCAGCCAGGGTTCCCGGGAAAATCCTCCCAGTACAGGGCCGTCGTTGTCCAGCCCGTGTTCCCGGATAAAGTCCTTCGCCAACCCTTCCAGACATTCCCGGTCCTCCTGGAGGGAACCGGCCATGCGGGCGGCGGCCTGTTCCAAATTGGGATTGATCTCCCGCAGAAGGGGAATGACCCGGTGGCGGAGCTTGTTTCTGGTATAGCTTTCATCTGAATTGGTGCTGTCCACCACAAAGTCCAGCCGTTTTTGCCGGCAGTATTCCTCAATTTCAGTGCGGGAGACCTCCAGAAGGGGACGGATGATATCGGGTTTTCCTTCTGTCCGGCGGACAGGGGGGATGCCGCACAGCCCAGCCAACCCGGTTCCCCGGGCCAGGGAAAAGAGGATTGTCTCCAGGTTGTCGCTGAGGGTGTGGGCTGTGGCCAGCTTTACACAGGTTCCCGGTGAAAGCCTTTTTTGCCATTCCCTAGCGGCCTGGAAAAGGCAGTCATACCGCAGATCCCTGGCGGCCTCTTCCAGGCCCAGTTTCCGCTCCGCCGCAAAGGCGGGGACGTCCGTCTGTTCCACCGTCAGGGGAATTCCCAGCTCCCGGCAGAGTTTTTCGCAGAACCTCTGGTCCCGAAGAGCTTCCTCCCCTCGAATCCCATGGTTTACGTGGCAGGCGGAAAGGAAAAATCCCATTTCTCCCGCAAGCCCGGCTAGGCAGTGGAGCAGGGCCACCGAATCGGCCCCGCCGGACAATGCCGCCATCACCCCATCCCCTGGGAAGAGCATCCTGTGCTTTTCAATGGCTTCCAACACGTTATGGCGCATCGCGGAACCGCTCCAATCCACAAAATCTAGTGTATCTCCCGTCCCACCCCACCTTTACCGTCCCGGTTTCGCCGTGACGGTTTTTGGCGATGATAAACTCCGCAATGTTTTGCTCGGCGGTTTCCGGGTTATAGTAGGCATCGCGGTAAAGGAAGATGACGCTGTCTGCGTCCTGCTCAATGGAACCGGATTCCCGCAGGTCTGAAAGCACCGGGCGGTGGTCCGACCTGGATTCCGGCCCGCGGGACAGCTGGGCCAGAGTCAAAACCGGGACGTTCAGCTCCTTGGCCATGATCTTCAGGCTCCGGGTGATCTCGGAGACCTCCTGGACGCGGTTTTCGATCCGGCGGCCGGTGGTCATCAGCTGCAGGTAATCGATAATCACCAGCCCCAGGTCCTTGATCCTTCTCAGGCGGGCCTTCATCTCCGGGACACTGATGCCCGGCGCATCGTCAATATAAATGGGAGCCGCGGAAAGGGTTTGGGCGGCAGTGGCCAGCCGGACCCAGTCGTCTCCTTTGAGGTTGCCGGTGCGCATCAGGTTGCCGGTGATGGATCCTTCGCTGGACAGCATACGCTCTACCAGCTGCTCCTTGCTCATCTCCAGGTTGAAGATTGCCACCTTTTTTTGATAGCGCTTGGCCACATTGGCGGCAATATTCAGGCCTACAGCGGACTTGCCCATGGCCGGCCGGGCAGCCACCAGGATCAGGTCTGTTTTGTTCAGCCCGGTCAGAATATTGTCCAGATCCGTAAAGCCGGTGGACAGACCCAAATATTGATCCCGGTCCTCGCCGGTCAGGCGCTGGAGGTGGTCGTAGGCGCTTATAATGATTTCGTCAATGCGCTGAAGGCCTGAGGACTCCCGTCCCTGGCGTATTTCAAAGATGCGCTGCTCCGCCATGTCCAAGAGGGAGGAGGCGTCCTCCCCACCGCCCTCAGAAACCGACTGGAGGATTTCCCGCGCCGCTTCCATCAGGCTGCGGAGCTGATGCTTTTCCTGGACGATTTTGGCGTAGGCCTCCACATTGGCGGTGGTGGGGACGATCTGGGCGATTTGCGCCAGATAAAGGCGGGCGGCCTGATCGGTTTCAAAGACCGACTCGGAGACCGCCCGCTCCAGGACCGTTACAAAATCTATGGGCTGCCCGGAGGAAAACATGGAGACCATAATGGAAAAGAGTTCCTGGTGCTGGCGGCGGTAAAAGGATTCAGCGCGTACATATTCCAAAACCGCGGAAAGGCAGGCGGGATCAATCAGAACAGCCCCCAGTACCGACTGTTCTGCTTCCAGGCTGTATGGCATCTGCCGTGTAAGGGCGTCTCCGGCATCCATATACGATGGGGCGGGGCTGGTTCCCTCTGGCATGAGCTGTTCCTCCTTTTTAGCAAAGTGGTATGTGGTGTGGAAAACGCTGAAAAAAGGGACAAACGACAAATCCCGTTTATCCCCGATTTCTTTTTACATTTCTGCAACTGTGACAAAGATCTGGGCTGAGATCCCCGCATACAGCTTAACCTCTGCTGAATAGGTTCCAAAGGCCTTGATATCGGAACCAAGGGCGATCTTCTTTTTATCCACATCCACCCCAAGCTGCTTTTTCAGTTCGTCAGAGACCTCCTTGGAGGTCACGGAGCCGAACAGTTTGCCGCCGTTGCCCGCCTTGGCCATGATCTTGACCGATTTGCCGGCCAAAGTCTTGGCCGCTGCCTCGGCCTGTTCCCGTTCCACCTGTGCGCGGTGAGCCGCGGCAGCCTCCTTGGCCTTTAAGACGTTCATATTCTGGGCAGAGGCCTCTATTGCCAGTTTACGGGCCAAAAGGTAGTTTCTGGCGTAGCCGTCGGATACGTCGATGAGCTGCCCCTTTTTGCCGGAACCCTTGACGTCCTGTGTGAGAATTACTTTCATATTCTGGTCTTCCTTTCTATATATCAAGTCCAATCAGGCTGTATGGACAGTGGGCATCCCTATTGTATCACAGCTGGGAAGGGCTGTAAACCCTTTTATTTTTCGCAGAGGTACAGGCTGCTATTGGGCCGGCCTGTTTTTTGCCTCATAGAACCGGTCAATGGCTTCCAGCAGCTTTTCCCGGGCGGTTTCAAAGGAGATATCCTTCATCTGGGTGGCGGCCATAGTCTGGTGTCCGCCGCCGCCAAGCCGCTCCATGATCAGCTGTACGTTGATCGCCCCCATGCTGCGGGCGGAGATGGAAACGCCGCCGTCGTACTCGTAGATGGTAAAGGAAGCGTCTACCCCTGTGATGTTCAGCAGCTCATCCGCCGCCTGAGGGGCCACCAGTTTGACATGCTCCAAAGGTTCCTTCACCCCTGCAACGGCACAGTTGCGGTAGATCTGGGCAGAGGAGATGATCCGGGTGCGGGAACGGTATTCCTCCATGCTGGTGGAGAACAGCTTGCGGACCTCGACCGTATCTGCCCCCATCCTGCGCAGGTAGGCGGCAGCCTCGAAGGTGCGCACCCCCGCCCGCATGATAAAGTTTTTGGTATCCAGCATAATGCCGGCCAGCAGCGCTTCGGCCTCAATGCGGTTGATCCGCCGCTTTTCCCCAAAGTAGGGCAGCATTTCCGCCACCATCTCGGAGGCGGAGGAGGCGTAGGGCTCATGATAGAAGATGACGGCATTGTCAATGTGGTCGACGGTTTTGCGGTGATGGTCAATGACGACAACTGTTTTACAAGCAGTATAAACATCGTAGGACTGTACGAAATGTTTGATGTGTGTGTCCACCACAATGAGGAGGGTAGAGGGAGTAATGGTGGGGAGCACCTCCTCTGGGGAGCGGAATGCACCGCTGTAGCCGTTTTCCATCAGCCGCTCCATCAGGGAAGCCACAAGGTGCCGCTTGGGGTCAATGCAGATGCATGCCTCCCGTTCCATGGATTTGGCCGCACGGTAAATGCCCACAGCCGAGCCCAGGCTGTCCATATCCGCAAACTGGTGTCCCATGACAATTACGTTGTCGTGGGACTCGATCAGCTCCTGGAGGGCGGAGGCCACAATCCTAGCCTTGACCTTGGTGCGCTTTTCTACGCCCTTGGATACCCCGCCGAAAAACTCATATCCGTCCTTGGAGCGCAGGGCCGCCTGATCGCCGCCCCGGCCCAGGCACATGTCCAAGGCCTGCCGCGCCATCTGCTCAGACTCGGTCAGATCCTTGGCCCCCACTCCGACGCCGATGGAAAGGGTGGCGGTCATGTTGTCCGATGCGCTGATTGCCCGGACGCTGTCCAGTACGTCGAAACGCCGTTTGACGATTTCGTCCAAATACTGTTTTTCCACAATGGCGATAAACCGATCCCGATCTGTCTTACAGACAAATGCCTTACTGGCCGCAAAATATTTTTCCACTGTGGTTTCGATCTCCGCGAAGATCTGGGACCGTTCGTTTTCCTTGGCGTTCTGCTGAAGCTCTTCGTAATTGTCGATGAGCACAATGGCCACACAGGGCCGGGTGATATGGTATTCGTGGGCGAAACGCTTTACCACAGTGTCGTCCACAAAATAAAATACCTTCAGCTGTTCCTCATGCTTGGCGGCGTTGGAAAAGTAGACGGTGTACTCCCTGCCTGCCCGGACAATGTTCACACCCTTTTCCGGGCATTCCATTGTGTGGTCGATGTTGGCGATCTGGGACAGGTTGCCGTCGTATAGGTCAATCCCTCCCAGCACAACCTCCCGGAACAGATCGTTATACCATACGATCTGCCCCTCAATATCCGTCACCAGCACCGGAAGGGGGAAAGATGTCAAAACGCCCCTCTGGGTGTCGGAAAGCAGTTCTCCCATATGGTTAAGCAGCTCATGGGTATACTTCTGGGAACGCCTCATACATACAACGACCGCCCCCACCGCCACAGCCAAAAGGATCAGCTCACAGTAAAACAGCCGCATATTGTAAAAGTAGGATGCCCCGGTCATCGCTGCGCAAAGAACCACCAGGAAGATCAGCGCGGGCGTAAGCATCGCAATATATTTTTTCACTCTATCACTCCGTCCCCCTGGCGTCCCTCCGCCGTTCAGCTGCGGCCCGCCAGGAATCTCTGCCTACCATTATAAACGATTCCCTTTGATTGCACAACATTTTCCAAAGGGTTTTCCCAGAAGAAATCAAAAAATATTGCATATTTTGCCGTTAGACGCCGTTTGATTCCCATTTAATTCCAAAATTATTCCGGATATGGCAGGAAGATAGTCTGTCATTTCCTGGTGGTAATCCAGCGCACCACCCGCTCCTTTCTGGGGTTTTCCTCATAAGGGGGATACCGAAGGCCGATGTCCAGCACCGAAGAGCTTTTCAGGATGGATTTTTTATGGGAAAAGGTGTCGAATCCCGCCTTGCCGTGGTATGCGCCCATCCCGCTTTCGCCGATCCCGCCAAAGGGCATGGCCTCCCCCGCCAGCTGGAGGACGGTGTCGTTGACGCATCCCCCGCCAAACTGGATGGACTGCATAACGCTCTTTTCGGTTCGGATATCCCTGGTGAAAAGATATAACGCCAGGGGAGACGGCTTCTCCCGGATAAACTCCACAGCTTCCTTTAAATTTTCATAGGGGATCACCGGCAGGATCGGCCCGAAGATTTCATCCTCCATGACAGGGTGCTTCTCCGGCGGTTTTGCCACAAGGGTGGGGGCGATTTTCAGTTTCTCCCGGTCCATACCGCCCCCTGCAAGGATTTCACACCCGTCCAAAAGTCCGCAGAGCCGGTCAAAGTGATTTTGGTTTACAATGCGGGCATATTCGGGAGAGAGCTCCGGCCGGTCCCCGTAAAAGGAGGCGATCCATTGCTTCATTGACTCCACCAGGGGTTGGAAGACCTTCTGATGGACTAGCACATAGTCCGGCGCCACGCAGGTCTGCCCGGCGTTCAGGCACTTCCCCCAGGCGATCCTTCTGGCGGCCATGGAGACAACGGCAGTGTCGTCCACAATGCAGGGGCTTTTCCCGCCCAGCTCCAAGGTGACTGGCGTGAGATTTTTGGCCGCCTGTTCCATAACGGAACGCCCTACCTGTGCCCCGCCTGTAAAGAAGATGTAATCAAACCGCTGCATCAGGAGGGATCGGGCCACATCGGATTTTCCCGTTATGACATGGCAGAGACGCTGTTCAAAGTTCTGGTTGAAGATTTTGGAAAGAATCTCGCTGGTGGCCGGGGCGTATTCGGAGGGTTTGATAATCACGCAGTTTCCCGCCGCGATTGCCGCCACTGCCGGAATAATGCTCAGCTGGAAGGGATAGTTCCAGGGGGCCAGGATCAGGCAGACGCCGTATGGCTCCGGTATTACCGTCCCGCTCCCCTTGAACTGGAGAAGGGAGGTGGAAACCCTTTGGGGGCGGGCCCATTTCCGCAGGTGCTTTAAGGTGTAGGCGATTTGGGTCAGAACAACCCCTACCTCGGTTGTGTAGGCTTCATAGCGGCTTTTTCCCAGGTCCTTTTGAAGGGCGGCGCAGATCTCCTCCTCATTGATGCGGATAATATAGTAAAGGGATTTCAGCTGCCGCATCCGGTACTCAATGGGGCGGGTTGCCCCGCTGGAAAAAAACTCCCTTTGGATATGGACGGAATTCATAGCTTTACCTCCTAAAAAACGAGGGACCGGAACGCCCTTTATACTACCACTGCTCCAAGGCTTTTGGCGATCAGAGCAGCCTGTTCGATATTGATCCTGGTCTTTTTCATCCTGGCGCCCGTAAAATCCACGCCGTCCATTCTGGCGCCGGTCAGATCCGCCTCCGACAGGTCCGCGCCAGTGAGGAGGGCGTGGTTCAGGTCACATTGAGAAAACCGGGACTGTTTTAAACAGCACTCCCGGAAATCCGTCTGTTCAAAGTTCATGTCCCGGAACAAAAATTTCCGAAGATCGCACCGCTGGAAGGAGGACATGGAAAAGTTCCCCTCCTGAAAGACCGTTCCCGTCAGAGCCGCCTCCGCAAAGATGCTCCCCATGGCCTTACATTGGGAGAAGGAGGCCCATAGCAGGCTGGCACAGTCGAACCGGCAGCCCGTCAGGGCACAGCTGATAAACTTTGCCTCGTTGAGCCTGGCGTAATCAAAGCGGCACTCTAGGAACTGGCATCTTTCAGCGGAAAGCCCCAGGAGGACCGTCCCCTTAAAAGAGCACTTTTGGAAAACGCAGTCCTGGAATGAGAAATCTAAAAGCTCTTCTCCTGAAAAATCCCGATGCTCAAAGGTTTCCCCAATTGTTGGAGAACAGAGTTCCAAAGCCATGTCGATCACCTCCAAAGAGCCGGCTGTAAAACTTCTGGCATCCAAGCGTTTTACAGCTGGCTCTTGATAAAACCACATAATTCCGGGAATCACTCCACCGAAATGATAAAGTAGTAAACCGGCTGCCCTCCCCGAATTAAGGCAACCTCCACATTATTGGGCGCCTTGGCGCGGATGACGGACTCCACCTTTGCGGCCAACTCCTCGTTGACGTCCTCCCCATAGATGATGGAGATAAAGGAACAGTCCCTGCATGCCCGAACCAAGGAACGGGTCAGCTTCAGGCAGGCCTTTGTAATATCCTTTTCGGTAAAGGCCAGCTTGCCGTTTTCCAGGGCCAGGATCTCGCCCTTGCGGATCTTGTAGCCGTCAAAATCCGAGTCCCTGGCTGCAAAAGTCACCTGACCGGTGCCCACCCGCTCCAGGGCCTTGGTCATGGCCAACTGATTTTCGGCCATGGATTGGTCCCCGTCAAAGGCCAACATGGCGGAAAGCCCCTGAGGGATGGTCTTGGTGGGCAGCACATATACTGACCGGTCGGCCAGTTTGACGGTCTGTTCGGCGGCCATAATGATATTTTTATTGTTGGGCATCACAAACACCGTTTTGGCGGGGGTAGCGTGGATGGCTTTCAAAATATCGTTGGTGGAGGGATTCATGGTCTGTCCCCCGCTCACCACCTGGTTTACCCCCAGATCCAAAAAGAGTTGGCGGATGCCGTCTCCGGCGGCAACTGAGACAAAGCCGTACTCTACCGATGGGTCCACCGGCGCATAGGCGAATTCCCCCGCTTCTTTATTTTGGGAGGATTTGGCTGCCTGTTCCCGGCGGACGGATTCCTGCTGGGCAGCATGCTGCTCCCGCATATTTTCGATCTTTATGCTGGTGAGAGAGCCGAATGTAAGGGCCTCCTGGAGGGCCTTGCCTGGATTGTCGGTGTGAACATGACACTTGATGATGTCCTCGTCATCCACCACTACGACGCTGTCCCCAATGGATTCCAGATAGGCCCGCAGCTTGATGGGCTCCTTGCCGCTGGTTTTGTTGACAATAAACTCGGTGCAGTAGGAGAAGGTGATCTCCCCGTCGAAGGCCCCTGCAGCATTGCGGAAGTCATCATCAAAGTCAGCCTTGGGGCGGGGCTTATCCGCTTCCTCGGCGGAGGGGATGATCTTTCCATCAAAGAAGACGCTGCCCATCCCCTCGAAGATAAAGAGCAGACCCTGTCCCCCAGCGTCCACCACGCCAGCCTTTTTCAGCACCGGGAGGATCTCGGGGGTTTCCCGCAGAGCCTGGGCGGCGGCGGCAAGGATAATCTCCCACAGCGGGTTGACGCCGATAGAGGGGTTGGACTTTAAGGCCTCCTTTGCCTTTTCCGATGCCACCCGTGCCACAGTCAGGATGGTCCCCTCTGTGGGTTTCATAACCGCTTTGTAGGCGGCCTCCACCCCCATGGACAGAGCGCCGCAGATATCCGCGCCGCTGGCCTGCTCCTTTCCACTCAATCCCTTGGAAAAGCCCCGGAACAGCAGGGAAAGGATCACGCCGGAATTCCCACGTGCGCCGCGGAGCAGCGCGGCGGCGGCGATGTTGGCGGTCTCTGAGGCAGTGACGTTCGTCCCCGCCCGCTCTAGTTCCCGGCGGGCGGCGCTGATGGTCATGGACATATTGGTCCCCGTGTCCCCATCCGGGACAGGGAAGACATTCAGTGCGTCGACGATTTGACGCTGGTTGGAAATATGATTTGCTCCGGAGATAATGGCATCCCGCAGCATTGGGCCACTTAACACGTTACCTTACACTCCTCTTAATGAAATCGATATTTCCCCCAAACAGGATTGAGGGCAAACATCTGGTCCTGGTCTTATTGTACAAAGGCGTTTGATCCGGATCATTCAGGAAGCATCCCGTCCACATAGACGTTTACCTTCCCAACGTGCAGGCTGGTAGCCTGTTCCACCGTATAGCGGACCTTGTGCCCGATGCTTTTGACAATGGCGCTGATGTTGACCCCGTAGGTTACAATGATATGCAGATCTATAATGAGCAGATCGCCGGAATTGCGGATGCGGACCCCTTTTTTGGGGAGGACAGGCTTTTTCAGCCAGCCCTTGGCAGAACCGGTGGACGGGGCCATGCCCGCAACGCCGAAACAGCGGGAGGCAGCATAGCCGACCAGGTTCGCAAAGAAGTTTTCGGATATTTGGATTGTGCCTAAATAGTTTTCCAGTTTGACCATATGGAAACCCCCTTAAACATAGAGATGCAGATTAGGGAAAAGAGATCTTGGACAGGGCTGCAGCAGGATTTTTCACATTCCGCCGCCTTTTGTCACCAATTTTGAATATCCAGAAACAGTTCCCGATGAAGGGAGATAAAGTCCCCCGGCAGATTGCGGGAATAGCTGAAGCATCCTTTCCGGTAGCAGATAGGTTCCATGACCGCAGCGTCGGAGAAGGCGGACAGAAAGTCCTTATAGCCAGTCTGCCCTGTTTTCAGGAAAATAGCGGCCTCTTCCAGAGCGGCGCTGTATTCAAAGCCCAGTCTGGGGGCGTTTTCAGAGGAAAAAAAGCGGGAAAGGTCCATGTTGGGCTCCATCTCCAGTTCCCCCAAATAGAGGTCGAAGCGCCTGGCTGCAATGGACTGGAGGTAGGTGTCATAGGCCTCAGAGACGATTTGGCATTCTATTCCCAGCTCTGTCAGGATCCCGGCCAGCTCCAGGGCCATCTGCTGCCGCGGCTCATTTTCAGCGTTGACCAGAATCCGCAGGGAGAGGCGTTGAACGTTTCCGCGGCTTTCCCGAACCCAGAAGCCCTCCTCATCCCTTTGGGAATAGCCCAAGAGGCCTGCGGCTTCTTCCATCGTTGGGGGACCCCCTCCCTCTGCCGCCGAAGAAGACAAAGGAGAGGATGAATCCTCCAAGGCGCGTTCCTCTTCCAGAAGACGGTCCCCCTGGATCCTCTCCCAGTAGCCGGGGTGAAAGGGATAGTCCACCGGCTGGGCCAGGTCCCCGTAGGCATAAGACACCATTCTTTCCTTGTCCAAGGCGTTTTGGATAACCTGGACAAGGCCAGGGCTGCGCAAGAGAGAATTTCCGGAGCGGTTAAAGCCCAGAAAGGTCATGCGGTTTAAGGTCAGGCGTTCGGTGGAGCCATAGCTGTACAGGTTGGAATCCGCATCTGCGCTGAAATAAAGGTCAATGACCCCGATCTTCAACATATATTCCAAGGATTCGTCATCTGCGACCGGAACCAATTCAATGGTCTCCATTTCCGCCGGAAGCTGGAGCTGTCCGCTGTCTTTAAAGCTGTTGTAGTAAGGGTTGCGGCGCATCCTGGTCCCGGAGGATTCCGGGACAAAGGCTCCGCTTCCCACAGGAAGGGCGTTTGCCAGGGAATCGGACTTGCAGATTGGAAAGGTGAGGAGGGCGGCGGCGTTCCGGTCCTCCTGCCGGAGAAGGATTACCACCTTGTCTTCGGCGGCGGAGCAGCTCTCTACCCCTCGGGACAATGCGGGAAAGGAGGAGGGATATTTCAGAGCCTCCCATAGGGAGGCTGCCACATCTTGGGCTGTTATCAGCGTCCCGTCAGAAAAACGGGCGCCAGGCTGGAGGGTTATGGTGCAGGCGCGTCCCTCCACCTCCATGGAAGAAACCAGCACCCCTCTGGGGACATAGTCGTCGTCCAGCACATAAAGGCTCTGGTAGAGCAAAGGGGTGACAGAGAGGCGGGAACCGGCATTGGAAAAGGGATTGAGATTTCCAGAGTCCCCAACCGGGAGACGCAGGGCAATTTTCTGCTGCTGGGGCAGAGGCTGGACGGCAGACTGAGAGGCCTGCTCCATCTTTTGCAGATTAAGGTCCTGCTGGGACATATCCTGCCGCGCACAGCCTGACAGCGCTGCCGCCAAAAGGAGAAGCCATACTATAGCTTTTTGGACGCCCGACACCGTATCCCCCCTTTAAACGCTCATATACGTTCCCATTTTATCACATTCTATGCTCAGTGAAAAGGTGAACAGTTGTAAATTTTTATTGTGAGGACTGCAAATCGATAAAAGGGCATTTTTTTCGCTCCAAACGCGTATTCTTTGACGATAACTTTTTCAACCTTCATTTTTTAGAAAGGGTGTGCCGTTATGCCGGATGTATGTACCCCAGTTCCATACCAGCGGGAAAAGGCCGTCGCCTACGCCCACTATTGGGCGTACCGCCGAAACCCCGAATTCCTGAGTTTTTCTCAGCTGGGAGGGGACTGCACCAATTTTGTCTCCCAATGCCTCTATGCCGGGACAGGAGTCATGAACTACACGCCGACCTTCGGCTGGTTCTACCTGTCCGGCAATGACCGGACCGCATCCTGGGCAGGGGTCGAATACCTCTATAATTTTTTGACCCAAAACCAGGGGGCCGGTCCTTTTGCCACAGAGGTTGGGATCGAATCAGTAGAGCCTGGGGATGTGGTTCAGTTTGGAGATGACAACGGGGACTTTTACCACACGGTAATTGTTGTCCATGTTCCCAGCCCTCCCACCTACGAGGGGATACGCGTTGCCGCCCACAGCAACGACGCAGACTGCCGGCCCCTGGATACTTATCAGTTTGCACAGATCCGTTTTCTCCATATAGAAGGGGCCAGAAAGTGTTCCCCTGAAGCTCCGCCGCCAGATGAAGCCCCGCCCACCGCCCCGGTCCCTCCGGAAACTGCCGAGCCCGCTCCTCCCGCCTCCGCTCCGGCGCCGGGTAGCCCATATTTTCCGCCCTTTTATTGAGTTTACAGATGCAAAATCCCGTGGAATATGCTATACTGTAAGGGAAAAATCCGAGAAAAGGGCGGGATGACACAATGAAAAAACTGGTCGTTTCAAAAAGCGGCGGCGATTATGCCAGCATCCAGGCAGCGGTCGACGCCATCCCAAAGGACAACAGCCAATGGGTAGAAATCCAAATCAAGCCTGGCGTCTACCGGGAAAAGCTGCAAGTGGAAACACCCTATATCCGCTTTACCGGGGAGGACCCCAAGACCACCTATATCACCTATGATCAGGGAGCCTCCACCATCCTTCCAGGGGGGACGCGCAGCGGGACCTTCCGCTCCTACACCGCCTTCTTCGGCTCCCATGACCTGACAGCGGAAAATCTGACCTTTGAAAATGCCGCCGGGCCGGGCTGTATTGCCGGGCAATCCCTGGCGATGTACGCAGACGGAGACCGCATTGCCTTCCGCGGCTGCCGCTTCCTGGGCTATCAGGACACCATTTTTACCGGGCCCCTCCCCCCTTCCACCATAATCCCCAACTCCTTTGCAGGGCCCAGGGAAAACGCGCCCAAAATCAATGGGCGGCAGTACTATGAAAACTGCTATATCCGAGGGGATGTGGATTTTATTTTCGGATCTGCAACCGCCTATTTCCAAAGCTGCGAGATATTCTCCAAAAGGCGGAGCGGCGGCGGCCCGGGGGGATATGTGACGGCGGCGTCTACGCCGGAGGGGCAGAAGTACGGCTACATTTTCCACAACTGCCGCTTTACCTCTGACAATGATCTAGGCACTGTCTATCTGGGCAGGCCATGGAGAAACTTCGCCCATACGGCGGTGATTCAGTGCTATCTGGGCGGACATATCCATCAGGAGGGTTGGAACAACTGGAAAAAGCCGGAGGCGGAGCAAACCGCCCGCTATGAGGAGTATGGAAACGAAGGGCCGGGGGCCTCCCTTGACCGCCGCCCTTCATGGATCAGGAAGCTTTCCCAGGAACAGGCGGAGGAATACGCCGTTGAAAGGGTTCTGGGCGGGGAAGACGGGTGGAATCCCCAGGCATAGCACCAAACAATTTTTAAAGCAGCAAGGACCTTCTGGTTTTATCAGAAGGTCCTTGCTGCTTTTTGTAGACCCCGTAGGAAAATCTTAAGAAAATTCGTAGGGAAAACACAGAAAAAATATTTATGTTTCTGATATAATGACCGCAGTACGAAAGGAGTCGGTGGCATGGGAGCTAATATTTTAGTGGTGGACGATGAGAGGGAGCTGGCCGACGTCATAGAGATGTATCTCACAAACGACGGCCACACTGTCCACAAGTTTTACACCGGCACAGAGGCGCTGGCCTGTATTGACAGTACGGCGTTGGATTTGGCGGTGCTGGACGTCATGCTCCCGGATGTAGACGGTTTCCAGATTTGCAAAAGGATCCGGGAAAAATTCTTTTACCCCATCATTATGCTCACAGCAAGGACAGCGGATGGGGACAAGATTACGGGGCTGACCATGGGGGCGGACGATTACATCACCAAGCCCTTTAACCCATTGGAGGTGACGGCCAGGGTGAGGACGCAGCTTCGGCGGTATACGCTCTATAATCATGCCGGATCCAGGATGGGGGAGACGGCCCGTGAATACGACATTAGAGGACTTGTGATCAACCGTGACAGCCATAAATGTTTTTTGTTTGGAAGGGAGCTTCAGCTGACCCCCATTGAGTTTTCCATCCTCTGGTATCTCTGTGAACGGCAGGGGACGGTCGTCTCCTCTGAGGAGCTGTTTGAGGCAGTGTGGGGAGAAAGGTTTCTGAACAACAACAATACCGTTATGGCCCATATCGGAAGGCTGCGGGAAAAGATGGCTGAGCCATCCAGAAACCCAAGGTTTATCAAAACAGTGTGGGGAGTTGGATACACCATTGAAAAGTAAAGCGAGCAGGGATTTCCGACAGATCCGGATAAAAATTTTTCTCCAGACGGTCTCAATGCTGGCGATGTCTGCCGCTGCCGTTTATTTCATCTATTCCTTTTTGCTTCGGGGCAATTTTGCCGGCGGAATGGTATCCCTCTTTCAGGCTCTCTTCGGCATGGGATATACGGAATCCCTGGATCTGTACCAGAAAACCTTCCGCCGCCATATGGACATGCTTATCCTGCTTTCCATGGCGCTGGTGTTTCTTGGCCTTCTCCAAGTCTATCTCCGATGGTTTACCGGATATTTTGAGAAAATCGACATGGGGATGGACAAACTGCTTCGGGATACGCCTGGGGAGATATCCCTTCCCCCTGAGCTGTTCTCCATAGAACGGAAGATGAACGGGATAAAGCGCATGACAGAGCGGCAGAAAAATGAGATGCTCATATCTGAACAGCGAAAGAACGACCTGGTCATGTACCTGGCCCATGATCTGAAAACGCCCCTAGCCTCCTCCATCAGCTATCTGAACTTGCTGCGGGATGAGAGGGAGATTTCCGAGGAACTGCGGGAGAAGTATGTTTCCATCTCCCTTTCCAAAGCGGAACGGCTGGAGCAGCTGATCAATGAGTTTTTGGAAATCGCAAAGTATAATCTTTCCGGCGTCACCCTGCAGTACAGCGGGATCAATCTGACGCGCTTCCTGGAGCAGCTTATATACGAATTTAAGCCGATACTGGATCAAAAGGGACTGACCTGCCGCCTTGAGGCAGAGAAGGAGATTGCCCTGACATGCGACGCGGACAAGATGCAGCGGGTATTTGACAACCTGTTGCACAACGCGGTCATGTACAGCTATGACGGGTCTGAGATTGCCATTACTGCTGGAAAGAGCGGGGACAACCTGGTCCTGACCTTTTCCAACCAGGGCGACACGATTCCAAAGGAAAAGCTGGACCGGATATTTGAGCAGTTTTACCGGCTCGACCCGGGACGCAGCACTGAAGGGACAGGTTTGGGCCTTGCAATTGCAAGGCAGATCGTTGTCCTTCATCGGGGGACAGTCACCGCGGCAAGTGAAAACGGCCGTACGGTTTTTACGATTACCCTACCCGCCGGGAATGTGTAGGAAAAACGTAAGACAATCTGCAGAAAAACAGTGGAATCCCGTGTGGAAGAGCACATAAAGGGTGTTCTCGCTTCTGGTATAATGATTCTGCCAGGGCGGGAACACCCTTTTAATTAACCGAGAAAAGAGGCCTATCTATGGAATTGCTGATCGACCATGTTTCAAAGCAGTTTGGAGACAAAAAGGCAGTCGATGACATCAGCCTGAAGCTAACGCCGGGGGTATGGGGACTGCTGGGAGCCAATGGGGCGGGTAAAACCACCTTGATGCGGATCATCGCCGGGATCATGGAACCCACCTCCGGCAGAGTGGAATACAACGGTGTTCCCATTCAGACTTTGGGGGAGAGGTATCGGGATCTTTTTGGGTATCTTCCCCAAGAGTTTGGATTCTGCCATGAGTTAACTGTCTGGGATTACCTGGAATATATTTCCGCTCTGAAGGGGATCCCGGAGGGGCGGAGCCGCAGGAAAATCCGGCAGCTGCTGGAGCAGGTTTCCCTGACAGAGGTCTGCCGCAAAAGAATTTCCAACCTCTCCGGCGGCATGAAGCGGCGGGTGGGAATTGCCCAGGCGCTGCTCAACGACCCGGAGGTGTTGATTTTGGATGAGCCTACCGGCGGCCTTGATCCCGGCGAGCGGGTGCGCTTCCGAAACCTGCTTTCGGAATTTGCCCATAACCGCATTGTCCTGATTTCCACTCACGTTGTCCCGGATGTGGAATATACTGCGTCCTGTCATGTGGTCATCAAGGATGGAAGTCTGCTGGCCATTGGGACAACAGAAGAGCTGGTCCGGCTGGTGGAGGGGAAGGTGTGGGATTGTACAGTTCCGGCAGAAAGGGCTTCAGAATACGAACATAAGCTCCAGTTGGCCGACCTGAGGAATGAGAGAGGCGGGGAGACCTCTATTCGCTATCTCGCGGACCAGCCCAGCATTGCCGGTTCTGTTCCGGCGGTCCCCCGGCTGGAAGACCTGTATTTATGGCTGTTCCCCCAAAATGGGGAACAGAATTGGAGGGTTTGATCCATATGAGAATTTTAAGACTGGAACTGAAACGAATTTTGAAGGCGAAATCCACCTGGATTTTACTGATATTGGCTCTGGTATTCTCGATATTGCTGGCGTACCTGCCGGTAAGCTATTGTTATACCAATTACACAGACGGGGAGGGAAAGGAGATTTCCCTGACCGGACGGGCCTCTATTGCCTATGAAAAGGAACGGCAGTCAGGGGCCTCTGGGATTGTTTCCCCAGAGAGGGTGCGCAGGGCGGTAGAGGCCTATCAGGCCTGCCTAAGCAAATATGGGGTGGCGGAGTCCTACGATCTGCCGGAGGGCGTCTACCAACAGGAAATACTCCCCATTGCGCCGCTGCTCCATGGGGTCAGAGAGGCGTTTGCTGACCCGAACACGGGCATGGCCCCAACGCTGATGGAGATCGATCCAAAACAGTTGGACAGCTTTTATACCGTATGCGAGGAACGGATTGTCTCTCTCATGGCCATGGAACAGCCGGACAGCCCAGCAGCTCGAAGCAAGGCAGCGGAGATGTACCGGCAGGTTGCTAAACCCTTTGAGGTCTATCCAGGCATGAGCTCCACGGTAATGGATTATCAGAATATTATGGGCCTTCTGGTGCTGCTGTTCTGCGTTGTGACCGCTGCGCCGGTGTTTTCTGCAGATTACCAGTCCGGTGCGGATGATATCCTCCGGTGTACCAGGCACGGCAGGGGTAGATTGGGAGCGGCAAAGGCCGCCGCAGCCCTTTTGATCAGCGGGACGGCATTTACAGCCTGTGCTGCTGCGTATCTTCTGACGGTGAACAGCCTGTTTGGCTGGGACTGCACCAGAACCTCCATTCAGATGATGTACTCCATCGTCACGCTGATTGAAATAAACATTGGGGAGCTGCAGTGCCTGTTTGCCGCTGCGGGGCTGCTTTCGGTGCTGGCCTCGGTGAGCTTTACCCTATTTCTCTCTTCCAGGTGCAAACGCACCGGGACTTCCTTGGCAATGGCACTGGCATTCTGCATTGCGCCGGTGGTGATATGTATGACGCTGCCAGGGGAGACTTCGGGATGGATCTGCAGTATTCTCCCTGCCAGCGGCACAAGCATCCAGGCCAGCGTCCTCTATGCCATAACGGATTTTCAATTTCTGAGGGTTGGCAGCCTGGCCCTTTGGACGCCGTACGCCATGATAGGCGCCTGTGCAATTGAGATTCCGGTCTTTTTGTTTTTGACCGTCCGGTCTTATTGTAAGCATATTGTAAACTGACGCGGCGGATGCCCCCGCAAATGAAAAAGGGGGTGGACGTTCTGCATAAGGTATGGTAAAATCAAAGGACAGAGATCATCTCTATCAGAGAAGGGATCTGCCCTTACCCAGGCCGGTACGATTTGTCAGGGCAATGGGGAAAGCAGGCCCTAAATACAGTGATGCAAAATGAAAGGACGGTTTGATCCCCATGAAAAAAGTGATTGCGACCTCCAACGCCCCATCGGCAATCGGGCCTTACTCCCAGGCAATTGCCGCCGGAGATTTTCTGTATGTTTCCGGACAGATTCCCATTGATCCCGCCACCGGAAACCTGGCGGAAGGCGGCATCCAGGAGCAGAGCCGGCAATCTTTGACCAACGTCAAGGCCATTGTGGAAGCCGCTGGAAGGTCGATGTCGGATGTTGTAAAGACAACAGTCCTCTTAAAGAACATCTCCGATTTTACGGCTATGAACGAGGTGTATGCCACCTTCTTTACGGAAAATTGCCCTGCCCGGGCTGCCTTTGCAGTGGCAGACCTGCCCAAGGGCGCTTTGGTGGAGATCGAAGCAGTGGTTTATACCGGGAAATAATTAGACCGTCATAATCCCCGGGAGCTGTGCTGAAAAGCGGAATCGTTTCCGGGGATTTTCCCGCCAATTGAGAGAGCCGCCAGGTT
>CATJCP010000371.1 GCA_949737515.1 uncultured Oscillospiraceae bacterium | reverse complement strand
TGCCGGAAGCCATGCTCGAGGTGCTGGAAATCAGAGAGCGGGAAAAGGAAAAAGCTGACCGAATCAAATTAGAAAAATATACGGCTATAGACCAAGAACACAACAGTCAATTACAGGAAACGCTGGAGAAATATCATTTGCCGCCGGTTCCGGAGACAGGCTGTATGATTGCCGAGGAAGACCGACTGGCTGCAAAATGGAGGGTTTATGAACTTTTGCAATGCTAGGTCCGTTTGAAACTTGCTAACATACCCAAACGGCGGCTCTTTTTCCGCCATGCCCGGCCAATTTTCCTTGGAACACACCAAGTATTCCTGGGTCAAATTGGCTTCGGCCAGCGAAAGAATTTCTCACCGCTGGGCATATTTCCAATTTTCAAACAGCGCCTAGCCGGCGGAGATCAGTTGAGTCATCTGATAAAAAAGTTTACATAGAGAGGGTCAGATCAGTGATAAAGCTGTTTTTTATGGATGTGGACGGGACACTGACAGATGGAAAAATATACATGGGCGTAGCCGGAGAGCTTATGAAAGCTTTTCATGTCAAAGATGGCCATGCGATAAAAAATTTACTGCCCCAGTATCATATGACTCCTGTAATCATCACGGGCAGGGCTTCTGAAATAGTGACAAGCCGGGCGCAGGAACTTAATATAGGTGAGATTTATCAGGGAGTTGATAACAAGCTGGAAGTGATGCTTGGCATCGTGGAGAAATACCATTGCAGCTTGGAGGATGCCGCCTACATTGGAGATGATATAGGAGATCTGCCCTGTATGCTGCAATGCGGACTAAGCGCATGTCCATCAGACGCGGCGGACGAGTTACTTGCTGCAGCGGATTACGTGTGCGCCAAACGTGGCGGCGAAGGTGCTGTGCGGGAGTTTGTGGAATGGCTGCTCCGCAAAGAGGGCGGCGGGACGTTTACGCGCTGAACTTGTATTATCTTGTGGCAGGTCGCCGGAAAGGAGTCGGCATGAAAGGCATAATCCTAGCGGGCGGTTCCGGTACGCGGCTGTACCCAATTACCTATGCTGTTTCAAAACAGCTCATCCCCATTTATGACAAGCCGATGATCTACTATCCGCTGTCAACACTGATGCTTGCGGGCATTCACGAAATTTTACTGATTTCGACACCACGGGATCTCCCGGACTTTGAACGACTGCTGGGTGACGGGCGCCAATTAGGGATGAGCATTTCCTATGCGGAGCAGAAGGAACCGAAAGGATTGGCGGAAGCTTTCCTCATTGGCGCGAATTTTATCGGAGGGGATAAGGTCGCCTTGGTGTTGGGAGATAACATCTTTTATGGCGGATATCTCTCGTCTATTTTGACCGGCGCCTCAAAAATTGAGCGGGGAGCACTTGTTTTTGGATACCGGGTGCCGAATCCAAGAGAATTTGGTGTGGTGGAATTTGATAAGGCTGGAAACGTACTTTCCATTGAGGAAAAGCCTTTGCATCCAAAATCGAATTACGCAATTCCGGGGCTCTATTTTTACGATAACGATGTGGTTGAAATTTCCCGGAATATCGTCCCTTCTCCTCGGGGAGAATTGGAAATCACATCGGTGAATAATGAGTATCTGAAACGGGGAACGCTGCGCGCACAGGTGCTGGGGCGCGGGATGGCCTGGTTTGATACCGGCACCTATGATGGCCTTCTGGAAGCGTCCCGGTTTGTCTCTGTAGTTCAAAGCCGGCAAGGTCTTTCCGTTTCCTGCATTGAGGAGATTGCTTATCGAAAAGGATACATCAACCGGGAGCAGCTGCTGAGATTGGCGGCCCCTTTGCTGAAAACCGATTATGGCCAGTATCTGATACAGATCGCGGAGGAACAGCAATGAAACTGATTCTTGTCACGGGCGGGGCCGGATTTATTGGATCCAATTTTATTCGGCATTTTTTACAAAATGAGGATTGCGAAAAGCTTGTCAATCTGGACCTTTTGACCTATGCCGGAAATTTGGAGAACTTGAGCGGCATCCAGGACGACCGCCGCTACCGGTTCATAAAAGGAGATATTTGCGACCGGGTTCTGCTGGACAGGCTTTTCATGAAATATCATTTTGATACAGTTGTCAATTTTGCGGCGGAAAGCCACGTAGACCGCAGCATTATAGATCCGAAACGGTTTTTGGATACCAATATTATTGGCACACAGGCGTTGCTTGATACAGCAAAGCATTGGTGGAGCCTGGAACCAGACAATAAGTACTGCCGGGAATACCTGAAGGGCGTAAAATTTCTTCAGGTGTCTACGGATGAGGTATATGGTGCGCTGGGGGACACGGGAACGTTTACGGAGACGACCCCCTTATCGCCTAACAGCCCCTATTCTGCCTCCAAAGCATCGGCGGATATGATTGTCCGCGCCTATAATGAAACCTTTGGGCTTCCAATTAATATTACCCGCTGCTCAAATAATTATGGACCATATCAGTTCCCGGAAAAACTGATTCCCTTGATGATACATAACTGTTGGAAAAGCATCCCCCTGCCGATTTATGGAGATGGCTTGCAGATTCGAGACTGGCTTCATGTGTCCGACCACTGTTCTGCCATACTTGCTGTGCTCAAAAAGGGTGCGGCCGGTGGGATATACAATGTTGGTGGGAACAATGAAAAGGCAAATATTGAGATTGTGCGGCTCATTTTGAGAAAAATGGGCAGAGATGAGAGCCTCATTCAATATGTAAAGGACCGGCCAGGG
>CATJCP010000370.1 GCA_949737515.1 uncultured Oscillospiraceae bacterium | reverse complement strand
GCCGGAAAAAAAGATGGCAAGGGAACCGGCGGCGGCGATGGCGTCGGAAACCAGCATAATGGATTTTTTCCTGTGGGAATCCACAAACGCCCCAGCGAACAGGCTCACCAGAATGTATGGCAGGTACCGGCAGAAGGACATCAGGGAAACGGACATGGCGGAACCGGTCTTTTCGTATGCCCACAAAATCAGGGCGAAGCTGGTCATGGAGCTGCCCAGTTGGGAAACCGACTGGCTCAGCCAGAAAACGACATATCTTTTAAAGCTTGGTTGTTTCATTGAATTTTCTCCCTTTTATAGATTTGAAATTCTATAAAAGTACAAAATCCAATGGGGACGAATCAGGGGAAAGCGCGGCTTTGCTTTACCGGCGTTTCCCGAAATTCCCTCTGTACAGGATTCGCCCGCTCACTGGACCTTGTACAGAGGGGAGACGCCTTCGTTAATCATCAAAACTCCAAAGATCTTCATGGAAATCCTCACCTCCCGGAGAAAGATTGATCCGCCGTAGAATGTCAGCGAACTTGCCTTTCAGTATAATCATATTGAAGCGTTGTGTCAAGCAATCCCTTGGTTTTGAAAGCGGCGTTTACGCCAGCTTTCAATATAAGCATAGCTCTAAAAAGTCTACCCAATTTTAAGGAGGTCTCATCATGCAATACTACACCACATTGGACTATTTCTCCCATCTTTACGACAAAGTAGGCCGCCAACATGGCGTTGACGTGTCCAGCAAGGAGGCCTACGAGGCCTGGAAACTGGATATCAACCGCCGTCTGCGGGATACCATCGGCCTTGACCTATGCGAGCCCGCTCCCGCCAACCCCAGGCTGCTGGATGTAAAAGAATTTGAGAACTACACCCGTGAACACTGGCTGATCCAGACAGAACCCCTTGTAGAGACGCCCTTCTTCCTGTTAAAGCCCAAGGGCCAGCACAACGGGGGGCTTATCATCAACCCCCACGGCCACGGCGGCGGCAAAGAAAGCAACATTGCTGACCCAGAAAATCCTTGGGTTCAGGAAATGCAGAAGAAATTCGGGAAGAAGGTTTCCTTTGCAGAGGAATTGGCTGCTGCCGGGTATTATGTGGCTTGTCCTGACGCAAGAGGCGCGGGTGACCGCCGGGAGAAATGGGAACAGGGAGAGGAAGCGGAAAAATGGCGCTCCAACTCCCATCGGGAGATCAATCAGATGGCTGTGGGCTTTGGCATGTCCATGATCGGGATGATGGTCTGGGACCTGATGCGGCTGTTGGATCATCTGCTGGAAGCATACCCGGAGATCGCCCCTGAAAAGGTTGGCTGCGTCGGAATGTCCGGCGGCGGACAGCAGACCGTCTACTTTGCCGCCATAGACGAGCGGGTAAAATGCGCTGTGACAAGCGGGTATTTCTACGGCTTTAAGGAGTCTTTGGTCCGCCTTCCAGCCAACTGTTCCTGCAACTTTGCCCCCAACCTGTGGAAGCTGCTGGATATGGGCGATCTGGGAGCTATGATCGCCCCCCGTCCCCTCTTTGTGGAAAGCGGACATCAGGACCACCTGGAAGGCGAACCGGGGTTGGACAACGTCTATCCCCAGGTGGAGATCGCCAGAAGCGCCTATAACCTTCTGGGCGTACCGGAAAGAATTGTCCATTCCATCCATGAAGGAGGCCATCAGTGGGTTGGAAAGGGCGTTATTCCCTTCTTTGACCAGTATCTGCTGGGCCGGTGATTGACACATCCCCAGAGAAAATGGTACAATAAAAGAAAGCTTACGCCAATGGCGGCGCAGAGGGAGGCGGATTAAGCGCTCCCTCCGCGCCGTTTCCCGTAAATACATGCGAAAACTGCAGCGTTCACCTGCTGGTAATTGGCAACAGAAAGGAAAGTGACACTTTTATGGACAAAAAAGAGATCTGCAGCATTCTCGACCAAAAAACGGATTTTCTCAACTCTATCTCAGACCAGATCTGGGAAACCCCTGAACTGGCCTTTACAGAGCGCGCCTCCGCCCAGGTTCTGATCAAGGCGCTGAAAAAGGAGGGGTTTGAGGTGTCCTCCCCCATCGCCGGGATCGAGACGGCGTTTTCCGGCCGCTTTGGTTCCGGAAGGCCGGTCATCGGCTTTCTGGGGGAATTTGACGCCCTTTCCAGCCTGAACCAGCGGGCGGGCATCTCCCAAAAGGCCGCGGACCAGCCCGGGGGCTGCGGACATGGCTGCGGACACAACAACCTGGGGGTTGGCTCTCTGGCTGCTGCCATTGGTGTGAAGGCCTATTTGGAGGCAACCGGAAAGCCCGGCACCGTGGTCTTTTACGGCTGTCCCGGCGAGGAGGGCGGCTCCGGCAAGGCCTTTATGGCCCGGGAAGGGGTATTTGACGAGCTGGATTGTGCCTTTTGCTGGCACCCTGGGACCACCAACGCCGTCACTTCCGGCAGTTCCCTGGCCAATTACCAGATCCTCTACTCCTTTACCGGCGTATCGGCCCACGCTGCTGGCGCACCCCATCTGGGGCGTTCTGCCCTGGATGCAGTGGAACTGATGAATGTGGGGGTCAATTTCCTGCGGGAACATGTCATCCAGGAGGCTAGGATGCACTATGCCATTGTCAACTCCGGCGGCTTCTCCCCCAATGTGGTGCAGCCCACCGCCGACGTCCTCTATCTTCTCCGCGCCCCTGTCACCTCCCAGGTGCAGGAGATTTACGAACGGGTCAACGACATCGCCAAGGGCGCGGCGCTGATGACCGGCACCTCTGTAGAGATCAAGTTTATCAAGGCCTGCTCCAACACGGTGCTCAATGCCACCCTGGAAAAGGTGCTGTTTGACAATATGAACCAGATCCCCCTCCCGGAGTACACAGAGGAAGATTACGCCTTTGCCAAAGCCATCAACGAAAGCGTGGAAAACCGGGCGCCATCCTTTGAGCGGCTCATCAAAAGGGCCCCCTCGGAGGAGATCATCCGCTTCCTGAAGGAGCGGGAGGGCAGGGAGATCAACGACTTTGTTGTCCCGCTGATCCACAGCGAACAGGCGGGGGGAGGCTCCACCGACGTGGGCGACGTCAGCTGGGTCTGCCCCACTGCCCAGATCTCCACAGCCACCTGGGCCTCCGCCACTCCCGGCCACTCCTGGCAGATCGTAGCCCAAGGCAAGAGCGCCCTGGCCCATAAATCCACCTTATATGCCGGAAAGGTGCTTGCGGCAGCTGCCATCGATCTTTGGGAACACCCTGAACTGATAGAACAGGCGAAGGAAGAAAAGAACAGGAAGCTGGATGGGGCAAGCTACCGCTGTCCGATTCCAAAGGGTGTTATTCCAACGCCTATGGGAAAAATGTGACAGGTATGGATCCAAACACAAAACAAAGGAGAGCGGAAATCATGGATTTACAGCAATGCCGCCAGCGCATCGACCGGATTGACGAACAGCTGGTTGAGCTGTTCTGCGAGCGGATGAAGGTAGTGGAGGACGTGGCGGCTTATAAAAAGGCAAACAATCTGCCGGTCCTCCAGTCCGGGCGGGAAGCCCAGGTGTTGGATCAGGCTGCCCGGCTGGCGGGACCGGAATACGGAGATTATGCCAGGGCCCTGTTCACATCCATTATGAACATCAGCAAGTCCCAGCAGAACGCCCGCCTCCAGGGGGAAGGCGCGGAGGAATACCGCAGGTTCCTGACCGAAGCTCTGGAACATTCCAAAGGCAGAGATCTTCCCTCATCCGCTAAGGTGGCCTGTCAGGGAGTTGAGGGGGCGTATTCCCAAAGGGCCTGCCTCCAGCTTTTCCCCCAACCGGACATTATGTTTTTGAAAACCTTTGACGACGTGTTCCGGGCCATTGAGGAGGGGGAAGCAGAATTCGGCATGCTGCCCATTGAAAATTCCACTGCCGGTTCAGTGGCGGCGGTATACGACCTGATGAAAAAACACCATTTTTACATCTGCAAAGCCACCCGCGTCAAGGTAGACCATGCCCTGCTGGTTAAACCGGGGGTAAGGCGGGAGGAAGTGACTGCAGTTTACTCCCATGAACAGGGGCTGGCCCAATGCGCCTCTTACATTGCCGCCCATCCCGGATGGACGCAGGTAAAATACCCCAACACAGCCCAGGCGGCCAGGTTTGTCTCCGAAACGCCGGACCGGGGCGCGGCGGCCATTGCGTCGGACCTGTGCGCCCAGCTCTACAGGCTGGATATTCTGGAACAAGGCATCCAGGACGCTGAGGCCAATTTTACCCGTTTTATCTGCATTTCCAAACAGCCGTGGATCTACCCCGGGGCGGATAAGATCAGCCTTGCTCTCACCCTGCCCCACCGGGTGGGGACATTGTACCAGCTCATGTCCCAGATAGCGGCCTGCAGCCTGAACCTGACCAAGCTGGAGTCCCGCCCCATCCCCAACACTGACTTTGAATTTATGTTTTATGTGGATATCGAAGGCTCTTTGTACGATTCCAAGACTTTGGACTTTGTCTGCAGCCTGCGGCAAAGCCTGAACTTCCTGGAATTCCTCGGAAACTATCAGGAGCACAGGGCATAGCGCCGGATTTTGACCGGATGGAGGAGGATAAGACAAAAATGGACAGTCTAATATACAGCCTGAATGTGGTCAGTCCCATATTCCTGCTGGTAATCGTAGGGTATGCCCTGCGGCATTGGAAAATCATGAGCGGGGAATTTGCGGAGGAAGGGGCAAAGATCACCTTCAAGCTGGCCCTTCCCCTGTCCCTTTTCCGCAGCATATACAACACAGACATCGGGCAGACCTTCCGCCCCAAGCTAGTGATCACCACCGTGGCGGGGATTATAGGGATGTTCCTGATCCTCTGCCTGACAGTCCCCAGGCTGGTAAAAAGCCGCCCTCAGGCGGCCACCGTTGTCCAGGGGATCTTCCGCAGCAACTTCCTGATCCTAGGCGTCCCCATGGCCCGGAACATGTTCGGAGAGGAAGGACTTGGGCCAACCACCCTTTTGTTGGCCTTTGCCATTCCCACCTTCAACGTTTTGGCCATCATTGCCTTTACCGTGATGACAGGAGAGCAAACCGGCGAGGTTCTGGGGGCAAGGATTCGCAAGACCATTCTGGAGGTATTGAAAAATCCGTTGTTCTGTGGGGCGTTGCTGGGCATTCTGTTCTCCCTTTTCCACATCAGGCTGCCCTCTATCCTGGACAAGGCCACAGCTGATATCGCGGCCATGGCAACCCCTTTGGCACTGCTGACCATGGGTGCGCAGTTCAATGTCCAGCGCTTTAAATCCGACATTAAGATATCCGCGGCAGCGGCTTTTTGCCGGCTGGTGCTGTTCCCCTTCCTGATCATTGGGACCGGCATCCTGCTGGGCTTTCGCGGCCCTGAACTGGGCGCCATGTTTGTTCTGTTCTCCGCCCCTACGGCGGTCAGCAGTTATGTCATGTCCAAAAACATGGGAGGAGACGGGGACCTGGCGAGCCAGATCATTTTGGTATCCACCTTCTTCTCCATGGTCACCATTACCGCAGGGATATCCCTTTTGAAAGCATTTGCTTTTATCTGACGCACCGTATAGAAAGGCCGTCCGCAGAACAGCGGACGGCCTTTCCGGCTTATTTAACCCACAATTTATAGATTGCAAACCTCCACATTTTCCACCACGACATTATGGATCGCATCGTAGCAGGCCTCTTTCTCTTTTGCGGTGAGCTTTAAATTCTCAAAGGTAAAGTCCGACAGTATGTACTGCCCCTCGTCAGGCTTTACATGGAAAAATGTATCACAATCACAGGCACAATCCTTCATTGTGATATGGTCCGCATAGGAGAGGGGGATATCCTTACGGTCCTTTAAGTCGTAGAACTGTGTCCAGGGGTTGATGTTGATAAAATTCCGAACCCTGCCCTCTATCTGCTCTATGGTGATATACTCATAGTGCTGCGGCGTATCAGGCCGCATTTTCAGCCACAGCAGATTATTTCCCGCCAGCACTTTAAGCCTTCTCATTACAATATTCCGGTTGTGTACCGATTCAGAGCCGCAGGTGAGGCAGCCATGGCAGAAACCATAGACACAGTCCTCCACCAGGATGCGCTCGTTGGGGCCGTTTTCCGGGGCGGTATCCGCCCAGGGGCCTTTCCCCCCTTTCAGAACCACCGAATCGTCGTTTACCTCCAGATAGCAGCCCTTTACCAGGATGTCTGTGCAGACGTCAATGTCTATTGCGTCCGTGCTGGGGGCTTTTACCGGCTTTTCCGGGGAAAAGATGCGGCAGTTGAGGTATTTTACATGGCTGCACTTATACAGGTGGGTGGTCCAAAAATGGGAATTCTGCAGGTTGAGCCCTGCAATCAGCACGTTTTGGCTGTTAGAGATATAGACCAGCCGCGGGCGCTGCTCATCCTTGTTGGTACACTTGGGGTTCCACTGCCTGCGGAGCCAGAACGCCTTCCAGGAACGGAGCCCATTGCCGTCAATGGTCCCTGGGCCGCACATGGTAAAACCGTCTACACCGTCCACGTTGATCAGCGCCGCAAAATATGTGCAGCTCTCCCCTTCCATGCGGGTTTCAAGGACGTCATAGTCGGAGATGTCGTCGCTGCCCTTCAATGTTCCGCCCTCTGCCACATAAAGATGAACCCCCTGCTTAAAATACAGGGAACCTGTCAAATATGTACCGGCTGGGACCACAATGACGCCGCCCTCCACCGCCGCCTGATCAATCAGCCCCTGTATCTCCTTGGTGTGGAGCTTACCATCGTCGAGGATGCCATATTCCGTCAGCAGATACTGCTTCCCCAGCTGGGAGAGCTGCGGGATCTCCGTATCAAAAAACCATTCATCCATCTGTGTTCCGTCAGGGAAAAACTCCGCTCTTTCTTTTGCCATAGACCAAAACCTCCTTTGTTGTCCGCGTCATGGGAAGCCTTTTCCCCTCCCATCATTTCTCTCTGATTTCAGTATACCATTTTCACTTTTACAAATCAATGAAAATCAGGAGAACACTGGACGGTTAATCCAAGGCGGCAGAGGTTGATACCAGCCTATTTTACCTTTGAATCCCCCGATACTCCGCCTGAACCTTCTGGTATGACTGGATATCCCCGATGTCAAACCTTTTCCCGGGCATAGCATAGGCGTACATATGGGTTCTGGCAGACAGCCATGCCGCAAAGCTCCCCGGGGCATCGAAGCCGCATCCGGCAGCCAGCGCTTCCGGAATCCTGTGAAGATCGGAGGCCCTGTAAAAGTAAAATGGCGGCACCGCCAGATTCCCCTTGGGCTCCGGAGGCTTTTCCTCAAAGGAGGTGATCCGATTTTTATCATCCACGGTGACGACTGCCGTTTTCTGCAGCGCGCTCCGGCGGTTTTCCGGATGGCACATGACGCAGGGGCCCTCCGCTGTCTCCGCAAACCGGATAAAGTGGGCAAGGGAAAAGTCCAGCACATTGTCCCCGGCCATGACCAGGCAGTCATCCTGTATCCCCAGCCTCTCCACCGCCAGCTGGATATCTCGGACCGCGCCGAGACGTTCCGCGTTGTTCTCCGTCCCATCGTCTACAACGGTGATGCGCTGGGGCTTCTGTTCTGCCCAGTGTTTAAAGTGTTCCGCATATTTATGGTTGCTGATAACCACAAATTCATCTATATATTCCGCGATATCATCTATCAGCCAATCTAAAATACATTTATCCCCTACCTTTAACAGCGGCTTGGGATAATTTTCTGTCAGGGGATAAAGCCTTGTGGCGTATCCCGCAGCAAGAATGATACATTTCATAAATATAATCCCCTCAGTTTTTACAGCTCCACTCCGTCGGCGCTGCCGCATAGATGGAAACGATACTTTTCCGCTAAATCGGGATAAAGCTTCAAGTATCTTTCGCTGACTTCTGCCTGTATCTCGTCCGCCCTATCCGGATCGATCAGCGCCATACAGCTGCCCTTAAAGCCCGCTCCGCTGAACCTTCCTCCATAAATGCCCTCTGTCGTTCTCATAATCTCATACAGCGAGATTGATTCCGGACAGCCGCACTCATAGTTTTCAATGGAACTGTTCCCACTTTCAAATATAAGCTTGCCATAGGCTTCGATATCCCCCTTTTTCCACGCTTCCACTCCTGCCTGAACCCGCCGGCATTCGGAAAAATAATGTTGGGCGCGTTTGCGGAAGTTGACAGGGAGCTTGTCCTTATACGCTTCAAAGGCAGAAACCGGGACGTCCCGGAGCCTGGCGTCTAGGAGCTTTCCATAGTCCAGGCCTGCGTAGGCAAGCAGGCTATACGCAGCCGCCTTGCATTCGTCCTGGCGGAGGTTATACTGGCTGGTGGTTAAGGACCTTTCCAGCCCGCTGAAGATCACCGCTATTTTAAAGGGCTTCATCTTTGGGCTTTGGGGGATCAGGGAATAGCTGTCGTCCTTACAGTCCAGGTACAGCAGCTGATCCTTCCTGCACAGCACCTCGCAGGAAGGATCCAGCTTCCCGCTGTTGACACCGACATACTGGTTCTCCGCCTCCTGGACAATGGAAACCGTCTCCCAGGGGCCCAACTGAATTCCATTTACTTTGGTTAGGGCAGACAAAAAGGCAATAATCACCGCTGCCGAGGAGGACAATCCGCCAATGGGCAAGGTTCCTTCTATCACGGCGCTCAAACCGACGCGCAGGCGGTACCTTCGTCCCAGCACCTTCGCGGCCCCCCGCAGGTGGTCCGCCCAATCCCCCTCTTTCTCATCCGGGACCGAATGGATATGGAACTGGGCCCTTTTGGGAAAGTTCAGCGAACGGATTTCTATGACGCCGTTTTGCTTTGGGCCATAGGCAATATGTATTCCTCTATCCAGCGCCAATCCGTTGATTTTGCCGAACTGGTGGTCGATATGGGCCCCCAGGGGGGATATCCGGTAGGGACAGAATGAGGTGTGCTCGGGGGGCCGGTGGTATAGCTGTTCGTAGGTTGTTTGGCATTGCATGGGTCAAAATCTCTCCTTTGATCTTCCTTTATTTCTCCCCAATCAACTGTCTGGTTGTTTTCCAGTGCATCAATACAGCGCTGATGAGAAAAGAACCTGCAGCAGCCGCTATAAAATTCACGCCTGCATTGATATATGGATTTACTTTTCCATTCAGCCAGTATATTGTTACATAGATGATCTGTTGATGAAATAGGTACATCGGCATAGAATAAACGGAAATTTTTTTAAAAGCCTTATTTGTACTCCAATTTATATAAGTTGCTGCCCTTTGGAGGGACACAAATGCAGAGATGGCTCCAACCAGATGAAGAAGAAAGCTTACTCCAAGCCGAATAAGTGTTATTATCAGGCCTTTTCTCCCTTCTATGGTCATAAATATAATAAAAAGCGCTATATCAGCTATCAACCATATAGACCATGGAACCGAACTTGTGATTAGTTTTTCTCTTCTCTCTTCTTTCAGTCTGAGTCGAATTCCAATATAGAAAAAAATAACATACTGGCAGGATGTCCAGACACAGAAAATATTGGGGAGAACTTTATTTCCAATAACACCAATACCATAGAGGACAACTGCTATAAGCCATCCAACCGTCGGATTTTTGCTGAAAACTTTCCAAAGCGGCCATACAAAAGCAAACACTCCAAAGAGCATCCATAAAAACCACAGTTGGCTGGGATTGATGCACAGGACATATTTTTTGAAAAGATATATTGTATCTGAATGAAAGAAATAGATAGAAAATGGGACAACCCAGACAAGAGATGTAAAAACATAGGGTATTAACAGTCTTTTTGCCTTATTTTTGAGAAATCTTCTATATTGTTGATACCCCCCCCGGTCATTTTAAAGGCAAATATATAGCCAGACACTAATGTAAAGGCATAGATATGGAAGGAATTCAGCCACTTGGCTATAAGACCCAGTAAAGGGGCGTTAAAGACTGGCTGAATCCTCAACCAGTCCCCAGTCCAGAATACGCAGCTATGATACAACACTACCAACATCATTAAGATTGTCTTTGTAAATGAGGTATTATAAATGTGGGATTCCACTTCTTGCATAAGCTCCTCCTATTTCTGTCATCTTACTTAGGAAATCGCAGGCTTCGTTTAACCCATTCTAATATTCCTCTGAGTCTATTTCTATATAAAAGAAAATTCACCACCAATGCGCTAATTATCCATACCAAGGCCACGGGGATGGCCAAGAGAATCCACTGTCCATAATTACTCGCTGAAAGTGAAAATTGCAAGCAAATTGGCACTGCTAATAATATGGTAAGTACATCCGCTATAAGTTGTCGACAAAAGTTTTTAAATGGCCAATGCAATATATTGTGTGCGTTATAGAGTGCCATCCATATTGTTTGATAAATCATTGCTGCTAACGTTCCAATTGCAACACCAACTAAATCAAATTTCCAAACAGCAATAATCGAAATTGAAAGATTCATAATAACTGCAATAATATAATTTCCTTGGGTTTGCTTATAGTGTCCAGCTATCAAAATAAGATTGATGTAAGGCATACGAATACATGTCAATGCCGATGCTAAGGAAAGTAATATAGAGAAAAAAGGTTGATAATAATCTGCATCTTTAATGCCTGTTGTATAAATCTGGATAAATGGTAAAATCAGTATAGCTGTGCAACCAAAAATAAAAGTCGTTGACGTATGTACTCCCCACTCATACCAACCAAAAACATTATTCAAACGGGTAACTTCATTTTTAGCATATAGTTTTCCAAATAAACCATCAAATCCCGTTGTTACGGACATTACTAATTGTTTAACACCATTTAAAACTAAACTATATACAGAATATATTGAAACTGATGAAAGCGTTGAAAAAATCGTTAAAATTGCACTGTCTGTTCCTTCCAACACCACAGAAGCAATATGTTGTGCAAGCCCATTCCATTTTTGTTCCAACGGTTCTTTTATATATTTTATTTTTTTATCAACTTGATAATAGTTCTTAACATACCAATAAAGGAACAGTGGTCGTAGTAAAAAAATCAATGAAGTGCACAGTTTTACTATTTGGATAGAAGCACCAAAATGCATAAGCTGTATCGAGAAGAAAGCATTTAAAATCAAGGTAACTGTTTGAACAATCGACGATATATAGTTTTTTTGATCTGCATTTAAAAGTAATGAATTTGCCAATCCAAAATAATATTGTGCAAATAAGTTAATACTAATTGCAAATATCAAAAATGCTATATACCAAAAACCAAAATTGTGATTTGTAATGACAGGATATATAAACAACAACAAAAAAACATAGCAAAGCAAAATAGTGGCTAAACGTTGATAAAATTTTCTCGAGGAGGCAACAATCTCACTAATTTTTTTGCTATCATGTTCAGCAAGGGGTTTATATAAAGCAGATTTTGTTACAGCACTAACGCCCATATCTAAAAAGGATATAAAGCCAAGAAATTGCATAATTGAATTTACCAATCCATTTACTTCAGAACCATAGGTTGAAAGTATTAGTCTTGGAATTATAAATCCACAAACAATAGAAACAATTTGGTATATTAACGATGATGTTGAATTAATAGCTAATAACGACTTCATTATCTTATCTTGGTAAAATCAGCATATCGCCAAGTTTTTTATCCCAATCTTCAGGTTCAAAAAAAGCAAATCCTGAATCAGAATAAAATGTAAACTCACTAAACTTTATTTCATCATCAATTAAATATAAATCGATTCTAATAAAAGCTATATCATTAGAAAGATATTCAGCAATACTTAGCATCTCCAATAATTTCTTTGGCTTTTCAAGTGGAACATTACTATTAGGAAAATCTTGCTTTAAATTTATTAAATTCCAATTAACATCAAAGTAATCAATACTTTCGTTTGGTTTTTTATCGTTCTGGATTGCTTGTATTATCTGAGGTT
>CATJCP010000369.1 GCA_949737515.1 uncultured Oscillospiraceae bacterium | reverse complement strand
TGTTCCGGGTCTGGTTATGGAATTGCTGGACTGGACGGAACATAGCGATCTGCATATGCTGATCCGAAGCTGCGTGTTCCACTATGAGTTGGAATTGATCCATCCCTTTGCCGATGGTAACGGGCGCATTGGCCGCCTGTGGCATACGCTGTTGCTCTCCAAATGGAATTCCGCATTCGCCTGGCTGCCGGTGGAATCTATCATCCACGACCGCCAGCAAGAATACTACGATGCTATCAATCGAAGCAACGATATGGGCGAATCTACGGTATTTATCGAGTTCATGCTTTCCGCCATTCAGGCATCGCTTATGGAGGCAATCAGTACGAGCGATATAATGAACGATGGAAAGTCGGACAAAGCCGTTACACGCTGGCAGCAGATCGAGCGGTTTTTGCAGGCGCATGAATCCATTAGGAACGCCGATGTCCGTGGGCTGTGCGGCGTTTCACCAGCAACGGCGAATCGGATATTGGCGGGATTGGTGGAGGAAGGGAAACTTGCCAGGTGCCGCATAGGCGGGCATTGGCAGTACCGAAGAAATTAGCCCTCGCTCTTAAAGCCATATAACCTGGGCAGAGAAAAGCACCTGGCCCCAAAGGGGTCAAGTGCTTTTGATTGTGAAAAAGCGTCGAAGTTATCCCAGTAGCGCGTTATATACGGATCTCTCCGTTCTTTATCCTGGAGAGAAGACAGGATGGATCGGGCTTTACAGCAGACGAAGCAACTGCATTTGGGCCTTGACCACTGTATCTGACTGGACCGCAGTTCCGATGCAGCCATTCGTGAGACTCTTTTCGTGGGATGCGATAATTCCGGCCAACAGCAATAACAGGAAAATCCCCACTATGAATAAGCCGGTAAGCGGCAACCTGTCCGATTTGTAGAATTTCCTGAATATCCTTTACACGATAGACACCCAAAAACTGAGATTCCATGTCACTCAACATAATGACCTCCTCTATTTTTCTGCATTGGCATTTGTGAAGTAGAATTCCAAAGCGGTTGCAATAATCGCCTCGATTTCTTTTGCAGATTCCCCCTTTTGGAAATATTTTTTCAAAGCGACCGGTTTTATCTTAACCGCTGTTCGCTTTGGCGTTTTGGATGGAAGCAGCTGGCCGGAAACCGGCTGAGGTGTTTCCCCAAAGAGGGCGTCCAAGCGTTTCAGTTTTCTCTCACTCATTTTCTTCGCCCTCCAGATACTCGTCACAGAAGGACTGGTATGCCTGGGCTACCTTCCCCTGGGGAACATAATGGATGATGGATTCTGAGGCATAGTTGGCTTCATCCACCTGGACAGAACGGGGGATCACCGTCTTATAAGCTCCTTCAAAGGCTTCGTCGGTCATCTCATAAATCTTTTTTGCGATGCGGGTGCGCTCTGCGTACATGGTAATGAGCATCCCGTCCACGCCGATGTTGGGATTCAGCCTCGCTCTGGTTCGCCGGATGGAGTCGATCAGCAGCTCCAAACCTTTGGTGGAAAAGAACTGCGGGGTGGTGGTGATAAGCAGGCGGTCAAGGTATTTATAGTCAACAGCCCCAGAGAAGGAGGGCAGTCGATAATAATGTAATCATACCGGGAGCACAGAGGGGCAAGGACCTTCTTTAAGATATGCTCCCGGCTCATTACCCCCACCAGGGAAATTTCCAAGGTAGAAAGCTCGATGCTGCTGGGAATCAGGTCTACGGTATGCTCCTGGAGAATACGGGCGTCAGCCTCCATTTCGTTATCTCCGGCGCAGGCTTTCATCAGGTCGCAGATGGTAAATTCCAGCTCATCCGGTTGGTCGATGCCGTACAGGATGGTCAGGCTGGCCTGGGGGTCGAGATCAACTAAGAGGACACGCTTGCCAGCCTCGGACAGGCAGGCCGCAAAATTGTAGGAAGTTGTGCTTTTGGCAACGCCGCCCTTCTGGTTGGCGACAGCGATGATTTTACAGGAACTCATAGTTCAAACTCCTTTGCAAGAAATTTCAGATAAGAGCTTTTTGCTGCGGTTTTCTTTCAGTTCCTGCCTCAACACCCGATTGTTGTCAAAGGGTCGTTGGGTATCGTTGCAAATCCTGGCCTTTTTCGTTGCAATTTTTCTGCAACAAAAGATAAAAACCATCATTTTGGGGCATAAGTTAGTATAAAAGGCCCATGAAAAATTTTTGCGATTGGATTCCTCTCGATTCCCACTGCAAATATCATAGAGATCGTTGGAAAATTTTTGTTAAAAACGAGGCCGTAAGCCCTGAAAACGGCTTCATAGCACAACTTGCAGGCTGCAAAGCAGCTGCAACGAAATGTTAAATTTCTGTAAACCCCTTGCTCTCTTGATGGGAATATGCTATACTGTATAAGCATTCAAAAGAAATATCGCGGGGTGGAGCAGTTCGGTAGCTCGTCGGGCTCATAACCCGAAGGTCATGTGGTTCAAATCCCATCCCCGCAACTAAGGAAGAACTACTTGGGAAACCAGGTAGTTCTTTTTTTGGCTTTGTTATGAGGAAAATCGGGAATGGAGCAGAAGTGCATCTGTTGATGGGAATGTGAAAATTACGTGAGATACAGTGCAAAAACGCCATGAAAAGATGAGTTTGTCGTCGTCTCCGTCGCCAAGTTCGGCGTCAAAAAAGAGTGTGAAAAACGGCTTCAGTATGAGAAAATCATGTAGTCATGGAGCTGCGTTCGGCGGCGAAAATTCACCAAAAAAGAGGGAAATGTAAAAAT
>CATJCP010000368.1 GCA_949737515.1 uncultured Oscillospiraceae bacterium | reverse complement strand
CTATGGCCCCGGAATCAGCAATTCCATGGAATTATATGAACTGCTGCGGCAATGCGATTCCCCTTGGGTCGGCGGGGTATGGGATGCAGGACATGCAGGTCTGGCAGGGGAACCGCCGGAACAGGGATTGGATATCCTTTGGCATTACCTGATGTGGGTGAACTTAAAAGCGGCGGTTTACCGTCCAGCAGACGGTTCTGGATGGAAGCCGTTTTTTACTGATGGGACGCAAAGCCTGTGTTCCTGGGAGCGTACAGCGGCATATTTAAAGCACCGCCAATATGATGGGGTGGTTTGTATTTTTGCCGAGTATACAGAGGAAAACCGGACAGAGGAATTTGCTGGAATGGATTTGGAATATGCAAAGATGCTGTTCAGCGGGCAATAAGAAAGATAGATAGAAAAATATAACATCCGTTTTGCACTTGCGCAGGGCGGATGTTATATGGTTTTGCAGGAAAATAATCAACATTGCCAGCATTGTGCCGAATATCACTTTTGGTGGTATCAAATTGGAGCGAACACAAAAATCTGGTTGATTCTGAAAAAATATCAGGTATAATGAGGTAGATGATATGTACGCTTTGAGTCAGAACATAAGAGAAGAAGGACGGAAAGAAGGCAGAAACGAACGAAAAGTTCAAATTATTCTCAATATGTATCAAAAAGGTTTGCCGTTAGAGCGGATAGCAGAGTTTGCAGCCTCTAAAAAGTCTTTACTTTCATAAAATTATATCATTGAAGCGTACAGCGGCAAAAACTACGGATTAGAAATGGTTCGTAGTTTTTGCATTTTAACATCAAAATAATGGGAGGGTATTAAATGCGGAATAGCAAACAACTGAATATGATGAGCTGGAGGGGAACAGAGAAAAAGGAGACTTAAAGTAAGCTTACCCCTTGACTAGAGCCGGGGGGGGGTATAATAAAATATATCATTTGTGAAACGCATTTACTGTCATAGACAAAAGGGAGGGCTGACATGAATCCGATATTATCAGCAGAGCATCTCACCAAAAGGTTCACCGTTGTGGTGGGCAGAAAGGGGCTGGCGGGCGCGGTGGGAAACCTTTTCGCTCCCACCAAGCGGGAAATCATGGCGGTGAACGATATCTCCTTTTCGGTGGAAGAGGGGGAGATCGTGGGATTTCTGGGCCCCAACGGGGCGGGAAAATCCACTACCATCAAAATGCTCACCGGCATTCTAACCCCTACCTCCGGTTCGGCGGAAGCAGCTGGCCTGGTACCCTATCAGCGGCCACGGGAAAACGCGCGGAACATCGGGGTGGTGTTTGGCCAGCGCTCCCGCCTTTGGTGGAACCTGCCGGTGCAGGATTCCTTTGAGTATACCAAGGCCCTGTATCAAATTCCCGAAGGGGTGTTCCGGGAAAACCTGAGCTACTTCTCCGAAAACTTTGGGGTAAGCGAAATTATGACCAAACCGGTGCGCACCCTGAGCCTTGGGCAGAAGATGCGGACCGAGATCGCCATGGCCATGCTCCACAATCCCCGTATCCTTTATCTGGATGAGCCGACCATCGGCCTGGACGTGGTGGGCAAAAACGAGCTTCACCAGCTGATCCGGCGGATCAATGCTGACAGATGGGTGACCATCCTGCTGCTTACTCACGATGTGCTGGACATTGAGCGGCTCTGCCGACGGGTGATGATCATCGACAAGGGGAGCATGATCTGGCACGGGGGGATAGAGGAGCTAAAAAGGGCCAAGGGGATGGAAAAACACTACCATGTGCTTTATGAAAGTCCCTGCGACCCTATCCAGGAGCCCTTCATCCAGGTGGTGCAGGCGGAAGGACAGAGGCACCATTACCTTTGTACCGAGGATGTGCCGATGGAGGTTATCCTGCCCCGAATACTGGCGGTAGGCAAGGTGGTGGATTTTACGGTAAACGACCCGCCCTTGGACCAGGTAATGAGGAGGATCTATACCGAATGAAACAGCTATGGGATTATCTGAAGGTTTCCTGTAAGATTGAGCTGGAAAATCAGCTGGTCTTTCGCTCCAATTTTTTTGTCAGCATCCTTTCCGTCGTGATCCGGGTGGCGATGCTGCTGGCCCTCTGGTCAGCCTTGTATCAGGGCAAAACCCAAGTGGACGGCATCAGCCTTGCCACAATGAAATGTTACACGGTGGTTTCCATCGTCTTTGAACTGTTCATCGCCTGCAATGTGGAGCAGTCGGTGACAGGAAAGGTGAAGGACGGGAGCATCTCCATGATGCTCACCCGGCCGGCCTCCTATCCGGTTACCCTCTTTATCGAACAGCTCGCCAACACCTTCCAGGCTGTGGTGGTGTGGGTGATTCCCTACCTTCTGGTAATTCTGCTCTGCGGCTTTGCCAGGGGGGTTCAGCTTTATCTCGGCCCCTGGTTCTGGGCAAGCGCACTGGGGGCGTACCTGCTGATGTTTTTTTACCAGCTTTTCTTTGGGATGATCGCCTTCTGGACCCAGGAGATCAGCGGGTTTCTCCAGGCGCGGGACGCGGTGATGCTGGTCTTTTCCGGTTCCATGGTGCCCCTGTGGTTTTTTCCGGAAAAGCTCTTCGCGCTGGCCCAGTATCTTCCCTTCCAGGCCATGTACAGTGTGCCCTTATCCATTTTGATCGGCAAAATAACAGGACCGGATATCCGTTCCGCCCTGTTGGTGCAGCTGGGCTGGCTCCTGGGCTTTTGGCTGCTGTCTCAGCTTTGCTGGAGAAAATCCAGAAGGAGGATGATCGTAAATGGGGGCTAAAATTACCTATTACTGGCGGCTCTACTGGACGGTGCTGGGGATGCAGCTGCGCTCGAGGATGTCCTTCCGCCTAAACTTTTTTGTGATGCTGGCGGGTGTTTTCCTGCGGGAGGCTGCCACCTTGGCCCTGATGGTTGTGCTGGTGCGGAAGTTCGACGGCCTGGCCGGGTGGAGCACCTGGGAAATCGCCTTTCTCTACAGCTTTGTCACCCTGACTTTCCGCAATTTTTCCAGCTTTGTAGGCGGGATTGGACAAATCCCCGCCTTTATCCGTACCGGCGAGATGGACGTCTACCTGCTCACCCCCTCCGATCCCCTCTTTTTGATCAACTGCCGCAACACCATGATCTGGCGCAGCTTTTATAATATTGGTATTCTGGCCGTCACCATCTACTGTGCGTATAAGGCGCAGATTGCCTTTGCGCCGGGGACCGTTTGCTGTCTGGCGGTGCTGATTCTCTGCGGGATGTTTATCCTCTTTGCCGTCTACCTGATCATCTACGCGGTCTCCATTCGGGTGGTGGAGGTAAGCGCGCTTTTAAAGATATTGGACAGCGTTTATAAGCAGTATATGATCTATCCCATCTCCATCTATGGCAGAATTGCTGCATGGGCCTTCACCTTTCTGTTGCCCCTGGGGCTGGCTTCCTACTATCCCAGCGGGGTGCTTCTGGGCCGGGTGGCGGGGCTGACACTGGGATGGGGCACGCTGGTGATAGCGGCGGCAACCTGTCTGTGGATAACAGCTGCCTTTCTGCTCTGGCGCGTTTTCATCAGGCGGTATGATTCCACAGGTACATAAGAATTTTAAAACCAGCAAAAAAGGATGCTGGCGTCCGAAATAAGGAAGGACAGGACCAAGACTGGAGTCACTTCAGGGAGGCCGTCCTTCTTTATTTTGTACATATTTTATTGGCGATTCGTATAAAACTTTTCTGCTTTTTCCAAACCCTATTCCCTAAACCCGGAAAAAATGGTATACTTTATAACGTTGGATTTCTTGCCAAACATCCAAAAAGAAGACAAAAATCTGCTTTGATTCAGGCACTGCTCTGGAGATCAAAACATTTCCCGCGTTTTTCACCAATCCCCAAAAGGAGGCAAAACCTGTGACCTACCAAGAACAGCGAACCGCAAAGGATCCTATCCGGGTTGTCTCCCCGGAAAAGGCCGACGTCCGCCAATATGACGGCGGGCTGCGCCATCTTCGGGACGCCAAAAGCTACCAGGTCGTCCGCGCCTGCCGTGCCAGGCCGGAGGCCCAGGAGGGCTTTGGCTTTACCTATAACCATGCCGCCATGCTGGCCTATTGGAACGGCCGTTACCTGCTGGAATATCTCAGCAATCCCGTCAGTGAACATGAAGGGGAGTCCCACACCCTGCTGGCCCTGTCCAAGGACGGCTGGCATTGGGAAAAGCCTCAGGTGGTTTTCCCCCAGTACTGGCTGACGGCGGAGCACTATCAGGGCCCTAAAAAGGAGCTCCTCCCCCAGGAGGGAAAGTTCTGCGCCGTGATGCACCAGCGGTGCGGCTTTTACCAGACAAAGGACGGCCGTATGCTCATCACCGGCTTTTACGGCATCAGTCCCGAACCCCATGTGGCTCCCAACAACGGTTGGGGTGTCGGCCGGGTGGTTCGGGAAATCTATGAGGATTTTTCCTTCTCGCCTGTCTACTTCCTCCACTATAACCAGGTGTCCGGCTATAACCGCTCCACTGCGGACAAGTTTCCCTTCTATGAGGAAAGCCCCGACAGGGGATTTGTGGACGCCTGCCGGGAACTGCTGGCGGACCGGGTTATGGTACAGCAGTGGTGGGAGGAGCAGCGTCGGGATACCGCCCTTTTCACCCAGCATGGGGGTCAGGCTCTCTGTACTTACACCGATAAAGAGGGAAAGATTGTCGGCGTTTACAAACACGGTCTGTGCTCCATCACCGAGGACAATGGGGAGACCTGGACCAAACCAGTCCGCTGCCTGTCCCTGGAGACTTCCACCGGCAAGGTGTGGGGCCAGCGCACCTCTGACGGGAGATATGCCCTGGTGTACAACCCCACAACCGATTCCATGCACCGCTGGCCCCTGGCGGTGACCACAGGGGAGGACGGCCATCTGTTCGGAGGTCTGCTGGCCTTTACCACAGAGGTGCCCCCCTGCCGTTACCAGGGGTTTGCCAAAAATTTCGGGCCCCAATATATGCGGGGGATCACCGAGGCATGTACCCAGTCCCCAGACGGGGATATGTGGATTGCGTACAGCGTCAACAAGGAGGACATCTGGATCACCCATGCCCCAGTGCCCCTCTCCGGCCGCCAGGAATCCGACTTTTCCGACGATTACGCCCAGCTGGAGCCCGGCCCTGGGGATGAAATTGCGGGCTGGAATATCTACTCCCCCCTGTGGGCCCCGGTGGCCTACGGGAAAAAAGATGGGAAAACGGTGATCTCCCTGAGGGATACCGATCCCTTTGACCGGGCAAAGGCGGAGCATGCTGTCCCGGAGGCCCAGGCGGGGCTGCTAAACTTCCGGGTCATGGCCGAAGCTGTGGGGGGAAAGCCCATGGTTATTGAGGTGCAGGACCACAAGGGGGCTGTGCCCATGCGGCTTGCCTTCTGCCCGGACGGGATGCTGCGGGTGAAGGCCAACGGGGTCTACCACGACGCCTGTTCCTATGAGTTCCACGCCTGGTATGATATCTGCCTGGAATACGACTGCGTTGAGGCCCGGTACACGGTTTCCATCGGAAAGCCGGGGGAGGAAGCCCTTTTCCGGAAGGAGCTGCCCTTCTGCCAGGCGGTGGAGACAGTGGAGCGCATCCTCTTTGCCACAAAGGATTCTGTCAATACGCAGGACCTGGAATCCAACGGAAAGTTCCTCACCATCGGCGACCTGCCTGATTCTGACCTTCCCACGCCCCTCTCCCAAATGCTGGTGGGCAGGCTGGAGGCGAAGACAAGGGTCAGGGCCGGTGAATAGGGAAACAGTCGCTTCGTGAAATTGATTCAGCCAAAAAAAGGTTTTATAAGGGAGGAAATATCATGAATGCATTTGAGTTTTATTCGCCTACTAAGGTCGTCTTCGGAAAAGGCGTGGAAAACCAGGTGGGTGAGGAGATCAAGAAATGGGGTGGCAGCCGCATCCTGGTCCATTATGGCACTGGCAGCGTCAAAAAAAGCGGCCTGCTGGACCGGGTGGAGGCCTCACTGAAGGAGGCGGGACTGTACTTCGTCTCCCTGGGAGGGGCGCAGCCCAACCCCCATCTCAGCCTGGTCCACGAGGGGATCGCCCTTGCCAGGAAGGAGAAGATCGACTTTATCCTGGCGGTGGGCGGCGGCTCCGCCATGGACTCCGCCAAGGCCATTGCCCTGGGCGTTCCCTATAACGGGGAGGTGTGGGATTTTTACGACCGGAAAGCCGTGCCGGTACAGGCCCTGCCCCATGGAAATATTCCCACCCTGGCGGCCTCCGGCAGCGAGACCAGCGACAGCTCGGTCATCACCAACGAGGATGGCTGGCTGAAAAAGGGATACTCCACCCCCTTTAACCGCCCCAAGTTTACCTTGATGAATCCGGAGCTGCTGTACACCCTGCCGCCTTATCAGACTGCCTGCGGGGTGGTGGACATTATGATGCATACCCTGGACCGGTACTTTTCTTATGGCGGAACCAACGAGATGACCGACCTGATTGCGGAGGCTCTGCTGCGCAATGTGATTCACTACGGGGCCATCTGCATGAAGGAGCCGGAGAACTACGAGGCCCGTTCTGAGGTCATGTGGGCGGGAAGCCTGTCCCATAACCACCTCACCGGCCTGGGCAGGCCCGGCGACTGGTCCCCCCATCAGCTGGAGCATGAGCTGGGAGGCAAGTTCGACGTTGCCCACGGCGCGGGACTGGCCGCTATTTGGGGGCCATGGGCCTATCATGTTTACAAGGCGGACGTAAGCCGCTTTGTCCGGTACGCCAAAAACGTTTGGGGGATCGACCAGGGAAGCGGCACCCCGGAGGAGACCGCCGTCAAGGCCATTGAGGCGACCAGGGAGTTCTTCCATTCTATCGGGATGCCCATTACTGTGGCGGAGATGCTGGGCAGGAGGATGACCGACGAGGAAATTGAGGACCTGACCGTCAAGGCCACCTGGTTTGGCAAGCGGACGCTGGGGAACCTGATGGTATTGGACAAGGACGAGATCCGGAAGGTTTACCAGGAATCCAATGTGGAGAAGATCTAATAGAGGGATATAGGCGAATAAAGGGGCGGCCCCACAGATGGTTCTGTGG
>CATJCP010000367.1 GCA_949737515.1 uncultured Oscillospiraceae bacterium | reverse complement strand
TCCGACATTTGCTGGGCAGCAACATATACCGCATATTCTGCATTTTTTCTTTCATGGCGAATTACACGAATGATCGTTTCTTCAAAGTCCATATCCTCCAGCATGACCTGATGAACCTGGAAGATCAGGGAAGGCTGCTCCCCTGCCCTTTTCAAAGCCTTCAGATACAGCTGATGGATCCGTCCAATGGCCACTGCCCGGGCCTGGTAAAAACGTTCTACCTCTTTTTCCGGATCGAGGACCAAATATTGGACCGGCTCGTTGCGTTCACGATAATAATACCGAAGCTTCCCAATAGCTATCCCTGCAGAAACCGATTTTCCTTTGATCGTTGTCATAGAAGGGAACCCCCTTTATATCTGCTGCGCATACCGATATTTTTACGTTTTCTCCTGAATTTCTAGTACGATACCACATATCGCGTTCTCCCTTTCCACAACGGACGGCGAAACGCCCTTTTTTTAATGACAAAACAGATTCCGTTCATTGTTTTCCATTTATTTCCATCATTAACTACAATATGTACGGAAATAATTAACTTCATTTTTACTCATCTTTATATTGTCAATTATATCACAAAACCATGGGATTTACCATAGGTAAAATCAAAATTTTCTACAAAAATTTTTTTATTTTTAATGACTTCCCATTGATGACTTAATTCCTGCCTTATATACACATTTTTCAGTAGAACTTCTTAGCAATTCAGCTATAAGGACAGCAATATTCTTTAATGTTTATAAACAGATTCCATAAAAAAGGACAAGCTCAAAAAAAATTTGGAAAAACCTATTGTTTTTTAAAAGAGATAGTGATATAGTATTAACCAGGGATATGTTAAGAATACTTACCACTTAGAGCATTTAATTAGGAGGTTTTTATCATGAACACAAAGAAATTGCTTTCTCTGGTTGTTGCCCTTGCAATGGCCGCCAGCACTGCCGCTACCGTTTTCGCTGCGGATTACCCCACTGACGAAGACGATGATGGGAATGATGTTGTCGTCAACACCCCCACATATGGCAACGGCACTACTGCCAGCAACCCCACACCTGTTATCACCGCTTCTCAGGTTTCCAACATCATTAAGAACACTGCTTCCGGCAAGGTTGCCACTGTAAACATCACCTCTACCGCTACCATGTCCAAGAGCGTTCTGAAGAGCATTTCTGCTCCTGTCACCTTGAAGGCTGCCAACTTCTCCATCAAGATTGATCCTTCCAAGATGACCGAGAACGTTGATATTGACTGCGGTATTAAGACCTCTGCTCCCGCTGCCCAGGCTACCTTTGAGAAATACTTCAAAGAGCCCGTTGCTGCGATTGCTTGTGCTCAGCAGGGTTCCTTCGGTGGCGTAGTTGAAATCGATGTAAAGCCTGATCAGTTGGGCAATATTGATACTTCTAAGCCCATGTATGT
>CATJCP010000366.1 GCA_949737515.1 uncultured Oscillospiraceae bacterium | reverse complement strand
GTTGGCGCAGAGCTGTCAGTGTGGGACTGCAACCAGGGCGCAGTAGCTTTTTACCGGAAACTGGGGTTTACCAACAGGACGCTGAACCTGGAACTTAGCTTGAACTGATATCATATCAATCCACTGAAAACCGTAGGAGGAACAGCCTGCGGTTTTTGTTTAAAAAATTATAAAAAACAGAGTGGTTCCCTGCTCGGAGGGATCACTCTGTTTTTGCGTCTGCTGTTTGCTGTCAAAATAAATTATGGAATATGGATTCAAGCGGGACGTAGAAATCATCATACAGGGAAACCGGTACTTCTTTTTTGTAATCTGCCTGTTCGTCAGCGGACAGCTCTATATAGTCCGGCAAAACCTGGTATACTTCGTCCAGCTTTAATTTTCCCTCTTTCAGTAAATAGACTTCAACCGCTTGGGAATCCGGGTCTACAATCCAGTATTCACCCACGCCGCATTTTTCGTACAAGTCCTTTTTATAGCCCCGGTCACGTTTCTTTGTTCCAGGTGATAAGACCTCTACAATTAAATCAGGTACACCGTGGATACCATTTCGTTTAATGATTTCCCTTTTACAGATAATCATCACATCAGGGATAACACGGTCTTTTTCAGTCAGGTATACATCTGTGCCGTCTGCAAAGGGCATACACTTTTTACCGTCTAAATAATTGCCGAATATACGATAGATATTGCTTGCAATGATATTATGGTTGACAGCGGGCCGCGGAGACATTAAAACAACTTTGCCGTTTAACACTTCATCCCGAAAATCTTCCTGATATGCTTCTGACATTATCGTTTCCTCCCTAATAACCGGTTCTGGTAACGGAATGTTTTTATAATTTGTCTTTGCTGAGCATAAAATTATGGCAGGAGATCATAAAAAATATCATCCAAAGAAATATCAAGATCATCATACAGGCTGCATTTGAAATGGGTTACAACTGCTTCCCGCTCCGTGTCATTCATGCCGGCAAGCATCCAATCGGGATAGACTGTGTAAATATTATGAAAAATAAAGCTGCCGTTCCCGTCATTAAGATAGATTTCAACAGATTTGTCGGCAGGGCTGACAATCCAGTATTCCAAAACGCCGCATTTAGCATAAACGTCTTTTTTATGCCCTTTGTCATTTCTCGCTGTGCTGGGTGAAAGAATTTCAGCCACTAAATCCGGCGCGCCGTGTATCCCATCATGTTTGATTTTATTACGGTCGCAGACAATCATAAAATCGGGGACAAACATATCTGCTGGGGTCAAAAAGACTGCTTCATTGTCGCCATAAGGGACACAAGTTTTACCGCGCAGGTAAGCCCAGAAAATTCCTAAAATGTTACGGGCAATATGATTATGATTTGATGTTGCAGGAGACATTGCCACCACCTTACCACCAATCAGTTCCTCTTTCCAATCAATTTCATATGCTTCTGACATTATCGTTTCCTCCTTAAAAATTCCTCTCCGGCAATATCTGATAATTAACTATAACATATAAAATCAGGTATCGCAACAGCTTTTTGAGAAAGCGGTCGGCGCTTGCGCCAATATAGATGAATCATAAAACGGAACCGTCCCTTTTAGTGGAAACGGTTCCGTTTTATTACTCGCACACAACCCCAAAGGCTTTTTCCAAAGCGGATACTGCTTCCTGAACCCTGTCCCTTGGGAGCAGCACCGAAATATCTACTTCAGAAGTAGT
>CATJCP010000365.1 GCA_949737515.1 uncultured Oscillospiraceae bacterium | reverse complement strand
TGTCCGAGTTCAGCTCTGCTGAACTCAGCCCGCCAGAGTTGGACAAAACCTCCAAGTTTTCGCTTTCAGCCATCCAGCAAACCAACGGTTTGCCATGATGGCGTACCTAAAGCCGAAAACCATCAAGTTTTCTCCCGAACCCGTTATTTAACGAGATGCTGTTCCAATACTTTGGCGATCTGCTCCTCCTGCTCCCGCGAAACAGGGTGGAACGGACGGCGGGGCTGTCCCATATCAATGCCCTGCATTTTCAGAATCGCCTTGATAGACGGGATAAGCCCTATGGAAACTATGGTCTCCATAATAACATTGGCGCTGTGCTGCAAGGAAAGCATAACATCCCGGTCATGCTTTTTGCAGGCTTCCCAGAGTTTCAGATAATGGAGAAGCATAAAATTAAAGGTGCTGCCAATAGCCCCATCACATCCCATAGCTTCTGCCCCGCTGAGAATCTCATCAAACCCGCAGAACAGCAGTAAATCCGGGTTTCTGTCGCGGAACCGCTCCAACTGGTAAAGATCCCGATTGGTATGTTTCACCCCGGCGATAGCCCCGCTGGCCAAAAGCTTTTGAATGGCTGGATGTGACAGGTCAAAGTCCACCCCGGTATTGCCAGGGAAATTATAAATCAGAATGGGGATTTCCACCGTCTGGAAAATGTCCATATAATATTGGGCAACCGCATCCATGGAATGTTTATAGTAGAACGGCGCTGTTGCGCTGATAAGGTCAAAACCAAGCCTTTTGGCAGCTTTGGCAAAATCTATTGCCTCATCCGTTCCCAGCGCGCCCACATGGGCGGCAAGCTTTGCCTTCCCCTTCATCTCAGCGGCAATCTCAAACGTGCGTATCCGTTCTTCGTGGGAGAGCAGGAAGCACTCGGCGGAACTTCCCCCAATGAAAAATCCCGTAGCCCCTTCTTTCAGATTGCGCTCCATCAGGGTGAGCATGGCAGTTTCATTGACTTGGTTTTTATCATTAAAAGGGGTGGCAGTTGCGGGAAGAATCCCCTGCCACGGAGCTTTATCTGTCTGTGTCATGATTCCAAACCCTTTCCTTAAACAAATTCAAAATTCTATCCCCTCCCGTGCGGGAATACCTTTTTTATATGGGTGGGCCTTGGCGATCATCTCGCTGTGATAATCGCAGAGGGCTGCGATCTCCGGCGGTGGATTCCGCCCAGTCAAAACAACCTCCAAATGGGCGGGTTTTTCCCTTAAAAAATCTATCAGCCACTCCAAGGGCAAAAAGCCGCCGTTGACTGCCGCCATGGCCTCATCCAGTATCAGGAGGCCAGCGTCCTTTGAAAGCTGGACAGCCTCCTTCCATTTTTCCTGCTGCTCCCACGCGGTCCGTTCCCGCTGCTTCTGATCCATGGAGAAGGTAAAGCCCAAAACCGGGTAGGACGTCACAACCTGGATCTGAGGCATCTGCACCAAAAGGGGAATCTCTCCGCTTTGGTTGTCCTTCAAAAACTGGCAGATGACAACACGCTTTCCCCTTCCGGCGGCCCGGACTGCCAGCCCGACGGCAGCGGTTGTCTTACCCTTTCCGTCTCCGGAATAGAGGAGAATCAGCCCTCTTTCCATCTGTCCGCCCTCCTCATTTTTTATTATAGTATAGACACTCCAGGATGGGATGTCAACCGATAAAGATTTTAAAAATCGGGAAATATCCTAAACGAGGCCTCTCCCCATATAATTCCATCGCCCGGTCCTCACTGCCGTCAAAATCTGCACCGATCTGGGCTGTAAGGTGATCTTCCTATTCTCAACCTTCCGGATGACCCGGCCCTCTACGATACAGTTTTCCGGCTGCTCCTCCCCAGTGTCAACACAGACCCGCCATTCACTCCTCTCTGGGGGCTTCGGCAGCTCCATCTCCTGTTCCTCCCAAAAGGCGTTGACAGCCAGGAACACAATGTCGTCTTCCCCGTTTTTAGGCGCCCCGGCGAACATCACGCCGACCACCCTGGAATCCCAGTCAAATTTTGTCTCGCTGGGAGCCCTGCCCTGGGGAGAGAATTCCGGAAAACCGCACAGCGCCTTCCCCAGGTTCCCCCGCAGTGCCGGATGCTGCTTGCGGAATCGGATCATATACTGGAAAAACTGGAACATATCCCGATTTTTTTTGAGCATATCCCAGTTGAGCCAGGAAATCTCGTTGTCCTGGCAGTAAGGGTTGTTGTTGCCCTTCTGGCTGTTGCAGAATTCGTCCCCGGCCAGCAGCATGGGGACCCCCCGGCTGCACAACAGCACCGCGCAGGCGTTGCGCATTAGCTTCCGCCGCAGCTTTATGATTTCCGGGTCAGAGGTTTCCCCCTCTATGCCGCAGTTCCAACTCCGGTTATCGTCAGAGCCGTCGGTATTCCCCCAGCCGTTGCCCTCGTTGTGTTTGCGGCTGTATGAATACAGGTCGTTCAGCGTAAAACCATCGTGGCAGGTGATAAAGTTTACCGACGCATTGGAGCCCCGCACTGCCGGGTCATACAGGTCGGGGGAACCCATAATACGGCTCAGCGCCGCTTTAGCCATGCCTCCATCCCCCTTCAGGAAGCTGCGCAGATCATCCCGGAACAACCCATTCCATTCCGCCCATCGGTTCCACGCCGGAAAGCTTCCCACCTGGTAAAGGCCGCCGGCATCCCACGCCTCCGCAATCAATTTGACGTGGCCCAAAATCGGATCAAAGGCCAGAGACTGGAGCAGAGGAGGCTTGTTCATAGGCTTTCCATCCTCACTG
>CATJCP010000364.1 GCA_949737515.1 uncultured Oscillospiraceae bacterium | reverse complement strand
TCCTCATTCAGCAGAGCGCTCCTCTCCCCATTGGCATAGCTCTGCCTCAGGTTCGCTATCCACCTGCCCAATGCAAACCCATCCCGGCTGCTGTACCGCGCCGGTACCAGCAGGTTCCCATACTCCTCCTCATACGCCTTCGCGTGTTCATATCCTCTCTCCCACGCTGTCTCCAAACGGTTCTCCCACACCATCCCTATGGCGTCCAGACGCTCTATCTGCCTTTCGCTCAGGCTTCCCCTCTGCTGGCCGCCCCGCACCTTCCTCTGCGTCGTAATCCAGCTCCCCAGGCTCAGGCCCTCCCCAGTGGTATAGCTTTTGGGGATATTCAGGTTCCCGTGCTCTGCCGCGTACCGGCTCGCCGCCTGGTAGTACTCCTCCCATCCACTGCTCAGATTCCTTTCCAGCCTCTCAAACAGCTCCCGCACGTCCTGCCTTTCTTCCTCTATTTCAAATTCCTCTACAACAATTTCGCTTCCATGCCCCGATCCATACAGCCTCTGCACTGCCGTATGCATCTCTTCCTTCAAATACGAAATGCTGCTCAGCCCTTCATAGTTGTTCACCACATCCAGGATCAGCGGCTTTTCCCCTTCCCCTGCCGTCAGTGCACGCCCGATCTGCTGCTTGTACACAATTGGGCTTATGGTGGGCCGGAACAGGACCACCCCTGAGATCCCCTTTACATGCACCCCTTCATTGAGCATGTCTATGCAGTACAGCAGCTTCAGCGCTTCGCTCTCATCCTCTTGGAACTTTCCAAATGCCCGGCTGCTCTCCGGGTCCGAGGAGTACGCTGAATAGCTGTGTATTTCCTTGTTCACTCCGCCAAACCATTCTTCTGTATGGCTGCGCATCTCCCTTAGGTTCTCATAATCGGAGCAGAACACCAGATACTTTCCGCTTCTGTTGGTCATATGCCGCTGGAACACTTGGTCCAGCCCCTCCGAACGTTCCAGTGCCCGCCGCAGCGCTTCCAGCTCCTTTCCGCATATGGCCCTCAGGCCCCTGTCCTTCTGCCCCTCTATCCCCTGGCGGTACTTATCCAGCGCCTGACGGTATCGGAATATGGTCGTCACATATCTCGGCGCAGGCAGAATCCCCCGGGCTATTGCCTCGCCCAGGGTCATTTCACTGGCGATACATTCCCCGAACAGCTCCTCGCCCATGTCCCGCTGGTTGTCCAGGTATCTCACCCTCGTTGCCGAGAGCCCAAGCACCTTTGCTCCCGGCCTCTCTTTCAGCAGCCGCTCCACCCCGCGGCCCCATACCTCTGCACCGCACCGGTGGAATTCATCTAATATAATGTAATCTATCCCTTTGTTTCCCTCTTCTTCTCCCTGCCCTGCCAGCTTCGCATATGTTAGAAACTCCACCTTTTCCAGCGGGATCTCCGGGTCCATCCGCCCAAGGTTTTCCCGCTGTGTCCGGAAGATATATTCGCTGGGGGACAGCCACATAAACCGGGCTTCCGGATGGGCCTCTATCAGGCGGAATGCGATAAAGCTCTTCCCTGTCCCTGTTGGATGTACTACCGCCGCTTTCCCTCTTCTCCCCAGCATCGCTTCCACCGCTTCATACGCCTTCTGGTTGTGGCTGTACAGCTCCAGGCCCATCTCCTTCGCCCCCTTCCCTCTTTCGCCCTTTTTAGACAAAATTTGCAGTTTGTGACTATCAAATGAAAACAAACGGGATATATTGTAGATATCGGTTTCATTATAACACTTATAATTGAGAAATGCAATCTCCGCAAAAGGATTTTTGACTGGTACAAATTGAAATTTTTGTATAAAAGGTAAAACCACCTCAATGTCAACTGTGTGGTGGTCTTATTTTTCTGTGTCAAATTAGAAATACTCTCTTTTATTTTTGAGTTCCAAAGGCAGTTCAGACGAGACCAGTTCTCTTCTGGCTGCTTTTTTCTTTCTCTGTAACCCTCAAAATACCCCGAAATGGTACAAATTGCAAATTTTGTCGTATTTTGCGGAAAGCCTGGTCTGGGCTTTTCGCTTTTCTTTTTCCCTATCGCACCAATCCCAGACGGTTCAGCTGCCTGGCGCATTCCTTCCCTGTTGTGATCAGGTAGATCCTTGTTGTCTCTATGCTGGAATGCCCCAGTATGTCCGCCAGCCTCACGATATCTCGGCTCACACGGTAAAATGACACTGCAAACAGGTGCCTCAGGTTGTGGGGGAATACCTTGCTTGCCTCCACCCCTGCTTCCCGGCACAGCGACTTCATCTCCGACCAGATCTGCCTGCGCGACAGCGGCCTCCCCCTTCGCGTGCGGAACACCGCCCCTGTGGCTATCCCCTCCTCCTTGGCATATTTCATCAGTTTCCTCCTCAGCTTCTCCGGCAGCAGTATTGTACGGATCTTCCCCTTCAACACGATCTCTGCCTCTCCTGCCTTCACTGCTTCCATGGTGATATACTCCACCTCACTCACCCGGATCCCGGTGCTGCAGATCGTCTCCATCAGCAGTTTCAGCCGCTTCCTCCCCTGCCTCTCCGCTGTGCTCACCAGCCGTTCATACTCCCCCCGCTCCAGCTGCCTCCTTCCCTCCCGGAACACCCTCCTCTGCACCTTGAGTAACTGCACGCAACACTCCTTCCACCCCAAAAAACTCAATATCCCGTTCACCGCCGTCAGCATCCCGTTTACCGTCCCCGGCGCTTTTCCCTCCTCCAGCAGCTCCCGCCTCCATCTCAGTACCTTCTCCTTGGTCACCGCCTCCTCTTCCTTTCCCCTCCTTAGCCATGCCATCAGCCTCCCTATGTCCCGCTCGTACTTCTTGATCGTCGATTCCGCTCGCTCTTC
>CATJCP010000363.1 GCA_949737515.1 uncultured Oscillospiraceae bacterium | reverse complement strand
TGGGCATCCTCAGCGAGGTGCTGGGTGCGGCGTGGCTGCCGGGGGTATATCTCCGGGAGCAGAGCAGCGCCCTCAATGACCTGCTGCCTGATTTCGAGGTGGGCCGGCCCCTGGCCGAGGCGGCGGCGGAGTACGTCACCTGTCTGCTGGACCTGGTGGAATCCCGTGTGGACCGCCAGCTGCTGCGGATGGTGGCGGATGGTCGGATCGACGAGTTGGAACAGCCGGTATTCGAGGAGATCATGGAGGCCGCAGGCCGGGCCAACAGGGCCTATTATGAAATGCGGTTCGCCGCAGGAAAGAAAGGAGGAAAATTTACATGAAAGAAGCCATGATGACTGTCCAGCAGGTAGCGGATCTCTTCGGCGTAAGCCCCTACACCATTTACCGGCTGAAGGAAAAGCCCGGTGGACTGCGTGCCTACCGGGTCGGGCGCTGCGTCCGCTTCAAGCGGAGAGAGGTGGAAACATATCTTGCCTGTCACGTCGTGGAACCGGTATTTGACAGCAACGGCCGACAGACGGGGAAGCAATTCACGTATGTGCCCGGTATGCGGGTTGTATAAACCACCCAGAAAGGATCATCAACGATGAGAAGCCAACAAAAAGAGCCCCCTGTGGATGCTGGAACATCCACAAGGGGCGGGTGCGAATGACTCAGGATAAGTCACGAAATCAGTTTATCAGATGCGCCGCGAAAGCGCAAGAGGCTGATTGCAATTTGCACACTCTTTTTGCTGGAAGCAGGGCGCGGCCCTCCGTATGGTGCTGGGGGCCGCGCCCGGAAAGGGGGATGACAAAAAAATACCCCCGGCGGATTGGGAAACATCCGCCGGGGGAGCAAGGGGACATGCGAAATAACTCTGCATTCAGTATACCAAATTCCACTCCAAATTACAAGGGGGAAGTCGCTGTGGCGCGTGAAAATTTGAGGAAGGCCCGCAAGGCCGCCGGGATGACCCAGCAGGCCGTGGCGGACAAGCTGGGCATTGAGTGCCGCTACTACAAATCGATCGAAAGCGGGGAACGCCTCGGTGGGATAGGAATGTGGGATAAGCTGGAGGACCTGTTCGGCGTCAACCAGCGTGTTTTGCGAGAAATTCATCCCGCCCAAGTAGGTAGTCGGTAGATACGTCCAAATAATCTGCAATTTTGACCAGAGTTTCAAAATGCGGTTCCCGATCGCCGCTTTCATAGGCCCTATAAGATCGTATGCCAATCCCAAGCATATCTGCCATACTTTGGGCCGTCTGCCCACGCTCTTTTCGGGTAGAATTAAGCCTTTTTCCAAACGTCATAACGGTATCCTCCAAGTTCAAAAGGTGTTCATATTGTACATCAGAAAAAAACCTCTTGACAGTGTGCTAATCGAGCACTATAATGTCCTTGGAAAGGTGCTCTATATGAGCACTATTTAGGAGGTTGCATATGGAAGAAAAAATGGACTTTTTATTCGAGATCGAGTGCCAAATCGGTCTCCTGTGTGGGACAATTACAGCACTGGACATTCTCACAACTGATTTGCAGGAGAGCCTAACCCTCCTGCGTCCGGCGGACAATTCTCCCCCGGTGCGCTTTTATGATGACCGCTGCGTAGCTATTGTCACTGTGCTGAAAGAACTGCCCCGCATCCGTGACGCTCTGGACAACGCTGTGGCAGGATTATCAAGGGAAAGAAGACAACTCGCCGCTCAGATGGACGGCGGGGAATAGGAGGAAAATATAATGGATGACAACGTTACATATATGCCAAATTGGATTTTGTACGACTCAACACTGCCAGCAGGAGCAAGGCTCTTGTATGGAGTAATTGTTACTCGCTCACTGGCAACTGGTTACTGTGCCAGCGAAAACAAGGCCCTAGGGGATTCTATTTGCGTCTCCTCTCGCCGTGCACAGGAGTTTATCGCGGCTCTAATTAAGCGCAATCTTCTCACACGGGAAATAATCGTTGATCCCCAAACTAAAATTACGATAGAACGCAGGTTATATCCGCCGAAGTCAGAACTGGAGAATTTGACAGCCTGGAATAAAGAGTCTAACTGAGGTCATAGCCATGAAACCACTTGACAGGATAACCGGATACGCTCATGTTGCGCTCCGTTACGGTCTGGAGGAGTCCATTTTTCTGGACTCGCTTATGTTCTGGTACAAAGAAAATCGGGCCAACCAGAGAAACTTCCAGGATGGACGATGGTGGACATTCAACTCCGTCAGTGCGTTTGCTGCTATGTTCCCCTGGTGGAGCAGAAAGCAACTGAGAAGGGTCATCGCCAGTTGCAAGGAAAGTGGTGCCATTTTGACAGGAAATTATAACGAGGACCACCGGGACCGTACCCTTTGGTACACTCCCAGCGATGAGCTTCTGGAGCTATATGGACTATGCCAAACTGAAGAGCACAATTCCCAAAGCGGGCAGTCTAGCTTGCCCGTTTGGGCAAGCATGAGTGCCCAAACGGACAAATGTAATAAGGTAACACGTAATAACCATGAAGAAACAAATACCTCCCTACCCTCCACCGCAAATTCCCCGGAAGGAATCGCGGAGGTACTTGAAGTGTACGCCGGAGGGGACACGGAACTGCGGCAGTTGCTGGCCGACTTTCAGGAGAGCCGCCGCAAAAACAAGAAGCCGTTACATACGCACCGGGCCGCTGTGACTTTGGTCAACCGGCTGGATAAGCTGTCTGGAGGGGACCGCGCCTGCAAACTGGCGCTTTTGGAAAACGCGATTTTACATAGCTGGGCGAGCGTCTACCCGCTGAAGCCGGACGAGCTGCCCCAGGCGGCAGGCGGCCCAGCCGGACAGCCTGTCACACCTGACGGGGGGAAATTCATATGACAGAAAATAAAATTCTCAGTGAGCAGCTGCTGACTGCTGCTGTTGGTGTATTGGGCT
>CATJCP010000362.1 GCA_949737515.1 uncultured Oscillospiraceae bacterium | reverse complement strand
TAACGTTCAAATATCCACCTTACCACTTTAGCTTTATCTGGATCCATCTCCAACTCTCCGTTTGAACTTAGTGTGTATCCATAGCACTTGTGTCTTGCATTTTGGGACTACCGTCTTAAAAGCCTTTCCGTAGTCCGGCTTTGATTGCATCACTTTTCTGAATCGCGTCCATTGTTTTCCTCCCTTTAAAATGAAAATACCGCAGTTGAACTGATGTGGCACAACGAGTTTATCATATTTCACATATAAAAAGTTGACAGATCAACCCCTTGGCGGTGGGAGTTGAACCCCCTGAAATTAAATACAGAGAGTATCTACCAATTGATGTTTCATCTTATTAGGTTATCGTTCCATTCTTTATATGGTAATCAATGTTATGCTCTCTCCAAAATCGAATTACGATTTCAGCCTGTTCATTGTAAAATGATCTGTGCTTTGTAAAAGCGGATATCTCCTTGTTGTAGTTTGTCCAACCGAATATAATGCGTTTTACAAACGATACTGCACTTAATATTTCTGTTAAATCTTGCTGTATAATGTTCGGGGTGGGATACGGTTCAATACTTACCCATGTTTTGCATTGAACAAGTCCTGCTTTTCGAACAATTTTATCGAAAAGCGGGACTTGTTCAGGAAAGTCATTGCTTGCCAAACAACCGCTTTTATTGTTTGATTCAAATTTACATTTCCATTTTCGGGGTATAGTCTTCTGCGATGTTTTCCTCTACATCGTCCTCTGTCGTGATCTCTGCGAGGCTTGGAGTGTATGTCAGAGCAATCTCACGAAGGATCTGTACTCGCCCACCTACCGCAGAGGCAATGGCAGCGACTCTGCTTTCATCGACAAATTCGCCGTTCTTCTCATCGGACAGCACCTCTGTGATCATGGATTCTACATTCTTCAGCTTTTCGAAGTCAATCCAGTCAAAGGACGAGACCAGCTTGAGCTGCTCTTCATGGTGCTTTTTGAACGGCTTGCAGGTGATATCCCGTCCAGCACGAATCTGCGCTGCCACTTTGTCGTAGCCCAGCGAGGAGCCGCTGTCAAAAATGGGGGCGAACCCAAGCCATTCCAGCGTTTCGGCATTACGAAGCAAGCCGAAGTTGTTGAGGTGCCGATCCTCGTTGGCGATGATATAGTCAAGGACGATCATCCGGTCGAGGCTTGGCACAACGTCCGGCGCACCCAGCGCCTTACAACAATTCACAAAATGCTGGTAGACCGAGGTACTGTTGTCCTTTTTCTGTGTCTGCATGATCCGCCATGCGCCAACCAACTCGGTATCTGCCGTAACAAAGTCTTCGCACACGCTGTACGGAGCGTCCTCGTTCCACAGGACCGTGTAGGGAATATGGTCGATGCCCAACCGCTCCATAATCCCTGAGGCAATGACCTCGTTAAAGGGCTGCTGCCGGAAGGGATTGCTGCCGCCTTTGATGAGGCAGCGTTTGCCGTTCAGGATTCTCCATCTCTTCTTCAGGCAGCCGTCCGAGGTGTTATCGGGGGAGCTGAAATCAAAACCGTCTACTTTTTTCGGCATACCGAACAGCACATCGCCCATATCGTCCGAAAATGGGTTTTCAAAGAAATTGATCTGCTCCCATGTGAGACTCGAGTTTTCCGGACAGATCCAGTATTGATCGGAGAGGCTTAAGCCGTAGCAGCGCACCAGCAGCATTTTGGTGCTGGTCACATCCAGCGTTTCTAGCACCTCCCGGATTCCGGAACGACTGGCAGGGATGGAACGATCCGTCCACCATTCGTTTAAGGCTGCACGGTCAGCAATTCCCTTTTTCACCGGGACACCGATGGGAAGATGTTCGGGCTGAAACGCCCTGCCTATTTTTTGAATAAAACCAGTCGTATCATCCAGCAGCAATTCTGCCACAGCGATTCGCTTGTGCATCAGATTACATTTCATCGGTATCCCTCCATTCTCGTATGATTTCTTATATTAGTATACCGTAAAACAGTGCAGTCAGTCAATGTGGCAGTTAGTTTTGAATGATAGATTGCGGATTGTCGCAGTCTTCGGTTTTGTCATGTCTGCCAAACCGAGAAAATCATCCTGTTGAGATCTCGCAGCAGAGCTCCATCTGTGGCGGATCCTGTGCCATGAGGCTGTCCAGCGCGGTATACATGGTGCTGTAGTCGATTTCTTTCCGGACGTTCATTCGGTTCCTCCTTTCCGGCTTTGGAGCCTGTTTGCAAAGTTCCATCCCAAAGAAAAAAGCGGCAAAGCTGCCGCGCTTTTCTCCGTTATGGAAGAATCAGTTTCTCTCCTGATCCAGTTCTTTCTCTATCTCCATGCCGCCATACAGCCGGACACGGATCCTGTCCTCGGACAGTACCGTCACCGTATCCACAAGCTGGCGGATCATGCTCTCGTCCCACTCGGTGATCTCGGCTGTTTTGGTATTGAGCAGTTCTATCGCATAAGTGATCCGCCCGTTTGCCGCCGAATCGCTTTGCTGCCGATCCAGCAAAGTTTTCCTCTGTTCCTTCAGCCTGGCCGCTTCCTCATTGATCCTCCGGAAGCTCTCTGCGTATTCCATAAACTCATCCGGCTTTTCTCTGGACTTTTGGAACACAGCCCGAAACTCCTGCTCCAACTCTCCCAGCCTACGGTCGATGTCCGACAGACTCATTGTCCCGCCGGGCAGGGACAGCAGCTCCATCCGCATAGCGTCGGTGATCTGCCCGGTGAGCGTCTCCTTCTGGCTCATCACCGAGTTGATGACGGCAAGGATTGCCCTTTGGAGAGGCTTCTCATAGATGGTCGGCGAGTGCTTGCAATATTTTGTCCCATAGTCTACCCGGCTGGCACAGCGCCACACCGCCGTTTTCCGCCCCCGCTTGCTCCACACGCAGCGGCGGTAGAGGGTGCCGCACTCCCCGCAGACCATTCGCTCGGTGAGGGCATATTTCCCGCTGTAGC
>CATJCP010000361.1 GCA_949737515.1 uncultured Oscillospiraceae bacterium | reverse complement strand
GGGCTTCCATCAGAGCGGATGATTGGGTTCAGCGCCTGACCGAACATATAGAACGGGATGCCCACAGTGATCCAGAAAAAGTATTCCTTTGCATGAAAAAAGGTTTCTTCATTGACCCGTCCGCCGAACAGGGTCAGGATCGGTTCTTGAAAAACGAGATAGGCCGCTGTCAAAATCAGTCCGGAGACAACGCACAGCAGGACGGCGCTACCAATGCTTTTATGGGCGGTATCCCTGTCGTTTCGCCCCAGGCTGATGCTGACAAAGGCGCAGCAGCCGTCTCCAATCATTACTGCGATGGACAGCGCCACCACCGTCAGGGGAAACACTACGGTATTGGCTGCGTTACCATAGGAGCCGAGGTAATCAGCGTTGGCAATAAATATCTGATCCACGATATTGTAGAGCGCCGCCACCAGCAGAGAGATCACACAGGGGACAGCGTACTTCGCCATCAGCCTGCCCAGCCGCTCCGTTTCCAAAAACGAGTTTGCTTTTGTTTCTTCCATCGTTTCCTCCATCGTTTCCTCCATACATAAAAACAGTGCGTGGCTCATGCAGCTGGATTTATACCACATGGGTCACACACTGTTTTCGATTTGTTTGCAATCAAATTATTCTGCTGTATTCCAAGGCTTGCCGATTCGCCCGGCGCGGAAGCTGTAGGCGGAGGTATCCCCCTGCTCACCGCCCTCATAGTTCATCCCCGCGTAGGGCGCGGCCTCTTCGGTGCGGCCCTCTTTTCCGGCCAGGTAGCCATAGGCAGACCTATCCGGTTCGGCAGCTGAAACACTGGTGGCAGATACGACCATAAAAGAGGCTGCAAGAATAGCACCAACTACACGATTCATTTTCATACGAGACTCCTTCTTTCTACATAAAATAAAAAGCAATGAGTAGCTGAAACAATCGGACTTACGCTGTTTCAGCTACTCATTGCTGTTATTATTATAGCAATGTAAAAAGCGAAAAGTCAAGAGCGAATTTTTGAACAATTTGTTTTCTGCAAGAAACACTCCACCGGCACTTGACAGCAGAAAATTACTTTGCTATAATATATCAGTGTTATATAACAATGCTATAAACGAGGAGGGATCACCCTGGAAGAAAGAAAGGATACCCTGAAGGAGATCCATCAAGCAGCTATGGAGGAGTTTCTGGAAAAGGGCTTTGCGGAGGCCTCCCTGCGACAGATCGTCAAGAACGCCGGCGTGACCACCGGGGCCTTTTACGGGTACTACTCCAGCAAGGAAGCCCTGTTCACCGCTTTGGTGGAGTCTCACGCAGCAGCGGTCATGGGGATGTTCATGAGGGCACAGACCTCATTCGCCGAGCTGCCGGAGGAGGAGCAGCCCAGCCATGTGGGGGTAGAATCCAGTGAGTGTGTAAAGGAAATGCTGGACTATGTGTACCAGCACCTGGAACCCTTCAAGCTACTGGTTTGCAAGGCCCAAGGCACCAGCTACGAAAACTTCATCCACAATATGGTGGAAATCGAAGTAGAGGCTACTCAACGATTCGTGGAAGTCCTCCGCAGGCAGGGCCGGGAGATACCGGATCTGGACGACCAGCTCTGTCATATCATCGCCAGCGGGATGTTCCACGGGATATTTGAAGTGGTGGTCCACGATATGCCCTATGACCGGGCAAAATGCTATGTTCAGCAGCTCCAGGAT
>CATJCP010000360.1 GCA_949737515.1 uncultured Oscillospiraceae bacterium | reverse complement strand
GCGGACAGGTCCTGCTATGTGCCGGCGGCAGGGGCTGGTATCAGGAATGGGGACAGGAAGCCCGGGAATTGAACCCCGGCGATGTAGTGACCATCCCTGTCGGAGTCAAGCACTGGCATGGCGCCGCCAAAGACAGCTGGTTTTCTCATGTAGCTGTGGAGATTCCTGGCGAGGATACCGCCAATGAATGGTGCGAGCCGGTGAGCGATGAATCGTATGGGAGATTGCCATGAAAAGACGATTGTGTTTATTGTCCTGTGCCTTTTGTTCGGGATGTCCCTGCCTGCATATGCAGAAGAATATTCCGGCTTTTCCGATGTAGATGGCAGCACAGCCTATGCTTTGTGCAGTGGAACAGGGATATATCAAAGGCTATCCTGACGGGCATTTTGGTGTGGATGATTCTGAGCCCCGTCAGCAAGTGGTCACGGTTCTCGGGCGTTGGGCAGGCAGCCCGGATGTCTCTGGTGAGAATTACGCAGATGAAGCCTCCGCTGCCGCCTACGCGCAGACAGCAACGGACTGGTCGCAGAGCAATCATATCCTTGCCGGACGGGAAAATGGCCTTTTCGCTCCCGATGACCGTGCCACTCGTGCGGAGGTTGTCTCTGCACTGTATCAGTACATGATCCGGCCTGCAGAGCGCACCCCTTCCCGCATTTTAGTAGCCTATTTTCTGCTACCAATACTACTGAGGACATCAAGGGGCATATCTGCAACGTTCTGAATGGAACGATGTATGAGATCGTGCCGGAACAGCCGTTTACCTCCACTGATTTGAACTATCACGATTCTAACAGCCGTAGCATTCAGAAACAGAGAGATGCTACCGCACGTCCTGCCATTTCCAGCTTAGTGGAGAACATGGACCAATATGATATCGTGTTCTTGGGGTACCCGATTTGGAACGGGCAAGCTCCAAAAATTATCAGCTCCTTCTTGGAAGGCTATGATCTCAATGGGAAAATCATTGTGCCTTTCTGCACCTCGCATTCCAGTGGTATCGGCTCCCGTGCGTCCACTCTCCATACGTTGGCATCCAGCGCCAACTGGCTGGACAGGAATGAAAAATACTACTATCGTCAGGAGTCCCTACCCACCAACGCCCAAAGGCTGGGAAATATCCGTACCGGAGATTTGATGATATATGGCTCTGACTGCTTGGTGTTTCTATGAGAAGTTCTCCAGCGGATACAGCTATACCCGACTGGGTAGTATTGGAAATCCAGATGAGCTTTCTGCTGCTCTGGGAAATGGAAATGTTGAGGTGACATTACAGACCGCTTGATGGATTTTCCCTACAAAGACATCGTGCCTATTGCGTCTGCTTTGGGCAGGCTGTGGGTCGGATGTTTCCGATTCTATAAATGTTGAAACTGAACTTAAAATTTTCCAAGCTAAAGTTCCTAATTTATATACTCCATTATATAAAACAAATTACTTGCTCCATTCCGCAGGCAAATATTTTGCAGTATAATATAGGGGAAACCATGAACCAGTACAACATCGATTTAATTTCTCCGGAAAAACTATATCCACTGATGGGAAAAACAATCAAGCGACTCCGGCGAGAACATGATATGACACAGGAACAACTTGCTGAGCTGGTGGGTGGAGATCAGAACTATATCTCTAAAATTGAATCCGGGAAAGCAAGGCCCGGGCTATCCACATACTTGAAAATTGCAAATGCATTTCAAGTTTCAATTGACCGTTTTCTTGCAGATGTGATTGAAATAAGTTACCAAGAAAAGGATAAAGACGCTTTTCATCAGATATTTTCAATCCAGGCGGAGCAAAAATTGGTACAAAATATTTTGGACTCAATCTTCCGCTACCTTCAAGGAAAAGAATAGATGGTGGTCAAACTCCATAGCAGATCACCATCTATTCCTATTCCATCATATCTTGCTCTTTTAGCATTCGTATAAATGCGATAATCAGTTGTCGCTGCTTTGGTGAACAAGTTGCCAATAATCGCAAAATATCATTTGTATGGGTGTCTATTGCCGTAAGTTCAGGATAGAAGACACGGTCACCTGGCGCACCTATGCAACGAACCAGTCGGAACAGCGTATCCACGCTGGGGTTTTTCTCACCGAGTTCAATTGCCGCCAAATGGCGCAATCCAGTGTCCGAATGTTCTGCAACCCACTCACGAGTCATGTTCTTTTCCGTACGTAGTTCCCGCATGATACTGCCCAGCCGGTCTGTAATCAGCTCATTCTTTTTATCCACCAATAGTTCACCCCCATTGCCATTATTGTACCCAATGCAGGCTATCAAGCGGAATGTTCTAATAGTGGTGATTTTTTGGCTCTATTAGTGAATATACAATTAAGTCCTTCCTGCCATATAAAAAAAACGGCAGATTTGGAAGGACCTATAACTATGCAAAAAAGTCCCTTTCTTTCTGCATAAGAGAGGGACTTTTTATGTTTTTATTTAAACGGAAGCTCTTTGCGAGTTTCCAAATGTAGCCAGCCATCCAGATACCAGTAGACCATGCTTGTTTGCCGCAGCACTGCCAATATAAAGGCGGTAACATATGCGGCCCACAGCATGAACTATTGGTGAATATAATTTGGAACCAACTGCGCTATGAAACGGCTTTACGCTGTTTCATAGCGCAGTTTTTGCTGTCTCTCATCCGGGCTCCTCCCGTTTCTGACATTTGCTCACCACAAATGCCAGAAACGGAGGAAACAATGTACAAGAGATATTTTCGGATGAAAGACCCTAAGTGCAGGCCGGAGCAGGTTGAGTGGATCGAGATGACCGGCAGGGAGTTTTATCGGTTTGTCAATTCCCCGGAAGGCCAGGGCCGGCACTTTATTGACATGGATGATGTTGTGCTGGAAGCCAGTGAAACCGAGGCCCGCAGTTTTAGGACAGAGCAGAATCACAGCTACTACATACAGACCCAGGAGGAAGGCTGGAGCACCTT
>CATJCP010000359.1 GCA_949737515.1 uncultured Oscillospiraceae bacterium | reverse complement strand
GAGCCCGACGAACCCGCTGAGCCCGTTAGCTCCGCTCCCGTAGTAGAAGGACCCGAGGAAGACGAGAATCCCAAGACTGGTGCTTGCTAATTCAAGCCTTAATGCTAGCCCCTTATATACTGTAACATAACAAAGAAGCTCTCTGCGAAAGCAGGGGGCTTCTTTTGTTATAGCAGGCTCTTTTTTACTTGTAGAAAATATAGGTATGGATTTATAGCATATCAGATCATTTCCCGAAAGTGGCTTCTCCATTTTTCAGGGGAAGCATGTATCAAAAGGCGTATTCGTCATGGTTTTCTTGCTTAATCTCATAGAACTTTGCCCTGATACAAAAGAAAAACCTCCCCACCAGAGGCAGGGAGGTCAATCGTTGTTTCAGTACAAAGGGATATGCTATTTTGGATTACTGGTTACTTAATTAGCAAGCACCAGTCTTGGGGTTCTCGTCCTCTTCGGGCTCTTCCACTACCGGAGCAGAGGAAACAGGCTCAGCGGGTTCGTCAACTTCTTCTTCCAACATGTCAGAAGCCACTACAAATGTTCCCAGCTTCTTTACATTTTTAACCTTAACAGTGTTATAGGTAGGATCATAGGTGGTATACTGATCCAAAGGAGTCAGAGCTTCGCCGTCCCAGGTATAGACTACTGTCTTCCTGCCGCCAATAGCATCGAAAGTCATAGTCCCACTATTGACAAAGGAGGGATTGGGATTACCACGGAAAGTGATAAATGTAAAGTCAACATCCGGATACTCATCAGTGATTGCAGTAATTTCGTCCAGATCATAGAACAGATTTACCTTTTTCTGTGAAGCAGACAGCTTCGCTTCAAAGACAGCAACATCTTCAAAATTAATGGTAAACGTTTCGCTTCCGATTTCGTCATACAGTTTACTACCATCAAGCTTAACGTGACGACCGCTAACTTCATCAAGGGTCAGCTGCATATCCTCGTTGTATTGGTTCAACTCAAGGTACCGAGCCTTAAATTTAATCTCATCAGAGGAAAGAGTATCTCCCTTAGATACAGCTTTACCACCCAAAGTAACATCTTTTTTCTTAACAGTAACTCTAAACTTCATTCCAATAGTGGTATCGTCAACACCATATGTATCAGATACCTTGAATTTTACACGAACCGCTTCATCAGCCAGTTCAGTAGATCCATAAATAGTTTCCTTGGTTAAATAACCATATCCAAATGCTTCATCAGCAACACGATTCCAACGACTGGATTTCGGAGTAACATAACCTGCAATTTGTGCGCCAGTGGGATCCATTGCGAGTTTGCCATTCTTTCCAATAGGAAGTTTTACTACTTCTTCGTTCTCTGCTGGAAAAGAAAACTTTCCATCCTCAGTAGACCAACCGGCCACAGTTGCTGTTGCTTTATAAACAACTTCGCTTTTAAAGGTTCCGTTTCCTACTTTATTAACGCCTGTATTGACACTGGGCTTTCCGGCAAGCTTGTTAGCACCAACCGTCACAACAGGTGTAAGGGTAATCTGTCCATCATCAATTTTAGCTGCTAGCTCTTCTCCGGAAACATTATAATCGTCCCCACCAACTTCAAAAGTCACATTGTCCAGCAACACGGTAACATCTTTGCCGTACAGGATAGGAGTTTCCTCACCATTGATATCGCCATTGACGGTATAATCCATACCTTCGATACTATAATCGGTAGCAAACACCACACTGGCAGTACTGAGAGCCATAGCCGCTGCGAGAACCGCAGCAAGAGTCTTTTTCATAAGAATCATATCCTCCTAAATTGTTTTTGCAAGAAGGCAGCTTCGCCTTTGGACGCTT
>CATJCP010000358.1 GCA_949737515.1 uncultured Oscillospiraceae bacterium | reverse complement strand
GGATACCAGGTTCAGCCATGATAAGTCCCCTTACAATCCCGCATTCCGGGCGCACATTTCGTCCAAGGGCAAACTGCCCATTCCAGTGGGATATTATCTGATGATCAAGCCAAACGGCCAATCCTTCCTGGGAGGCGGCCTGTTTGCTGATATGTTTAAGGACGCCACCCGAATGGTGCGGGATTATATTTCAGAGCATGGCGGGGAGTGGGAAGAGATTATCACTGCCCCAGCCTTTCAGGCGCATTTTACGGTAGGCGGCACGGCGTTGAAAAATGTCCCGGCTGGATATGAAAAGAGCCATCCCCAGGCTGAATATCTGAAGTATAAGAGCTGGTACTTAGAGTATCCCATTCAAGATGAAGTGCTTGCAGACAGCAAAGCTTTTTTATCTAAGGCTGCGGATATTTTCTGCCTGATGAAACCGTTCAACACCTACCTGAATCAAGCGCTTGCGGGATTTGAAATGCCAAAGAGGTAAGGGGAAAGGCGGCGATGGGCCGGGTGTTGAGGTTTTTGTTTTCATAAAAAAGGCTGCATGGAAATTGCTATTGAAAAAAAGATATGCTATAATATCTAACAAGTACAAATACACCGGCAACATTGCCAAACGACATGATTATGGAGGAAACGCAGATGAAACAGCGAGTGCTTGCATTTGACTTCGGCGCATCCAGCGGCCGCGCCATTATCGGGGAATTTGACGGCAAAAAAATTGAACTGACAGAGGTCCACCGCTTTTCCAACGATCCTGTGCTGGTGGGCGGGACTCTGTACTGGGATATTCTGCGGCTGTTCCACGAGATCAAGCAGGGCATTGTCAAGGCCAACCTGGCGGGGGGCTTTGAAAGCATTGGCATCGACACCTGGGGGGTGGACTTTGGCCTGATTGACGGGGAAGGCCGGCTGTTGGAAAACCCGGTCAATTACCGGGATGGCAGGACCGACGGCATGGTGGAAAAACTGGCGGAGCTGGTCCCCCTGGACGAGCTGTACGGCATGACCGGAACCCAGATTATGCAGATCAACACCCTGTTTCAGCTTTTCAGCCTAGTGCAGAACCGGAAGGACCTGTTGGACCGGGCTGACCGTATGTTGTTTATCCCAGACCTGTTCAATTATTTCCTCACTGGGGTCAAGGCCACAGAGTATACCATCGCCTCTACCTCCCAGCTCTTGGGTGCAGACCACAAGTGGTGCAAGGAGCTGTTCCAAAAGCTGTCCATTCCCACAGGTATGCTGACAGAGATCGTCAAGCCCGGCCAGCAGATCGGCCAGCTCAGCGACGCCATTGCCTCCGAGCTGGGGGCCCCCAAGGCCAAGGTCATTGCGTCGGCTTCCCACGATACCGCTTCGGCGGTGGTCTCGGTGCCCTCCCTAGAGGATGACTTTGTGTTCATCAGCTGCGGCACCTGGTCCCTGATGGGGACGGAGCTGAAGGAGCCGATTATGGACCAGAGATCCAAGGACTTCAACATCACCAACGAGGGCGGCTACGACTACACTACCCGCTACTTGAAGAATATTATGGGCCTGTGGCTGATCCAGGAGACCCGCCGCCAGCTTGGACGGATGGGCCAGGATTACTCCTACGCCCAGCTGGAGCAGGAGGCCCTGAAGGTGAAGCCCTTCCAGAGCTTTATCGACCCAGACGCGCCAGAATTCTTAAAGCCGGGCCACATCATTGAAGACATCAAGGCGTTCTGCCAAAAGTCGGGCCAGCGGGTCCCGGAGACGGTGGGGGAGATTATGCGCTGCATTTACGAGAGCCTTGCCATGAAATACCGCTATGTCTTTGATTTTTTGAAGGAGAGTGCCGGCAAAAATTACGCCCAGATCAACGTGGTGGGCGGCGGCACCAAGGATGGCTTCCTCTGCCAGCTCTGCGCCAATTCCTGCAATACCAAGGTTGTGGCGGGGCCCATTGAAGCCACCGCTATGGGGAATATCGCAGTGCAGCTTATGTCCTTGGGCTATATTGAAAATCTGAAAGCAGCCCGCCAGGTCATTATCAATTCCTTCCCGGTAAAGGAATTCACCCCGGCTGGGGATATTGCCCAGTGGGACGAAGCCTATGAGACCTTTAAGAAATATCTTCTGTGATCTGCCGCTGTGAAGCAGGCGGGTCATTGCTGTAAACCACCGGCTGGCTGTCATTTTTGGCAGTCAGCCTTTTACTGTAACTGCAGAGAAAGGAGCCGTATCATGATTGCTACTCTGACGCTGAACCCCTCTATCGACTATGTGATGGAGTTTCCCACTGTGCTCCCTGGGGAGACCAACCGTTCCCTGGGGGAGCAGATCTATCCCGGTGGCAAGGGGATCAACGTTTCTATCATGCTGCGCCGGCTGGGGGTGGAGAGCCGGTGCATTGCGGTCAAGGCCGGGGAAACAGGGGAGCTTTTGGAAAAGCTGCTCCGGGATCAAGGTCTGTCCCCCAAGATGATCCCCCAGGAGGGGGTGGGCTTTACCAGGATCAACGTAAAGCTTTTGGGAAAGGAGATTACGGAGCTGAACGCCAGGGGACCTCTGCTGACACCAGACGCCATGGAGGGGGTATTCCGGGAGCTGGACAGCCTGGAGCAGGGGGATATCCTTGTGACGGCGGGAAGATTCCCGGAGGGGGAGGCGGCGGAAGCGCTTTTTTCCTGTCTTTCCCGGCTGAAGGAAAGGGGAGTCAAGCTGGCAGTGGACTGCTCCGGGCCTGCCCTGAGGCGGCTGATGGAGCTGGGGCCCTTTTTGGCCAAGCCAAACCTCAGGGAATTCCAGGAGCTGACGGGAATTTCCCTCGCAGACTGGAGCGGCATCTCCGCTGGGGCCAGCAGGTTTTGGCGGCAGGGGACCGGCGGCGCATTTGGGGCAGAACACATTTTGCTTTCCATGGGGGGAGACGGCGGCGCGCTCTTTTGGGATAGGGATCATATCCTCTATGCCGAAGCCCCTGACGGCCAGG
>CATJCP010000357.1 GCA_949737515.1 uncultured Oscillospiraceae bacterium | reverse complement strand
TGCCACTTTTGCGGTATGTGCGGCGCTGTATGTGCTGCCGATCCTTATCCCGGTTTCGGAAACCAGCGGATTTTTTCGCATCCTTGCGCTTTTGCCGCTGTTCTATGTGCAGTTTGTGTCCCTTATGTCCATTGAGCAGATGGGCAGCGGGCTGTTATACGCGGTTTGGGCTCTGCCGGTTTCTGTTCTATTTATTGCAACGGGAGGGTTCATTTCTTACAAGGCGTTTGCAAAGCATCAAGTTTTTTAACCAAAGCATAAGATTCCGGCAAAGAACCGCCTAAAAAATGCAAACGAAAAAAGGTTTGGAAAGTCCAGAGAACCTTTCCTAAAAAGGTTCTCTGGTCGCGCCCACAGGCGCGAAATACCCCAGCTTTCTTAAAGGCAGCATAAACTCATCCAAACGACGGATCACTAACTGTTTCGTTATTCACCCTTTCCCTTGACTTGTCAAAACCAGATGTAACTGTCAATTCCGTCCTTATCCCAATCACATGTCAGATCCATTTGGACAGCATCTTGCTTATTTCCTATTTGTTCTTTATATTGCCGATTGCGGTTTCACCGTCAACGATCCGCCCTGCTTTTACATCCTCCATGCTATCTATAACTGCCTTTGCTTCATATATATCCCGTTTATGGCTGTAAATCCAATCCAATATGTCATGATACCCTTTTGAACCATCTGCAACGGATATACTAAGCTGGACTAGCTCTTGCTGTGTATATTGCAGTTCTATATGGTTGAGTTTCAGTGTCATAAGCATTACCATCATACCAGCCCTCTTGTTTCCATCAATAAAGGGATGGTTCTGTGTAATTGCAAAAGCCAGGCGTGAAGCCTTTTGTTCTGGCTCTGGGTAAGGCTTCTTTGTATCCAAAGGACTGCATCGCACCGTAGACCGCTGATTCCAAAAGTCCAAGGTCTCGTATACCGGAAAATCCACCGGTTGCCTTTAATAATTTTTGGTGCAGCAATTGGATTTCTTCTATTGTCAAATAAATCATTTTGCCAACTCCTGAAAGGCTTCCAGATTTTCTTCTATAATCTGGTCAGCAGCTCTTTCAATCAAATTTCTGCGATACTTCTGAAACCTATCATATTCAGAAAAATCGATTACTGCATAGCGTGGGCTGTTGTTGTTTAGAATCCCCGCCGCCCCCTGCTCATCTACCAGATGGGCAACTTTAGAGAAATTCCGGTTAGCTTCGGTCATGGAAACCAAGGCATTGGTATTAATCATCATCCATATCACCTCACTCCTATTATACCGTTTTTATAGGATAAATACAACTGTATCATTTATCTTATTTTTTTAAAATAGCCATAGGACCGGTTTTTACCCAATCCTATGGCTGTTTTGGCAGCGATTTCCCATCCAAATATTCCAGTGCAGGCAGGAGAATTGTATTCTCCTGCCTGCACTCATTCATATAGACACGTAAGTTAAGAAAATGTGACGCAAATATTGAAAAAATTTTCGAGCAATGGTTTTGTTTCCCAAAAGCAGCCATAAAACGGACTTAGGGCTTATCCCTTAAAGCTTCCCCTATTTCTTCCTCCCGTTTTTCGCGGCTTCCTTCGCGGCTTTTTTCTCCCGCTCCAACTGTTCCGCCAGAGCCTTCATCGCTGCGCCTCCGCTTTCAAAAACAGCTTCGACTTCCTTTCCAATGGCGGAAACTTCCTCCGCGCTGGGGGGAGTATCCCCATACCTCACCCGGTCATAAACCGGGTTCATCTGCTCAAAGACCGGCTCTAAAGCCGTTTCACGGTTCTTCCCCAAAATCTGCCCGGTGGTGTCGCTGGAAACTATCCCCGAGCTCCCGGTTTTGGCGGTCATAACCATCAGCCGGTATCCGCCCCGCACCTTCTCCACAGGATCGGTGAGCTTCTGCCATTGTTTCAGCGCTTTTTTCAGCTCCCTTTTTGTGCGGAAAGAGGCGGTTTCCTGGGGTTTGTCATCCTGGGACAGCACCTCTACGTCGTCGGTGTAGTAACCTTCCTCCGCTCCCATTTCCTGGAAGTGAAATTTCCCCATCAGAAAGTTATAGACCGCAGTGCCAATTTTGGAAAACCACCCCCGGATGCTCCTGAAAATCGCCTTTCGATTGCTGACAATTAGATAAACCAACAGCCCGATCAAAAGCACATACATGAGGTTCCACCACGGACTGGTTTCCGCCCCCTGGGCGAGGGTCTCATAAATGGATGTGTCCGGCTGCCCGCCCCCGCTGCCGGATGCGTCGTCTTTCTGATTGCGGCCAAGGATCCAAAGGATCCCCAAAATAATATAGATAATCAGCAGCAGCAGCTTCTTCCCCAACCAGATCAGCCCGGCAAATATCTGATTGCCAAACAGCAGTCCGGAAAAGATTATCAGCAGCATTCCGGCAATCATGATGAGATTGTAAAGGCGGATTTTTCCCGGAAGGGACGCTTTATTGTGCCGCCTGCGCTCCATCATGCTGTCAATGTTGCCCTGGTTCATAAGGACAAGGGCAATGACCGTCATCAGGGCAAAGGGAATCGAGAGGGTTACGACGTCCAGTGTAATCGGGACGCTGCTGCCATAAAAATAAATAAAGCCCAGGGAGACGGCATAGACCAGCGCTCCTCTTACAAAATTTGTCATGCCGAAGGAGGTGGTATAACTTCCAGGCATATTCCTAGCGGTCAGGACCCATCCCGCCGTGAGAATTGCTGTGTTGACCAATACAAATATTCCCCAGGAATAAACGATTGGAACCCCGCGCCACTCTACTATTCCGGTTTGCGCATTTTTAGGCCAGAGCAGCATGGCGAGCAGAAAACAGAAAACCGGTGCGGAAACAAACATCATAATGCGCAGGAATTTAGAAATATTCGGGTTTGCGGAAGTTTTTTGGCTGTACCAGGAGAGCAGTCCTCCTATCAGCGCGCCCCCCAGCCCCGCAAGCAGGACGCCTGTAAAAGCGGCGCCCATCTGCGGCCATTCAAAGACCCCTCCCCCTAGGAGGATGCCGTTTAGCGCCAGCAGGGGTAGGACGCAAAGGGGCTGGAAAGCAACCGACATCCCTTTCAAAAGGAGGAACAATGGCTTCCGGTCTTGATTTTCTTCTGGTTCATTGTCCTGCAGCCGCCTCCTTCCGAGAAACCTCGTCCGTTTCA
>CATJCP010000356.1 GCA_949737515.1 uncultured Oscillospiraceae bacterium | reverse complement strand
ATCTGCACTGGAACCCCAATGAGGCGTCCGGCGGCTATATGGAGGGCATCCAGGTCGCCCAGGACTATCAGGGCGTCACGGCTTGGAGCACCCAGCCGAACGGGGTACTGAAATGGCAGGACAGTGCCGGGATACCCTGCTGTTATGCCAACTTTTCTCTGCCGGAGGATGTCAGCGGCCCTATGGAGGGCTTCCTGTTCTGGGAGGCAATGCCCACACTCCCGGAGACCGTCTCGCTCTACAATTTCTCTGTGACCGTCGCCCACAAGCGCAGTGTCTGGCAGTATCCCTACACGCCGCCCTCTGAACTTCTGGCCTCCGGCTTCCACGCGCCAAGCTGGCAGTGGCGGATGTACCAGTGGACCTCCGAGGGTCAGATGGCCCCGGAAGGACAGTATGATCCTGGAAAGCATTGGGATAGGAGTTATCTCCCGTGGTAGGCGTTCCGTGTTCCGAGTGGGAACGCACAGCCTGCTCCCTCGCACAGAACGGCCCCGCAGCCCTGTGAGTACAGAGCTGCGGGGCTGTTTTATAAATACCTTTTCCAACAACGTCAAGAGGAAGTGAAGGAGGCCGAGCAAATCCGAAAGAACGTTTACAGCATCTTGCGGCAGGAACAGCGGGAGCAGCAACCCCGCAGGGCGCAGGATATGGAGCGATAACAAACAGGGTGGCGGGGTTGAAATCCGTTGATTCTAAATCGCCGTCTGGCGCTTCTCAAAGCGGGTACTGTTCTTCCACCATTGCTTGAAAACTGAAACGGTAAAGGGTGGCATAATATTCTGCATAGGAGCCAGCTGGAGCGTGGATAGTTGGATTTTTATAAGTAAATGAATCAGTTCCCACTTTTTTGCCGCAACTAAACGCCTGCGGCCCTATTTCTTCAAGGCTTTTGGGCAGTGTGATATTGGTTAGGTTGTAGCAGTCCCAAAAGGCAGCACACCCGATTTTGCGCAGTCCCTTTGGCAGTACAATTTTAGTCAGTCCTTCGCAATATTGAAAGGCATCCCAGCCAATATTGGTTAGCCCTTCCGAAAAGGTCAAGCTGGTCAGTCCACTACAGCCATGAAATGCATCTGGGTAAATCTCCGAAAGGCTTGGCGGTAGCGTCATGTGTGTCAGGCTAACGCAACCGTGAAATGCCTCTCTATCCAGCAATGTCAGTCCCTTTGGGAGTACAGCTTCCGTCAGCGCGGAGCAGTTCCTGAACGCTCCTTTCTTGATTTCCCGCAAGGTGTTGGGCAGTACAATCTTTTTCAAACAGGTACAGCTCCGAAAAGAATAATCACCAATTTTGACCAAGCCCTCTGGCAAGACTACACTGGTCAGTCCCCTACATCGGGTGAAAGCACCGCTTTCTATTTCAGTAATGCCCACAGGAACCACGAGATTGCCGCCCTTACCGAAATACTTGAGAAGAACACCTCCCTTTATGCGCAAGTCGTTGTATTTTTCACATTGTTTCACATTGTCCACGCCCCAATTTCGACCATTCACTATATCCAAGTTTCCCAGTTAATTGCTACTCAACATTTGCTATGATTGTGAACATTCCGTACCCATCAAGTCTGTCCGCCATAGCCCGCACCGCCGATTGCTTTATATTTTCTGGACACCCACTTGCCTCAGCCAATCTTGCAGCTTTTTCACGGGAAATCCAGTAAATGTATATGCGTCCTCTGTCAAGCCGTGTTCGCCAATCGTTGTTTTCTCCGCCAAGCCGTAAATCGTCACAGATGGGATGAAAAGAAGTATTTTGCCGGAGGTAAAGCCTCTGATTTTTGAAAGTTTAAGCTCAATCTCTGTATAAGTGTCCAACAAAACCCTTTGATTAGTCACAAAAATTGTGGCGTGCCAGCATTGGTGGGTATGTTTTTCCAAATCCCGATAAGATACAAGCCCTCGGCCAATCAGTGACTCGCCCGAATTAAGCCTAATGTTCGCCATAGGTATTTCTCCTAACTCCTAATTTTCCATTGCATACTGGGGAAATTATACCACAACCAAGAATGCAAAACAATCTGCATTTCATCCCGTTTCGACTATCCAGACGGTCAAGGGCCGAGTAGTATTTTTCGCGCAGGGTGTGAAAAATCTCCACTTTTGCCCCTTGACCGTCTGGATTTTTGCCGTTGCCATTTCACCGCCGAAAACGGGGAACAGGATTTGACAACCCTGCCCCCCGCTTTCGTCCGCTTCATTTTAACGGCGAAACCGTCTGCATTTCAGATACAAGGTCACGGCGCTGTATCCATATCGGCCTCACAAAGCTGCCGCAAGGGATGCCCTTCCAATGTGGGACACCGCCAGAGCAGATACTGGGCGTACAGGGATTCAAAGCCCGCCTCGGTAAGCTGGCCGTAGCACTCGGCGGGGTCGATCCACACCCCTGTCAGCTGGTAGAACTGCTGGACGCCCAGAATGACCGGCTGACCGTCCCGATCCGCCGCCAGCAGATAACCAGGGGCGTCCTTTTCGTTCTGGCACTTGATGTAGATGCTGTTCCTCCAGTTGCCGGAACAGGCGGTCAGGAACAGGTATAGTTGTTTGGTGAACGAACTTATATTTTGCATATCTTTCGTGTCTCCTATCTGTGAAAATATGTTTGGGCTTCCGTTTTTTTAAGACGGAGATGTACTGTAGTAGACGGCAACATTATAAAAGAACTCTCTTAAAATGGAAACCGCAGCCTCAAAAAACGAGACTGCGGTTTCCGTTCTTATATGATGTGATACTACTCCAAAGGTTCCTCACCGGAGGACATAAGGTGTTCCAGAAATTCGCCGGGATCGTAGACAGGAACAGTAGACTTGGCATAGTCTTTTTGATTCCGTGTCACGATATAGTCAACAGAGGCTTGTTTTGCGGTCTCGACCATAACAGCATCCTCAAAGTCAGAAATATCTGAGGACAGTGATTGCAGGACGTCTATTGCCGCACTGTCCAGCATACCAACTATCGTCAGCAGCGCACGCAGTTTTTTCCGGGATTCTGCATCATTGTGGGTACATCT
>CATJCP010000355.1 GCA_949737515.1 uncultured Oscillospiraceae bacterium | reverse complement strand
TGCTTCTGCGGCGATGGTACTGGATCAGCCGCTCTGTCTGCACCCCCAGCGTAACCCCCATCAGAAGCCCTGCCGAGGCACATCCCAAGTGGAGCCGGATATCCTCTCCGGCCAAAAAAATCCCCCCCAGCTCCACCCCGGTTTCTTTGACTTCAAGAGGAGCCTCCACTGCAGCAAAACGGGGGCAGGCAGCCTCCTCCGCCAAAGCAGCGCACCGGTTGACAGACGCCTCCACTGCGGCGTCCAACGCTTGGCCGCGGTAGCCCAAATAGCGGAGCATTTCATCCCGGTTGACGGAAAGCCCGTCAAAGGGAACAACAGGAAACAATCTCACAGCTTCTTTTTTCCTTCCTCTTCTCGCGATAGCTCTAATCCTGGTTATGGGCGTCAATCAGAGAGGCGACGTTCTCTTTGATCTTCTTCGCCATTTTCGGCTGATTCATGGCATAAAGGTGGATGCCGTCCACCCCGCTGGCCAGCAGATCGACGATCTGCTCTGTCGCGTAGGAGATCCCCGCGTCCATCAGGGCCTGGGGATTGTTTTCATATCTGGCTATCATCCGGGTCAGCTTTTTGGGCAGGGACGCGCCGCAGGTGGAAACCATCCGCTCCAGGCGGCTTTTATTGGTCACCGGCATGATTCCAGCGTGGATGGGAACATCAATCCCCGCCGCGCCGCACAGCTCCTGAAAGCGGTAAAAATCCTCGTTGTCAAAGAAAAGCTGACTGATCAAAAGGCTTACCCCTGCGTCCACCTTCCGCTTTAAATTGCGGATATCCTCCTTCATGCTTTCGCATTCCGGATGTCCCTCGGGGTAGCAGGCCGCGCAGATATCAAATTCATCCTCTTTGGTATGGGAGCGGATAAAGTCGATCAGCTCATAGGCATAGCGGAAATCTCCAGGCGGCGCAACGTCCGGCGTTCTGTCCCCCCGCAGGGCCAGTATATTTTCGATCCCCCGTTCCTTCATCAGCTCCAGCATGGTCAGGATCTCGTCCTTTCGGGAGTTGAAGCAGGTGAGATGTGCCACCGGCTCCACCTGGTATTCCTGTTTCAGAACACGGCAGAGCTCAACCGTCTTATTCTGTTGGATATTGGAGCCCCCTGCCCCGTAGGTAACGCTGATAAACCCCGGCTCCAGCGCGGCAAGCTGTCCGAAAATTTTCGAGATAGACTCTGGGGAATAACTTTTTTTGGGGGGGAACACCTCCAGGGAAAAGATGGATTTCTTTCCAATATCCCTGACCTTCATATCAAACACCTTCTTTTAATGAATATGGATAGACGGTGTGAAAAAGCCGTCCTGGAGCACATCCAGCAGCTGGAACGCCTTTACCGTCCCCCGGGCCACACACCTGATAGGATCCTTGGCCAGCACCGCCCTTATTCTGGTTCTTTCCTGGATAAACCGGTCCAGCCCATTTATCATAGCCCCGCCGCCGGTCAGCAGCAGTCCGTTGACGAAAATGTCTCCCACCAGCTCGGGGGGCGTCCTCTCCACCACGCTCTGGATCGACTGAGTGATCTGCAGGGCCATCTCCTGGAGCACCGGCGTAAGCTCGCTGCGGGAGATGGAAAACTTTCTCGGCAGCCCCAGGGCCAGGTCTCTACCCTTGGCCTCCATAATGGGATCAGCGTCGCCTTCCTCCATAAAGACGGAGCCAATCTGCTTCTTAATCTGCTCCGCAGTCTTTTCCCCGATCAGAATCCCCCGGCTTTGGCGGATATACCGGACCACAGCCTGGTCCATCTTCTGGCCGGCCAGCTTGATCGAAGATTTGGTGACCACCCCGCTCAGGGAGATCACAGCAATATCGGTGGTTCCGCCGCCAATATCCACCACCATCCGTCCATTGGGGATGGAAATGTCGATATCCGCCCCCAGGGCAGCGGCAACAGGTTCTTCGATGAGATACACCCTCCTGGCGCCAGAGGCAACGGCGGCGTCCACCACCGCCCTGGCTTCCACCTCGGTTACGCCGGAGGGTACGCAGAGCACCACCCGGGGCTTGAGCACCGAGTTTTTGCAGCATTTTTTCAAAAAATACTGCACCATCTTCTCCGCCACCTCATAGCTGGAAATCACCCCGTCTTCCAGGGGATGAATTGCCTGGATATAAGAGGGGGTGCGCCCAATCATCTTATAGGCTTCCTCTCCCACAGCGCAAATAGTGTCGTTTTTGGTGTTTACTGCAATGACCGAAGGCTCCTCCAAAACAATCCCCTGGCCTTCTACGCATACCTGGACCGATGCTGTCCCCAAATCAATTCCAATATCTTCAAACGCCATGCTATAAACCACGCCTTTCCAATTTACTGCGGACGGTTTCACCGCCCCTGCCGTGCCCGGCTGAATAAAAACTGCGTCTTCCTCGTGTTCAGATTATAAGGCCCGGCTTATCCGCGCCGCAGCGCTGTCCTCAGGCCCCTCCGTTACCGGGATTTCCAGCGAGGGCAGCCACCGCCGCCGTGCAGCATATCACCCTTTCAGCCCCTGCCAGATACAGCGCCTTGCCGCACTCGGATAGGGTTGTCCCTGTGGTCGCCACATCGTCCACAAGGAGGATATGCTTTCCAGCAAAATCACTCCCCTCCCGCACCTGAAAAGCGCCATGAAGATTTCCTCTGCGCTGTTCATAGTCCAGATCATGCTGGACAGCGGTATCCCTGGACTTCATCAGCCGGTTGAGCACCAGAGGAATATGGAGAACGGCTTCCATTTGCTTTGCCAACAAAAGGGATTGGTTAAAGCCCCTTTCCCGCAGCCTTTTTTCCGACAGCGGCACAGGCACCATATAATCGATACATTCCCCCTGGTCCAGGAAGCGCTCCTGGACTGTTTGGGCCATCAGTTTCCCGATCCACTCCCCGTGGACCTTTATCCCCTGAAATTTCAGGGCGCATATTCCCGTCCGCATCCCCTGGCCATAATAGCAGGGCGCGGCCAGCCTATGGAAGCACTCGCCCTGCATGTGGGAGCAGAAGCACTTGTCCATCCCCCTGCCGCAGTGGGGACAGGT
>CATJCP010000354.1 GCA_949737515.1 uncultured Oscillospiraceae bacterium | reverse complement strand
GGAATTTCTAGTTGGTTTTTTGCGTTCAAACAATGTCAATGTAGAAAATATCAAACGTACAAACGAAGAAACCGGACATGCGGTTATCCAAGTAAATTCTTCGGGGCAGAATTCCATTATCGTATATGGCGGGGCCAATCAACTCCTTGATGATGCGTATATTGAGCATATCCTGAATTGCGGCGAAACCGGAGATATTGTCTTGCTGCAGAATGAAACAAATTCTATTGGAAAAATTATTCGTGCCGCGCACGATCACGGTTTGTACATAGTCTTTAATCCATCTCCCTTTCCTGGGAATATGCAAAGTATCCCGGTTGAACTCGTTGACTGCTTTATGGTCAATGAAATTGAGGGAGCGGCTTTAGCTGGTCTTTCACAACCCATTCAACAGGAGCTGCTATTAGACAGTCTGGTAAAGCAATATCCGGATTCGGCCTTTGTGCTCACGCTTGGAAGCAAAGGCGCTGTATATCGAAGCGGCTCTGAAAGCTGTAAGCACAATGCGTTTGCGGTTCAAACAGTTGACACGACCGCCGCCGGCGATACATTTTGCGGTTATTTCCTGGCTGGCTTATGCAGCAAAAAGACGGTGCTTCAATGTTTGAAAGAAGCGAGCGCGGCTGCGGCTATTGCTGTCTCAAGAGCCGGTGCGGCCCCATCCATTCCTGCCTATTCAGAAGTCCATTCATTTCTGCTTTTACAACAGTATCATATGGAGACTTTTGAATAATATCTTAGTAAGACCGTTGAGTAGGCAGACCCACACGATGACTTTCATAGTGGTCGCTTTCTTCTTGCTTGGTTTAGAGAAGTCGATGGCAGTGAAGCCGCTTTCCTTACACCACGCCTTTACACTCTTTCCGCTACTTCGGCACACCGCGACTCTTTCCTCCCACTCCCGCCGCATTGCCGCATGCTTCAATTCTCTTGCCCCCGTCCTGCTCCCCCTCTATGTGAAATCCCGAAACTATTTTCCCCTCCCCACTTCGTAAAGACGTGGGGAGGGGATTTGACGATTACTCTGGTTCCGGCGCTCTCGGACGGCTGCGGTCCATGGACTGCCAAGCCGATCCCGGCGCCCTGAGGCAGCTTTCGAAGGGCGAAAGGCCCCCGTGTCCGCTGAGCATCAGCGGGCACGGGGGCCTTTGCGGTTTTACGGTTCAGAGGTTCTTAAAACCGACCTGGGAGAAAATTTCGTCCAGAGACTCGTCAGTGGTAGAGAGTACATTTTCAATCTTCTGCACAGCGACATGGAGACCTTTCGTGGAGTTCATGGCCTTTTCCGGGTTCATACGGAAGGAAGGAAGGATCAAGCCCAGGGCCGCGACTACCTTTTCATGATACCGGATAGGTGCGGCTACACATTGGATACCAGGTTCCGCTTCGCCGTATTCATAAGCAATTCCCGTGAGCCGGGTTTCCTCCATTTGAATATGTGACTGGTAGAGGTTTATATTCGGAGGAGGGAGGGGATCGCCGTCTTTGAAAAACAGCTCGGTCAGTTCACCCAGCTTGTAGTCGCACAGCAGGGCCTTGCCCATAGCTCCGGTGCAGCCCAGCTCAGTTTGGCCCGGAGCCTTGTTGCTGTTGACGGGCTCTACCGAATCGGTCCGGTGCAGAAAAAGCACATTTTTTCCGGACAGGATACCAAGACACGCGGACTCTCCAATTTGGTCACTAAGCTGCTGCATCTCAAAGTCAATGAATTTACTGACGGAAATCTTGCTGCGGTATATGGACGCCGCAAAATAGAGGTTCAGGCCAATGGTGTAGCGGTTGGTGCGGTAGTTCAAATCTGTAAACCCCCGGGCGCTCATGGTTTGCAGCATGGGGAAGATGCTGCTCTTGGGAGACTCCAGTGCCTGGGCAATCTCTGTGAGCGTATAGCCCTCCATAGAGGAGGAGAGCAGCTCGATGATATCTAGAATCCGTGATGTTGATCGGTGTGGGGTCCGTGCCATGATATTCCTCCTTACTTGTTTTTGTGTGTCGATGGCAAGACGGTTGGATGACACTTGCAAAACAGCAGCCTGCGTTATGGGAACGATAAGCCGCGGCCGTCCCGCCTGCTGAATAAGAACTTGTATTCACAAGAGGATAAGCGCGTGGTAGAATAGGAACACGGAAGAAAAAGGACGAAGGTCGTATCTCAGCGACTTGACAAAAAACAGTGGGAAAAGATTGCGCCACTGTACGAGGGAATGCGAAACCGCACGTGGAGCAACGGGAATTGGCGGAGGAAAAACGAAAGGCAGAAAGCGGCAGATCGTAGTGGATGTGCCGGGTTGTTTACTGTCTGTGGTAGTTCATGCTGCCAATATTCATGACACAAAAAGCGGAATATCTACCGCCAAACGAGCGTATGGGCGCTATTCGTCTATTCAGAAGTTCTGTGCGGATGCCGGGTATCGGGGTACTTTTATTTCTAATTTGAAAGAACAGCTTAGCCTTGATGTTGATATTTCAGAGAAAATCAAACCCCTCCAATGGCAGAAACTCCCTTGGCGGCGGGTAGTTGAACGTACCCTCTCCTGGCTCAATCATTCCAAACGTCTCAGCAAAGATTATGAGATTTCCGTCTCATCCGTTGAGACAATGGTCAAAATATCCCATTCCCACACCTTGCCCAAACACTTATGAATACAACTTCTAAACACATTAATATTAAACGCGCTTGTGCTGGCTGGGGTTTACATGGCGCTTTTCCGAAGCGCCGGTCACGCATGAATGTATTCCCTGGCGGTATTTCTGAAAATCCGGTGCCGCAAAAGATATCCGGCTATGTAAACGGCAACGTTTTGCTGGTCACAGGGTAAGCGCGGCCAGGAAATGCGGAAATTCTGTGGACGCCGCCCAACTGACGAACAGGCAAATGTTCGGTGTAATCCGCAAAAATGGACAGAGAAGGACGGAATTTAACCGTTTTCATGTGCTTGCGGGGTGTGCTAATTACTATAACACATTCTCTATTGTTTCGCAACTCGTTTTTCAGCGATAAAAATTGTATGCGGGTTGTAATATTAAATGCGAAAGAACACGAAGCCCCCCGAATGGGGCGGTTCGGTTCTATCGCATTTATTTTTTTATACCACGGCAGGCTGGGAAAGTCAAGGAAAAGGGGTGAAAAGACGGCGCGACATTACAAACACATAAATTTTTCGGACTTTTCGGGCAGGAGAGAGATTGCCGCATTGTATCAGGCGAACGCGCGCCCGGCGGACATTGCCGGACGGCTGGGCGTTACCACAGCGGCGATCTATCGGGAGTTGAAGCGCGGGGAAACCGTCGGAGAGGACGGCAGGCCGGTTCTGGACCGGAACCGGCGGCGGGCTGACAGCCCCCGCCCCGCGCCCGTTGCGCGAAAACGGGCGCGAAGCGG
>CATJCP010000353.1 GCA_949737515.1 uncultured Oscillospiraceae bacterium | reverse complement strand
CTTTGATCGCATTGATTAGACGCACTTTTTGTTCCACAGAGACAGGCATAGCTTTGACCATTTCAACAACAGTTTGAGCATGAACATCAGCTACTTTTTTTTCCAGCTCTTTTTGTGCCTCTTCCCTTTCAGGATAATGTATTATAACACTAAATGTCATGCACCTCCTTCGTAGTATCCTTGTACTGATCAGTATATGCCGGCTGCACCTTAATAATTTCTAAGATTAGATTGTTGCAGACCGCCGCCGGATTTCTTTTTCCAGTTAATTACCCTGGCTTACTCCGGCGGCGGTTCCACCCATGTAACGCTATGTTGTATTCTGCGCTGTGCCGTATTCTCAGGCGACAGGACCGCCCTACTGCTCACCCCCGGCACGGGAGTATGCAAGCCCTCCAGCGGCAGACTGGAGGCGCGATACCATCAGACGGCGGCGGCAGTTGACAAAGCTGCCCAGACCGTTCCCACAGCACCCCCCTTTTACCCTGCGGTACGGGATCGTGCGACTGCTTCGCTGCGCTTCGGGTGTTGCCCACACCGGTCAATGGCCCTGGGGTTCCGCTCGTACCTTTGATATGATCGTTTTGACGGAACAGAGGATGTGGTCTCGCCTCCTTCCCTGCATCCCTGTTCCGCAGGCAGTCCATGCGTCCAAAGCCATACCGCAGCAAAGTCTTACTTGCATACTGACTATGAGCGGGAGCTTGTCCCACTGTTTATCAAGGTACAGAAAAATGGAGCTTTCAGAAAGTGAACTGGAGCAGGATGCTGTTGAGTATAATAAGGTCATCTCCGTCCAGCTGATTTCTCAGCCGTTGAAGAAGCGCAGCCTGCTTGGGAGTAAGGGCCTTGCGGTAGAGATAGTATCCATCCGCAATCTTGACCCCGCCACCGTAGCGACCCCGCACCGTCTCAATGGGATATGAACAGGTAAGGATCTCTAAATCGCGGCGGATTGTCGAATTAGCGACATGAAACTCATGCGCCAGATTGTCGCAGGTATCGTGCCGCCTTATACACAGCACTTCCAGCAGTCTCTGCCGGCGTTCAGTTGGGGTCATGCTCTGGCCCCCTTCCTTCACTCTCTGGAGCTAACAATAAAAGGTAAACAGCCGGCTCATTCGGCGGATTAAAAATATTTTTTTGATGGACTATGTAAAATTGCTTTCTTATCACAGTAAACCCCCCAAAAATTTGATGAAGTGTTAGATTTCAAATTTTCGGAGCGTGGCGGGGAGCGGCAGCGCGGCAGACCTTTGGCGCCTATACAGTGGCCTAACGCTGTGTGGCAGCCCAGAAAAACAAAAATGACCGCATGGCAGAAAGCCATACGGTCATTGTCTTTGGGCGCTATCAGATTGTCGGACAAAAATCGAGCAATTTCGACATCGCGGGTATTTGGGCTCTTTACTGGAGGAGGACTTTTTTTAATAAACTATAGTATAACAGCATTTCAGACATGGCGATACCTCCTCCACAGGTCGCCAAATCCAAATCATTAGGCGACGGTTTAATATCTCTAACCGTCGATAAAGTTAGTGAGCTGCTATTGGGTAAACAAAACACTCCTGACAATGTAACGGTTTTATTGTTTCATCTGCTGGCAGATTGTTTTTATAAGTCTTTATATCTGCTTCAACCGCAGATGGCATTTTAACCGTCGCCATTTTCCCGCTGCCATCATAGGAGGACATAGGTATAAAGTGATGCTAATTTCTACTGTCTTTTCTGATACTCAAGCAGTTGTAAAGGAGCGATAGAGAATTAGCCCCTTTACTATGATTAACGCAGTGAGATACCAAATTCTCACAGAAAAATCCAAAAAACTCAAAAATTTTTTGGTGACTTGGCGCAACGATTCCCTCAACCATCAACTATGGATTCGTTTGAAAATACTACACTAAAATACAAATTGTGGTGGCTCGTTTAACATCGGCCCCTTTGCTCCCAATTCACATGTCTTGCATTTCCATTATCCACAGATTCCCACACAAAATATGTTTCCATCTCTATTGACAACCGCAATATATTGTGTTGGAGTAAAATTGTAATTGATTGTTTGTGCGTTCTCCGCTGAAACGCGGAGCCAAGCCCACCAGGGTTTGGGACCGGGGGGACACCCGCATTGCATACGTTGTTAAGGTTGTACGTTATGCCGGCAGGGCCGTTACGCAGACAGGCGGACGGCGGCTGGTAGGATTTTATAGGGGGCAGTCTGCCCCAACGCTGATAGCGGGAATGACGAAAGCTCTCCAGAGTGGGGGGCTGAAATGCGGCTTTATGCCGTGTTTTTGTCATTCCCGCTCTTTTTTTGCCCAAATGCCGAAAGGCTTTGAGGATAAATCAAATCAAGGAAGGAGCAAAAGGCAATGAAAAACAAGTGGAAGCGGAGGAGGCGCCCTCGTCCCTCCAAGGAGCCCATCCGCGGCAACAGTCGCCAGATGTGGAAAGCGCAGCTCCAAAATATGTTGTCAGAGGAGGAGGAAACCAGTCATGGCACAGGATATGGCGTATCAGCCCCTTGTGCTGGTGGACACAGCAGAACTCTCGCGGCCTGAATGGCTGGAGTACCGGCGGAAGGGTCTGGGCGGCAGCGATGCGGCGGCAGTTTTGAACATCTCGCCGTTTCGGACAGCCCGGGATCTCTACTATGACAAGCTGGGTGTCGTCACAGCGGACGATCAGGCAAACTGGGTGGCTCTGGAGGTAGGAAATCTGCTGGAGCCGCTGGTGGCCCGCATCTTTGCGGAGAAAACCAGGCTAAAAATCTACCAGCGAAAATGTATGTTCCAGCACCCTCAATATCCTTGGATGCTGGCCGACCTGGACTATCTTGTGGAACTGCCGGATGGTACAACGGCCATCCTGGAAATCAAGACCACCAACTATAATGCCAAAGATAAGTGGTGGTACAACGGTGAAGAAGTCGTCCCCGTCTACTATGAAACCCAGGGCCGCCACTATATGGCCGTGATGAATCTGGATCGGGTCTACTACTGCTGTCTTTACGGCAACAACGAGGACGAAGCCATCATCCGCCGCATTGACCGGGATATGGCCTATGAGATGGAACTCATTGCGCTGGAACAGGATTTCTGGGAGAACAATGTACTCGCCAAATTGCCT
>CATJCP010000352.1 GCA_949737515.1 uncultured Oscillospiraceae bacterium | reverse complement strand
TTATGGAACAATGGGGCTGTAAAGGAAGTAATACCTTTACAGCCCCATTTCGCTTTTATATTTGTCCGCCCATTCCTTCAAATAACAATAATTCGTCTGATAGGATTTTTCAATATAGGTTTCCAGCAGGGGGGATTTTATCCGGTGCAGCGCATAAAGGGCCATTATCTTTTGGTACTCGTCCTGCTCGTAAACATTCCGTTTCCAGAACTTCACCGCGTATTCCTCCGCACGTTCCGGGAAATGCTCACACATGGACTGCAAAGCCATTCGTTCCGTGTACTCGTCCCCAGATTCGATAAATTGAAAAAGCAGCTTTTTGATCCCGCTGTCCCCCTGGTAGCTGCCAAGCTGTTCCGCAAACTGCCATTTCACATTATAATAACGGGTATCGACGCTGTATGGGCACAATTTTTCAAACCACTTTGGATATTTCAGGGTTGCCTTTAAAAGATGGGAACATTCGCTGTCCCTGGCGATAATATAAAGCATATCCCTTATTAACGTCTCTGGCACTGGTATTTCCTCCGGGTTATATTGTTCAACCATTGCTATATATGCCTTGCAGATCCGGTCAAAGGGCCCGCCGAATACCCATTCGCCGTTGTCGTTTTCCTCAGTAATGTGGGGGTAATGCCGACTTTGAAACCGCTTGAAAGCTTTTACCGCTTTATGCAATTCCAGCCTGTCCTGTTTGAACATAAAGCCTCCTGTGAAAAAGTGCCTTTCCATTCCGCAGAATGAAAAGGCACTTCCTGAATTTTAAAAAAACGGTTAAGGCATATAGATTCCGCCGTTGGGGGAAACATATTGGCCAGTCATGTACTTATCTTTGATAAGGAATTCCATGGCGACGGCAATATCTTCAACGTCGCCGATATCGCCCATAGGAATACCCATCTTCAGGGCGGCAACTTCATCCTGGTTTACGCCGCGGAGCATGTCCGTCCAGATCATGCCAGGGCAGATACAGTTAAAACGGATATGCTGCTTGCCGAATTCCATAGCCAGGGCCCTAGTCATGCCGATTAATCCCGCCTTGGAAGCGCAGTAATCCGCCTGGTTTGCCACGCCCATCAGCCCGCCGATGGACGACGTATTGATAACGCAGCCTTCCTGAGCCTTTACCATATAGGGCACGACAAAATGGCACATATGGAAAGCGCTGATAAGGTTTGTCTCCAGGACAGCCATATATTTTTCGCGGGGAAGCTCGCAAAAGGCGGCATTGTTGGTGATACCGGCATTGTTGACCAGCACATCAATTTTCTCGCCGAATTTTTCGACAGCAGCCTTTACCAGCTTCTCGCAATCCTCATACTTGGAAACGTCAGCCTGGACAGCAAATCCTTCTACGCCATAGCGTTCTTTTAATGTGGCGATTACTTTTTCAGTAAGCGCTTTT
>CATJCP010000351.1 GCA_949737515.1 uncultured Oscillospiraceae bacterium | reverse complement strand
GGCGGCAGCAATGTTTTAGCAGACCGTGCTTATGGGGCAAAGACGATCCGGGCTTATATTTCAGAACAAGGTGCCAGCTATGTGATCCCGCCACAGAGCAATGTTTCTGATCCGTGGCCGGTAGATTGGTGGCTGTATAAAGAGCGCCATTTGGTTGAGTGCTTTTTCCAAAAGCTCAAATGGTTTCGCAGAATCGCCACAAGGTATGACAAGTTGGGTACTTCCTTTCTCGCCTTTGTTTACCTCGCCTCTATCGCTATTTTGTTGATTTAGCACTGCTTTCTTGTTTTTTCAAACAAGGCCTAGTATTTAGCAAACGTTGCTGGACGATTGTTCCCTCAACTGCGTTGGCCTCGCCCTCTGCCGATTGAAGTGCCACTCGGTCAGTCAACAGTCCAACCAGCTTGCTCCGATAATTTACAATCAATACCAGCGGGTATGGTTTTGTCCGATGATTGGAAGTGCTGAATCCCGGAACCTGCGTTAAGTCCACAATAGGAACTAACCCTTGTTCCATCTGCATAACACACTTCATATAGGCAGGCATTCTTGGGGGGATGCACGATGGGAACCGTTCCACAGCCATAACAATAAAAGCGATATATTCAATAGGGATCGCATACTGCATCTCGCCAACATCGAAGATTATGAAATCCGTTTTATTCGCTTTATCCATGTGTACCTCCAGGCTGCTTTTTGTCAATTTCAGCTCTGAACCGTAAGATATACTTTTCCAACAGAGAAATCATTGCCTCTATCTCCTGGGGATCGCTTTCCTCCATGGCCCGCTGCTCTGCCTCAAAAATCCACTTGACATTGCTCTCGCCATATTGAATACCCGCATCTGTCAACCGAATCACTTTTTGGTTGCGTGTTCCCGGAATATGCTCCAAAGTCGCAAAACCCTTTTTGACAAAATTGGAGATCAATGAGTTGACCGTCTGCCTTGGCAGGGAGAGTATGTCGCTGAGGTCCTGCTGGGAGTATTCCTCTTTTGAGTGAAGCAGAACCGACCAGATACAGACCTCGCCATCGGGAATATCAGACTTGCGGGCTGCAACACGGTAGAGAGAATTGAGTTCTTTGATTAGCTGATTGATCGTGTCGATATGATCTCTAAGGCTATCGTTCATCCATTGCACCTCCTTCAAAATCCGTGTTCGGATGTTTGCGTTGATTATAAGTCCGAACTGGGATGTTTGTCAATACCAATTTGCACAAAAAACGAGAGGAGGAAAAGGGAATCTCTTGCTTTGCTGGAGTAGATGATTACCTGTCATGATTCCTTCGGTTTTGGAGAGGTAATCCGAGGCCCTAATTCAAGGCGGATCTGGGTGGAACAGCTCAACCACTACTGTAATCTCATTAGTTTCTGCGGAGATACCTTTTATGTGAGATTTGCTGACTTTTTCTCAAAAGAGATGTGTCGCAGATTTTGACTTCTGCGACACATTTCTTCATTTTTGCGTCAGAGGCAGGTCAAGTTTTATATCCTTAACAGTTTTTTGACGGAACACCATTCTCCACTCGATCCGCTCCGGCCACGCAAAGTACAGGGAAGAACAGACCGTCCAAGTCTGGCTGTTTTTACTGTTGGCCAGTATGATTCCTACAGAACTTGCTACTGTCGGCCCTGTCGAATCGAGCTGTTTGAGCCGGGGCCTGTCACCCTGCCCGCTGTCCCTTACGGTCAACGACTGCCGGGGCAGCTCCGGCTCCACGGTAAAGGACATAGCAGTATAACAAGTGGGATATTCCCATTGTTCTTTGTCGTGAAAGTGGTTGGCATCCATTTGCTGCGTTTCGTACTCCACCACGCGGAGAGTGTGCGTTTCTCCGGTAACGGGGTGGATGAAAGGCACACTGTCGCCCGCCCCGGACACCGTGAACCGGATACCGGGGACGGAAACCGGATTCTGCTCCAGGGAGAGGAAGACGGCCTTCAGCACCGGCCTGGTTTTGGTAGTCCACGGGAAAGAATACCGCCAAAACATCCATCCCCGCTCAGGATCAAAACCGTAATGCTCCATGAGCCAGATGGACTCCCAGTTTTGCCGGCTTTGCCAGCGCTCCGCCTCTGGACGGCAGGAATCCGGTACCCAGCCGCAGCCGTTTCCGCTCCAACTGCCCAATTCCCTGCTGTTCACGGTCAGCCTGGGCGTAAAATCCATATGCGCGGGGTTTTCGGCCTCCTGACGCTCCCGCTCCTCCGGAGTGAACTCCCGGTCCAGGGGCCACCACTTCTCCATGAAAGACCGAAGCTCGGCGGGATCGACTTCCATGCACAGGTCCACCACCAGCCCCTTCCCGCAGACATACACCGCCGGGATGTGCCATGCCTTTCCACCCCAGGTAAAGGTCTGATTCACAGAAAGCTCTTTTCCCGGCTTGTCATGACCCGTGTGGTGGCTACCGAAACCGTTGTCAAAGTACACCTTCCAGCCCGGGCGCTCCGGCGGTCCGGCGGGTTCCGGTTCGGGCATAAGCTCATAATATTCTTTTGAGTAGGGGATTTTGCCGTAGTCAAAGTCGGACTGCACCTCTTTGATGTACTCGTAGGGGTCATCCATAGGAGTAAGCCCCAATCCGGCCCGCAATCCGTCCAGTAGGACCTGCTGCTCAGGACCAGGCGGATAGGTCTCCATAAACCCATCGAACTCCCCCCGGTTCCACATCCACGCCTGCTCCGCCGCGTCCAGCCCGCAGGCAAGAATGAGACGCAGGAAGTCCTCGAAGCTCCGGGCCAGGGGGTGGACGTAGTCCCCAGGCAGATTGGATGGATTGACGGCGAACACCATCTCCCCAAAGCCTTCTATGAAGCAGCAGTGGATACCGTCCACCCCCGCCCAGCCGATGACCTCCGCTCCCACGGGATCACAGAAGTAATCGCCGCAGGTGTCCCCCGGCTCTAAACCAAGCTGAGAAAAGTCGATGTCCAGCTTTTTGAATTTCTGATATAGTGTCATGGACAGATGCCTCCTATGTATGTTTGAATGTTATTTTAAATGAACGATTATGCTCCCTCTGCTGTGCGCTTGGGGAGGGGCATTGCCTTTGAGAGAATAAAGGACTGTAAAATTCCCAGGATGGATTGATAAATCCAGTAAACGCCCAGCATCCCGGAAAAGGTGTAAATGGTAAGATAAAGTATACCAATTTTCGCCATTGAAAGTATACCAATCCTCGCCACAAAAGGGGCCAAATCTCGCCACG
>CATJCP010000350.1 GCA_949737515.1 uncultured Oscillospiraceae bacterium | reverse complement strand
CATGAAAAATGGGAGCAGGATCGCGCCGCCCTTTTATACCAGGCCCAGGAAATCATTTCCCAGCTGGGGCAGCAGGAGGATGTAAAATCCAAAGCGGATATTGAGCTTTTGGATTCTGCTGCCGCGATTTACGAAAGAACCTATGACCGGAAAAACGGCGGCTTTGGCAGAGCGCCTAAATTCCCCTCGCCCCATAACCTTTTGTTCCTGATGGCGCTGTATGAGCGGGAGGGCAGTAAAACCTGTCTGGAAATGGCGGAACACACCCTGATACAGATGTACCGCGGCGGGATATTCGACCATATTGGCTTTGGCTTCTGCCGTTATTCCACTGACGCGCAGTTTTTAGCGCCCCATTTTGAAAAAATGCTCTACGATAATGCTTTGCTGATCCTTGCGTATTGCAGGGCTTACGCCATAACCCAAAAAGAAACCTACCGGCAGATTGCAGAAAGGACGGCGGATTTTATCCTCCGGGAAATGGCTTCCCCGGAAGGTGGATTTTACAGCGCCCAAGATGCGGACAGCGAAGGCGAAGAGGGAAAGTATTATCTTTTTGACCCAGAGGAAATTATCCGCCTCCTTGGCAGTAAAGACGGAGAAGCCTTCAACCGTCATTTTGATATTACCAGCCAGGGGAATTTTGAGGGGAAAAGTATTCCAAACCTGCTGCACAGCGACCTGGAAGACCATTCCTTTGACGGATTTTTAGGACAGGTTTACCAATACCGCAAACAGCGGTTTTCCCTACACCTGGACGACAAAATCCTGACCTCCTGGAACAGCTTGATGATTGCGGCCCTTTGCAGGCTGTACCTTGCCAGCAAAAATCCTGCCTATTTGGAAGCGGCAAAAAAGGCGGACGGCTTTATTCAAAAAAATCTTTGCCGGGACAAAATGCTTTATGTGAGTTTCCGCGCAGGGAAGCAGGGGGCAAAAGGGTTTTTGGATGATTACGCTTTCTATCTCTTTTCCCAGTTGGAGCTGTACAGAGCTACGCTGGAACAGGAATATTTGGATCGGGCAGAAAAACTCTGCCAGGAGGTTTTTACTAAATTTCAGGACCGGGAAAAGGGCGGCTTCTATTTATACGGGGCTGAAAACGAGCCTTTAATCCTGCGTCCCAAGGAAACATACGACGGCGCGGTTCCCAGCGGGAATTCTATGATGGCGTGGAACCTGGTTCATCTTAGCCAGATAATCCCAAATGAAAACTATGAATACGAAGCAGAACGGCAGCTGAATTTTCTCGCCGGGGCCGCGTCGCAGTATCCAGCCGGATATGCTATGTTTTTGCTGGCACTGCTGGACTTCAAAGAACCGCCGCCAAAGGTGACGGTGATATCGGCGGATGGTGCGGATGTGGAAGCACTGCCTCTTCTGCTTCCTGTCAATATGGAAGTTCGGCTGCTGAACGGGCCCTCGGAGGAGTATCCTCTGAAAGACGGTCAGACAACCTTTTATGTCTGCCGGGGCCACAGCTGCCAGCCACCGGTCAATCAGGTCAAAGATTTCCTTTGATTTGGGTAAAAGGTCATAGTATAAGAACGGAGATGGAAGCCGGTTTACAATAAAGTCCCTGGGGAGGACTTTATTGTAAGGCGCCCAAAATTCGGTAAATGTCATTAACTATCCCCTTAAAAACCAGAAAACCCAGGCTGGATGATGCTTTTTGATCATCCAGCCTGGGATTTTGTTCTCTAGAAATCCCTTTGTTAAGCCATTTTCTGAGTTAATGACAAAAAATTAAGGTTACGAAAATGTATACTTTTTCGTAACCTTAATTCTGCTGTCCACTGCTAAGATAATACCACAAAATAAATGCCTTTTCAACCCCTTCTCAAAAATTTTTTTCAATTTTGGGCCTTACAAAAAAGTATACTTTATTGTAAATATTGTACTTGAAAGTAACAATCATACTATATGTTCACAAAAGATAAGGAGGCAGGATGCCATGTTATTGCTGGGAAGGAACCTGGGAGAAAGCATCGTGATAGGAGACAACATCTACATCACCTTTGTGGAGAGCGACAAGGGCGGCCACAAGTTCAAGCTGGCCATCGACGCACCCAAGGATGTAAAGATCGCCCGGGGTGAGTTATACGCCCCCGACACCATCCAGCACGAGAGGCTTTCCCAAATTACCACGAGCAAGCGGGCCGGGAAATCTGTGACGGCCCCAAAAGCGTCAGATGTTTTGGAGGAGCGTCTGGCCTGAATTTGGTTTAAATGCTGTCCGAAGTCAGCGCGCGGCGGAGGACGGTATTTGAATAATATTATTTTTAATTTAGCCCTTTCCCTTATGAATAACGCATGACGCGGAAATGTTCAGGGAAAGAGGCCACATGGAGGTATTATCATGGGAATGGTCGTAAGAACTAACACTATGGCATTGAACGCTTACCGTCAGCTGGGTATGAACAACAGCGCGGTATCTAAGTCTCTGGAAAAGCTGTCTTCCGGCTTCCGTATCAATCGGGCTGGTGACGATGCTGCTGGCCTGGCTATCAGCGAGAAGATGAAGGCGCAGATCACCGGTCTTGAAACTGCGTCCGCTAACGCTCAGGACGGCATCAGCCTGATCCAGACCGCTGAAGGCAACCTCAACGAAGTTCACTCTATGCTGAATCGTATGGTTGAACTGTCTACCAAGTCTGCTAATGGCACTTATACCGATATTGAACGCAATGCCCTTCAGGATGAAGTCAATTCTCTACTGGAAGAAATTGACCGTATTTCTCAGTCGGCTAACTTCAATGGTACCCGCCTGCTGGATGGCTCTCTGGGAAATAAAAGAGGAGCTGATTCCTTTACAGTTGCGGATGCGGTTGAAACTCCTGCTGGCTCGACTAACATGAATCCCGTTGTTTCAGAGAGTATCGTCAACCATATTCCGGAAGGTACTCCTGAAACAACGCAGAAACAGTCATTCTATATTGGTAATGGTAAAGCATTAGCCAATAATGGCACCAATGATGGTACCATTACTGTATCTTATGTAGACAGTGATGGAGCTGATAAAACAGCAAAAATTACTCTTCAAAAAATAGGAACTACTGCCGCTGCAACTGATACAGCTTCTAGTATTAATGCTGAGGGAATTGTAGAGGCGCTTAAATCTGCTGTGGGTGATGTTACTGCTTCGGCTAATGTTGTCAATGGAACAGGAACAAAGGTAGTACTCGCCGACGATGGAACAGCAGGTAAGGCATTAAAGGATTTGTTCGATATCAAGATAAACGATCATGGCGAATTGGAATTTACAGCCAAAGCTGCTGGGGAAGGCCCGTCAATTACTTCTGTAGCATTTGCTGGATTTGATGATGCCGACAAAGCCGTTATTGAGAAGATAAATACAGAAGATGGCTCGGCAGATGCTCCTCACGATACCCCTAATGCAGGTGACCATGGTGAGGTTTATGATTTGGGTACAGAGTTAAAAGGCGCGGGGCACTTTGTCCAAGGCGCTGATGCAACCCAAAAGAATTATGTCCATTCGACCGCTAAATTGACGCTTTCCAATGTCAAAACCAATGAAGCCCTTTCTGTCGGTGATGCAACCTATATTTTCCAAAAGGGAGATGAAGAACTTACAGCGGATGCTCTTGCAAAGGTGAAGGACGGCGCTACAGTAATCAAGTTCACTGATGACAATGATGCAATGACCAAATTGGCGGCAGAAATCGATAAAGCTGATAATAAGATTGAGGCTACCTTTGATACTGACCATATTGAGTTAGTAGAGGATAAAAACAGTTCTATTGCGAATAGTGGTCAGCCTTCCGATGATAAGGTTACCAAAATGGACTTTGAGAAGCTTATCAACGGTGTAAAAATTGAAACTTCTGCAGCTTCCACTTCCACTGATGTTACTGTGAATAAAGGCATTACAAGTGGTATCAGCGTAACAATTGACGGTAAGACTTATGAATTCCAGAAGAAGGCTGATCAGGTTTCTAAAGGCAACGAGTTTGTCAAGCTTTCTGAAAAGGAAGACGAGGCTGAAGCTGCCAAGGAAAATGCCCAAAATCTGGCGGACGCTTATAATAAGGCGAACAACCTGAGCGAGGGCGATGAGGGTTACGCCACTGTATCCGATAATAAGGTTACCTTTGCTAAGGCATTTGAGGAGAACCCTGTCGGCAGTTACCGTGGACTTACCCTTCAGATTGGCGATACTGCGGATAACTTTAACAAGATGCGGGTCGCGATTGATGATATGAGTACTAAGGGCTTGGGCTTAGATGGTCTTAAGATTACCACTGAGGATCTGGCCAGCGAAGCCATTGATACGATCAAAACAGCTATCAATACTGTATCTACTGCTCGCGCGGGTATGGGAGCCCTCCAGAACCGTTTGGAGCACACCATAAACAACCTGGATGTTGCGGTTGAGAACCTGTCTGCGGCCAACAGCCGTATCCGCGACACTGACATGGCCAAGGAAATGATGAACTACACTAAGATGAATGTTCTGGTCCAGTCCGCCCAGGCTATGTTGGCCCAGGCCAATCAGCAGCCTCAAAGCGTTCTCCAGCTGCTGCAATAAGGTCAAATATTCCTTTGATTGTTCCTATGCAAGTCCCTGCGGCCCTTGAGGCCGCAGGGACAGGGACGTTTTATTGTTTATAACAGGATATGGCCAATATACATTTGGCTTGGCTGTAAGTGCAATAGGTGTTGTAATGATTTGTATATGGTTTAAAATTATAAAATTTCAATGGAAGCAAAGCTCCTGACAATTGTTACAAACTCTGGAAATGTATATTCCATTCTCTTTGACAATAGGGCATTTATGGAAGAGATTATGTCCCATATGATAAAAACAATCCATGCCCCAGAACATATGAAAGGTTATATGATAGATATTAAAAACAGCACTTTTATCGGTTCTTCTACTGTGCAATTTTGCTAATAAATTTGGATACCCGGTTTTGTCAAAATTGGCAGCAGAGTATTTACTGGGAAAGTTGCAGTGAGATTTTTATATATGGGAAAGCCGGTACAGCCTGAATCCTCAGTCTGTACCTATTTTTATACATAGGTTTAAAAAGCTCTTTGAGGTGGCAGAACTAATTGATTTGATTTTTAGAAAAAATTGAAAACAAAGATGAATTATGATATTATTTAATTATGTAAAGCAAGACTAATTCAGGATAGGGAGGGTATCAAAATGAAGACGAGGCACAAAATAATTGTTTTGGGAATTGTTGTTTGGGCGCTTGTAACACTAATTAGTTTGTTTTTAACATTGAGATGGGGGCAAAGCAACCCTAAGGTTAATGTAGAAATAAAAGGGCAAACCATTGTACTAGACAATGAGAATATTCAAAGGCTTGCAGCGGAAAATGAAGATTTGAAGATTTCCATCTCCAACTATCAATCGGAAATTGCGGATTTAAAGCTAAAATCCGACAATCTGGAAAGCAAATTGGAAAATGCCTCTGGGGAACTCCAGAATGCCGCCGGAGAGTTGGAAAAAGCTCCTGTTCTTGAATTCCGCGACCTGGGCTTCTCCATTGACGGGGAGGATATGGGGATCAATAGGGATAAATCTTTTGTATATATCAACGGTGTCCCATACTATGGGGAAGACTTTGTGAGAAATCTGCTCCCCAGCAATATGACCCTGACCATAAAGTATGATACCATTTATGCCGGGAAGATTGTGAGAGAAAAGGCAAAGCTCTTTGACATGGAGGTTGTGAAGAAAACCGACTACTGCGGCTTTCATGATACCATAAAGGATACCTATGGAAACATTTATGGAAAATCTTTTTTCTTTGACCGCCAGAATACGTCCATTACCTTTAACACTCAAAGAGGATATTCGCACTTGAAATGTACAGCTGCCCTGATCAACGGGAGCAGCCAAACAGGAATCATACGGATCAAGGGGGATCATGACGAGATTATATTTACCTCTCCCGAAATAACAAATATGACAGAAGCGTTTCCCATTGATATCCCAATCAATCAGGCTTCAACGATTACAATAGAGGGCATAGGCGACGGAAGCTGGAATAATGTCTTTATTACAGACGCTATACTGTATAATCAAGAATAAAGCCGCGCCATGGCAGACTGCAGGATCTTTCTATCTCGTTTCTTTTGTAAAGCAATGATCTGTCAAAATGATATTTGACCAGAGTTTTCACCTCTTTCTTGCGAAAATTTACAATTATTACTTGCATTTTTCCCTTATTTGTTGTTAAATAAGAACAGAAACCTTTTTCGATTCAGCGTCGTACATAGGCGCTATCCCAATAACAGGAGGAATGACCCATGAAACTGTTTATCGACACCGCCAACGTAGACCACATCCGCGAAGCCAACGACCTTGGCGTTATCTGCGGCGTGACCACCAACCCTTCCCTCATTGCCAAGGAAGGCCGGGACTTTAAAGAGGTTGTCACAGAGATCACCTCTATTGTAGACGGCCCTATTTCCGCTGAGGTTATCTCCATGGAGGCCCCCAAGATGGTGGAGGAGGCCCTGGAGCTGGCGAAGATTCACAAAAATATCGTCATCAAAATCCCCATGTGCGCCGAGGGCCTGAAGGCCACTAAGATCCTTCATGAAAAAGGCATCCGCACCAATGTTACCCTGATCTTCTCCGCAGTGCAGGCTCTGCTGGCTGCCCGCGCAGGCGCGACCTTCGTCAGCCCCTTCCTGGGCCGGCTGGACGACATTGGACAAGACGGCATGGTTCTCATTGAGGACATCGTTGAAATCTTTGACACCCATGGCATTGACACTGAGATCATCGCCGCCAGTATCCGCCATCCCGTCCATGTGCTGGAAGCCGCAAAGGCGGGCGCGCATATTGCCACCATTCCTTATGCAACCATTATGCAGATGATTAAGCATCCCCTGACCACAGCCGGCATTGAGCGTTTCCTGAAGGACTGGGAGACGGTTCCCAAGAAATAAAAGTCAATGATTTCCTTGTGGAGAGGGACGCCCGACGGCAAGAATGCCGCCTGCCGTCCCCTTTTCTATCTTAGACGAAAAAATGATATAAAAAGGAGTTTTTCCCATGAATGTAGATTTAACCCGTTTCCGTCAGCCCTGCGCCTGTGGACATCCCCATGAGATTACCGCGAAAATCGTTTTAATTGAGAGCGGCGCCATTCAGAAGCTTCCCCAGGTGATCAGGGAGTGCGGCCTGGAAGGGAAAAAGCCCTGCATTGTCTGCGATGAAAATACTTATGAGGCTGCTGGAAAACAAGTCTGTCAGGTTCTGCCGGCGTATAATTTGGTTGTCCTGAAGGCTGAAGGACTTCACCCCAATGAGGAGGCAATCGACGGCATCAACGCCGGATATAAAGATTCGGATTACGTCCTGTCGGTGGGCTCCGGGACCTTGAACGATCTGGGAAAGTATGTCGCCAATGAGCATAAGGTACCTACCCTTTCCGTAGCCACTGCCGCCTCTATGGATGGTTTTGTCTCCACTGTCGCAGCCATGACACTGAACAACTTCAAGGTGACAAAAATCTGCCCTGCCCCCATTGCGGTGGTTGCCGACACCGATGTTTTCTCAAAGGCGCCCTACCGCCTCACCGCTTCCGGCATTGGGGATATTATCGGCAAGTATACCGCCCTGTCTGACTGGAGGATTTCCCACGAGATTTGGGGAGAGTACCTTTGCGAGAACATTTTCGATATCGAATACTCCGCTGTGGTCAAGGTGGCGGAAAATATCGACAACATCCGCGCCGGAAAGAAGGAAGCCTATGAAGACCTGATGTATGCGCTGGTGCTGTCCGGTCTGGCCATGCAGATGATGGGCAATTCCCGGCCCGCCTCCGGTGCGGAGCATCATCTGTCCCACTTCTGGGAGCTGAACATCCTCAACAAAAACCACAACGGGCTCCACGGGGAGATGGTGGGCGTTGGCTTGGCCTGCGTCACCAAGGTGTATAAGGACTTTATGGCAAAGACCAACGATCCCGCTGCGGTCATTCACCCGTACAAGGGTATGGACCACGAGGCCCTGAAGCGGGTTCTCGGCTTTATGTACGAGGACGCCATCAAGGAAAGCACCCCCGACGACATGCTCAACGTCACCCCGGAAAAGGTGATTGCCGCCTGGCCCAAAATCCAGGAGATCATCGGGAAAATGCCTTCCCACGAGGAAATTCTGGATATGCTCCGCCGCGCGGGAGCTCCTTCCACCATGGAGGAGGTGGGGGTCGATCCCAAGCTGCTGCCCGATTATCTGAAATATTCTCCCTTCATCCGGGGTAGAATTACTCTGGTAAGGCTGATTGACTTGATGTTTTCTTAACCGGGTTTTAAGGGGGAAGATTATGTCCGAATCGGCAAAAAAAATTCGTGTTTCTTATGCCGATTATCTTGCAGATAAAAGCGGCGAACGGTATGAGCTTCTGGACGGGGAAATTGTAATGCAGGCTGCTCCGTCCCGGATTCACCAAAAAATATTGGGGGAACTGTTCCGCCAATTGGCAAACTTTCTGGACGGAAAAAAATGTGAAGTATACAGTGCTCCTTTTGATGTTCGACTTTTTGAGGAGAAAGAGGATACATTAGAGGAGGTATATACGGTTCTTCAGCCAGATATTTTAGTTGTATGCGACATAGATAAACTGGATGACCGTGGTTGTAAAGGCGCGCCGGAACTGGTGATGGAAATACTTTCCCCTTCCACGGCAGGGCATGACTGGATTGCCAAATGGAATCAATATCAAAAAGCCGGAGTCCGGGAGTACTGGATTATAGACCCGCAGAACCAGCTGGCCCATGTCTTTCTCCTAAAAGACGGACGGTTCTCTCTCCAAAGGGTGTACAACAGGATCGAAATCGCTCAGGTAAATATCCTTGATGGATGCTTTGTTGATTTGAACCGGGTGTTTCCCGAACAATCCGAAAACTAAGAAAAATGCTTCGCCGCGGGAGCGTTTATACGACGTTCCCACTGGCGGAGCATATTTTCTCAAAAAGGAGAAACAAATGACATGGATAAGGAAATTTTGGCTGATGTCCAGGAAAGCTACGGCATCAGAATCCAGGACAGCATCCTGATTGACGGCGGATGGCAGAATAAACTGTGGAACGCCTCGGACGGGCGGCATAATTACCTGGTCAAACGGTTCAGCGAAAGCCGTTTTTCCCATCAAAAGCTGATGAAAATAGAAGCCGCCCTCCAGCGGCAGATCAGGTTGGAGGCCTTCGGCCCTCCAATTCCCCATATTTATCTGTGTGGACAGAGGGCAATCCGCTTTCTGGACAGCGGCGCCGCCTATATGGTGATGGATTTCTCGCCAGGCAAAAATGAGACCTGCCAATCTATTACGCTTACGCAGATGAAAAGCCTAGGGGACGTCTGCGCCAGGATACATAAAGGCTTTTCCCAGCTTCCGGTTTCGACGGAGGACGCGCCGCCTGATATTTTGGGGCTGTTGGAAAAGCATCTTGCGGAACAAAGGCGGGATTTTTCCTCTGACGCGCCGGAGGAATTCCAAAGGACGCTCTTTGTGGGGGAAAATATTTTCAAACAATTGCCCAGCGGTTTTTTTGACCGCCTTCCCATGGGATTTTCCCACGAGGATTTCACGCCGGATAACGTGCTGTTCGATGAAAAGGGCGTGACGGCGGTAATCGACTTTGACCGGAATTGTTTCAGCTATCCTTGGCACGATATCGGCAGGGTCGTCCTGTCCTTTGCCCTGGACTTGGAGCGGTTTGATATTGCCAAAATACAGTCGTTTATAGATGGATATTCAGAGCATCTTCCCCTAACATGGGGAAATGTGGCGGACGCCCTGCGGGCGGCATGGTGCATTGAATTCCCCTGGTGGGTTGGTCCCTACTTTTTTACGGATAGGTTTACAGGAAAGGCGGTCCGGTACCGGCGGGAAATCCAGTGGCTCACTGAAAATTGGGAGGAAGTCAACCGCTTACAAGAAAGGAGCTGACTGAAGATGGACAAACCGAAAATGATCCTGTTTGATTATGGAAATACCCTTTTATATGAGACAACATTTGATTTTTCCAAAGGGGAACAAGCCGTATTCCAGCATATCACGTCTAATCCTGGGAATATCACGCCGGAACAGGTACATGCCCTTGATGTGGAGCTCTTTGGAAATGCTGATAGGTGCCGGAAAGTCGGCTATGAAATCCATGAATGGCTGCTGCTCCGGTGCAAATATGAATCCCTAGGAATCGAATTTGATATCCCCATAGAGGAAGTGGAAACAGTACTCTGGGATAACTCCAACACCGGCGGGAAAATGCCCTATATCTCTGAGCTGCTGGATTTTTTAGATAAGAACGGCGTCCGGACAGGGGTAATCAGCAACATCGGATGGTCCGGAAACGCCCTTTCCAGGCGGATCAACCGGCTGCTGCCTGAAAATCACTTTGAATTTATCTTAGCTTCCAGTGAGTATGCTGTCCGCAAACCAAGTCCCCTTCTGTTCCGAATCGCTCTGAACAAAGCGAAGCTATCTCCAGATGAGGTCTGGTACTGTGGGGACAGGATAAAGCCGGACGTCTGCGGCGCCCATGGAGCGGGAATCTTTCCCGTCCTTTACAAGGGGGAGCTGCCTGAAGAGACGGAGCAGGTGCATGATGAACCGGTGGGGGAGGTCGAGTTCCCCTATCTCCACATCCGGGATTGGCGGGAGCTGATTTCGGTTTTGGAGAAGTGTTGAGATTGATCCCGGGTTGAAACTGGAAAATAACAAGGCCGGGGGACTTTTAAAAAGCCCCCCGGCCGTACATTAGGGCTGCGCCCAGATCTTTGTGGTTTCCTATTTTTCCAGTGCCGCGATGCTCTCCTTGAGCTTCGCAAGCCGTTCCTGGGCTGTCGCCAATCTGGCCCGCTCGTTTTCCACCAATTGTGCAGGCGCTTTCGCCACAAACCCCGGATTATCCAGCTTTTTGCTAACAAACTCAATGTCCTTCTCGCAGGCCGCTTTCTCCTTGTTCAGCCTTGCCAGTTCCTTTTCCTTGTCGATCAGTTCGTCCATGGGGATATAGATCTTCGCGCTGTCGGTGATTACCTGTACGGCGTCGGGCATCTCAAAGCTGTCTCCTACCTCCACCGAGGCCGCGGAAGCCAGCCTCTCAAAGAAGGGGATGCAGTCCACAAAGACCTTTGCAGAGGCTGTCTCAATATGCAGGCTGGCTTTCTTGGATGGAGGAACGTTCATCTCCGCCCGGCGGTTGCGGATGGCCTTGATGGCGTCCATCACCATGGTAAACTGCTGAGCCTCATCCTTGAATTCAAGCTTCTCGTCGAATTCCGGCCATTTGGAGATCATGATGCTCTCCCCGTCATGGGGCAGGGCTTGCCAGATCTCCTCGGTGATAAAGGGCATAAAGGGATGGAGCAGCTTTAAGGTGTTGGACATGACGTAAATTAGAATCTGCCGGGCAGCCTTGGCGGTATTCCCGCCGGCCTGGAGGCGGCTCTTGGTCAGCTCAATGTACCAATCGCACAGCACATCCCAGATAAAATCGTAAATCTTCTGCACCGCAATGCCCAGCTCGAATTTTTCCAGGTTCTCGGTGGATTCCTTTACCAGCTGGTTGTACTGGGTCAGCAGCCACTTGTCTTCAATGGCCAGGGCGTCAGGCAGGGAAACTTCTGTGTCCGTCTCCTCCAGGTTCATAAGGATGAACCGGCTGGCGTTCCACAGCTTGTTGGCAAAGTTGCGGCTGGAGCGGACCTTGGCGTCGGAGTAGCGCATATCGTTGCCAGGGCTGTTTCCGGTGGCAAGGGTCAGCCGCAGGGCGTCCGCCCCGTATTCGTCGATGACCTGCAGGGGGTCAATGCCGTTGCCCAGAGATTTGGACATCTTCCGCCCCTGTTCGTCCCGCACCAGACCGTGGATCAGCACTGTGTGATAGGGGACCTCTCCCATCTGCTCCAGGCCGGAGAAGATCATCCGGGACACCCAAAAGAAGATAATATCGTAGCCTGTCACCAGGGTGTCGGTGGGGTAGAAGTGGCGCAGCTCTGGGGTGTCGTCCGGCCAGCCCAGGGTGGAGAAGGGCCACAGGGCAGAGCTGAACCAGGTGTCCAGGGTGTCGGGATCCTGTTCCATTTTGCCGCCGCACTTGGGGCAGGTTGTTACTGGCTCCTTGGAGACAATCATCTCGCCGCAGTCCGTGCAGTAGTAGGCCGGTATCCGGTGGCCCCACCAGAGCTGGCGGGAGATGCACCAGTCCCGGACGTTCTCCATCCAGTTAAAATATATCTTTTCAAACCGCTCGGGGATGAATTTGGTCCGGCCGTCCCGCACCGCTTGGATGGCGGGCTTGGCAAGGGGCTCCATCTTTACAAACCACTGAAGGGACACCCGGGGCTCAATGACCGTATGGCACCGGTAGCAGGAACCAACGTTGTGTTTATACGGCTCTACCTTTAAGAGATATCCCTCTGCCTCCAAGTCTGCTACAAGGGCTTTCCGGCAGGCGTAGCGGTCCATACCCTGGTATTTTCCGCCGTTTTCATTGATGGTGGCATCCTCATTGAAGACGTTGATGATGGGGAGGCTGTGCCGCTGGCCCACTTCAAAGTCGTTGGGGTCGTGGGCGGGGGTGATCTTGACCACACCGGTTCCAAAGTCCATCTCGCAGTATTCGTCGCCCACTACGGGGATTTCCCTGTCGCACAGGGGGAGGATCACCTTTTTGCCGATATACTTTTGATATCGCTCGTCATTGGGGTTGACCGCCACGCCGGTATCGCCCAGGAGGGTCTCGGGACGGGTGGTGGCCACTTCCAGATATTCCCCAGTTTCCGAACCCACAATGGGGTATTTGATGTGCCAGAATGCGCCATCCTTTTCTTCGTATTCCACCTCTGCGTCGGAGATAGAGGTTCTGCAGTGGGGGCACCAGTTGATGATCCGCTCGCCCTTGTAGATCAGTCCCTTTTCATACAGGCGGACAAAGACCTCGTTGACCGCTCTGGAGCATCCCTCGTCCATGGTGAAGCGTTCCCGCTCCCAGTCGCAGGTGGATCCCATCTTTTTCAGCTGGGACACAATACGCCCGCCGTACTGCTCCTTCCAAGCCCAGGTCCTCTTGAGGAATCCCTCCCGGCCCACCTGTTCCTTGGTCAGTCCTTCCTCTTTGCGCATATTTTCGACCACCTTGGCCTCGGTTGCGATAGAGGCGTGGTCGGTGCCAGGCATCCATAGGGCATTATAGCCCTGCATCCTCCGCCAGCGGATGAGGATATCCTGCATGGTGTTGTCCAGGGCGTGGCCCATGTGGAGCTGCCCGGTGATGTTGGGCGGTGGCATTACAATGGTATAGGGCTTGCGGGATTGATCTACCTCCGCATGAAAATAGTTTTTGCTCTGCCAGAACTCATAAGTGCGGTCCTCAACCTGTTTGGGATCGTACACCTTGGCCAATTCCTTTTTCAATTTCTGTTCCTCCTTTTCCGCCTATGAACGATAAAAGCTCCTTTCATCTCCACAGGCTGTTGTTCTATAATGCCTGTCAGAGACGAAAGGAGCTGTTCCTTCCGCGTTACCACTCTGTTTCGCCCTTCTTGTGAGGGCGCTACTCAATGGATACCCAAAGAAAGATACCCTGCCAGCTGATAACGGACGGCCGCCGTTTCCGATTACTTGCAGAATGCGTTTACCGGAACCGCTCTAAGACGACTTCCGCAGGGGAGATATGCCTTTTTGCACCGAAATCAAGGCTCTCTGAGATATCACTGCCTGCGTACTGCTTCTTTTCATCGCGTTTGTATTACTTTATCATGGAAAACAAGGATTTGTCAAGTGGAATAGGAAAATGGTATTTGCATATTTTTTAGAAAACGGCAGTCAGACACTTCATTATAATATTGTACTGAATACCAGTACCTAGCCGAACTTAAAAATTTAAAAAAGGTAGTTGACAAAAAGGGAAAAGGGTGGTAATATAGTCAAGCGCTCGGAGGACAGGAGGAAAAACCTGGTCAAAAGGGCGGGGCCGCAGCAGGAATTCGAAAAACTTTTGAAAAAAGGTATTGACAAAAAGGGGCTGCTGTGGTAGAATAAACAAGCTGTCCGAAAGGGCGGCGGT
>CATJCP010000349.1 GCA_949737515.1 uncultured Oscillospiraceae bacterium | reverse complement strand
TCTGTCCGCTTTCAAAGGTCTCCTTGTCCTTTCCGTCCAAAGAAGCATTGGACGCCAAGGAAACAGGGATGCTGTTCCCCAAAGTCTCCTCTAAAAGGGTGGCGGCCACCCGGATACACTGCTCCATACGATCCTGGTCAATGGCTTCCCCCTGTTCAAATTGGCGGGACTGCATATTCAGAACCACTGTAATGCTCTGCCGGGTGGTGTACTCCATGTTCCGGATCATAATCCGGCCCAGCTTGGCGGTGGCGTTCCAGTGGATGTTTTTCATGGGATCAGAGGGCTGGTATTCCCGCACGCCAGAGACATAGAAGGGATCCGGGATCAACTGGTTGCGGACAGGGTTATCCCCCTGAAGATACCGCGCGCTGACAAACATCTGGTCTAGATCCACCGTCTGGGGCAGCACCGTCACCTTGGCGGAGATATCCGCCTTTTGAGAAACCACCTTCTGCCCCAGAAGATCAGTGGCCACCAGAATCACGCTTTCAATGGGAAATACGCCCCGTTTGAGGCATTTCACCTTCCAGCGCCGGGTGACCTTCTGGTAGCTTTTTACCAGGAAGAAGCTGGGGACGAACCGGGTGTTATAGGTCACAATGGACTGGGAGCCGGCGAATTCCAGCCAACGGCTGGTGGTGATTTCGGTTTTAAACCAAGGAAGGGGGATCCATTTCCGGTTGTAGACCTGTTCCACCAGCTCGATCTCCTCCCCCTCAAAGGCCTCCGGACGGTCAAAATCGCAGCGGTACTCAAAGTTCTGAAAGGCCCCCTTTCCAAAGAACAGCCCCTGGACCCACAGCAATACAGCCAGCAGAAACAATATAACAAAGATGGGCATATTGGGAACCTCCTATTTTTCCACCGGCACAGGAACCGCCGCCAAAATCCCCTGCAGCGCTTTCGGGGCAGCGTCAGCGTCCCGGAGGGCAGAGCCTCCCCGCACCAGGATCCGATGGGACATAACATAAGGGGCAATCTCCTTTACGTCGTCCGGCGTGACATAATCCCGGCCTCCAAAGGCGGCCCTCACCTGCGCGCCCCGCATCAGGGCCAACGCCCCCCGGGGGCTGAGGCCCAGACGAACCCCTTCAAAGGAACGGCTGGCATGGGCAAGGTCGATAATATAACCCCTCACCACATCGGAAACCCTGACTCTTTTGACAGCTTCCCTGGCCTCCACCACCTCTTCCTTGGTAGCGGCAGGATTTAAGCTGTCCAGAGGGTTCTCCTGCTGAAACCTGCCCAGCATGGCCTCCTCCGCCTCCTTAGAGGGATAACCCATAGAGAGCTTCATGAAAAAGCGGTCCAGCTGAGCCTCCGGCAAAGGGAAAGTCCCCTGGGTTTCAATGGGATTTTGGGTGGCGATGACAAAAAAAGGCTTTCCAAGCTGATATGTAGAGCCGTCCACCGAAACCTGGCCCTCCTCCATACATTCCAGCAGGCTGGATTGGGTACGGGGAGTGGTGCGGTTGATCTCATCCGCCAGCAGGATGTTGGTAAACAGCGGCCCCTTACGAAAGATAAAGTCCCCTTCCTTCTGGCTGAAAAAGTTGACCCCTGTCAGATCTGAGGGCAGCAGGTCCGGCGTAAACTGAACTCTGGTAAAATCCGCTTCAATAGATCTTGCCAGTGCCTTTGCCAGGGTGGTTTTGCCGGTGCCAGGCATATCCTCCAGCAGCAGATGGCCAGAGGCAAACAGGGCCGTTAAAACCCGGTCTGTGACTTCCTCCTTGCCGTTGACCACCTTTCCAATATTTGCCTTTAAACGATTCGCTAAGTCCTTTACCTGAGAAATTTCCATGGTGCTTCTTTCCTTTCGTGATTTTAAACAGATGATGCGTTTATACCAATTCCGCCGAATATTTGGTAAAACTGGTATGAGCTGCATCCTCTGCGGTTCTCATATTTTCCATTACATACTATGATACGTTATCCCTCTCAGAAAGTCAATCGTACTTCGACATATCAAAAATTTATGGCGCACATACTGTACGCCATAAAAGAACATTTTTCACGAATTAGTACATAATATACGGTCAACATCCTGTTTTATTGTTGATGCAAAGAAAAAGTTATACAATCTGCACAAACACCAAAGAAAAACTTTTTGTCTTTGCCTATACCCCCCGCGAAGCTTGAACCTATTGACTGACGACTTCAGAATTCCTTGTTCAATCCCTCTAAGGAGGAGGCCTGGTCAGCAGAGTCCTCTGGGATAACCTTCCAGCTTAGTGGAATGCCTGGAAATCGCCACAACTATTCATGTTTTATTCAAAAATAATTTGTAAATTAAATTATATAATAAGATTGACAAATTATAATAATTGTATTATGATATAGACGTACCAAAGAATGAAACGCCATAAACAAAATGGGAAGGAGACATCAGAAAAGAATATGAAGCGAAGCGTATACAGCCTTGTCCTGATGGATGATGTAGTCCGAAAGATCGACCAGGCGGCATATTCCATGAATACCAGCCGTTCCAACCTGATAAACCAGATTTTGGCGGAATATGTCTCCTGCCCCACGCCGGAGCAGCGGACAAAAGATATCTTTGAACAGATTGCCCAAGCGGTCAGCGGGGAACGTACCTTTCAGATACAAGGGCAGCCCTCAGATGGGATGATATCCATCCGCAGCGCCCTGCGTTTCCGATATAACCCGACAATCCGCTATGCAGTGGAAATTTACCGGGAAGGCGGGGACGACTTCGGGGAAATGCGGGTAAGTTCCCGAACCCAAAGCAGGCAGCTTTTGGAATACCTGGAAGATTTCTTTACCCGTTTCGCCCATATGGAACTTCGGGAGCGCCAGCTTTCCGCCGGGGTTTTGGAATACCATATTGAAGGCGGGAGGTTTACCCGGAAGTTTACCCTTCCGCAAAATGTCCGCCAACTGACCAACCAGCAGATGGGAAACGCCATCGCCTGGTATATCCAGATGTTTGACAAGGTGCTGGAGAGCTATTTTGAAAGCGTTTCCCTTGCGCTGCAACCGGAAGAAGGGATGGAAAAACAATATTTGGAATACGTGAAAAATACAGAATGGTTGATTTAAACCGGAAGGAGGTTCCTTATTATGAATGCACAGAAATTCACCCAAAAATCCCTGGAGGCTATCCAGGAGGCGCAAAACCTAGCCATTGAACATCAGAATATGCAGATTGAAACGCCCCACCTCGCCTATTCCCTGCTCAACCAAGAAAACGGGCTTATTCCCCAGCTTTTG
>CATJCP010000348.1 GCA_949737515.1 uncultured Oscillospiraceae bacterium | reverse complement strand
TCTCTATTTTAGCAGGGCTGTTTACCAACAGATCCGCAGCGGAAAGGAGGAAAAGTAGTTTATGGAAGGTCCTAAAATAATGTTTACCATCCCCTTGTTTGGGGGCATTGCGGTAACGGAAACCGTGACCAACTCCTGGCTTCTGATAGTGGTTGTTTTTATCCTCTGTAAATTCCTGACAAGCAACCTTCAGAAGATACCCAAGGGCAAGCAGGTGTTGGCGGAGAAGTATGTTACCATGATCACCGGGCTTGTCAAGGAAACGATGGGCGAGAAAAAACTCCATTACGCTCCATATATCGGTACGCTGATGATTTTCTCCGCTTTGGGCAGTTTGATGAGCTTAACAGGGCTTAGGCCCGTTACCGGCGATTTGAATACCACTGTTGCCTGGGCGGTTGTCACCTTTGTGCTGATTCAGATGACAAAGATTAAGGCCAACGGGTTTCTCGGCTATCTGAAAGGTTTTGCCGACCCAATCCCGGTTATGCTCCCCATCAATATTGTCAGCGAGTTGGCGACCCCGGTTTCGTTGAGTTTCCGTCATTTTGGAAATATCGCCGCCGGATCGGTTATCACTTCGCTGCTTTATACGGCGCTGGCGGCGCTGACCAACATCGTCTTCCGGGGCTTTATGCCTGTTCCCATTTTCCAGCTGGGTATTCCGGCAGTACTGTCCATTTATTTTGACCTCTTTACCGGCTTTATGCAGGCCTTTATCTTCAGTATGCTTACGATGGCTTTTATCGCCAATGCCGCAGAATAACTCTGCGGGTTACTCTGCTTTTTACCGTTTCAGAACGGTAAACATAAAACATAAAATTACATCGGAGGGACTTTATTATGGAAAGAGCTATTATTTTAGCCGCATCTGCTGTAGGCGCGGGTTTGGCAATGATCGCCGGCCTTGGCCCTGGTATCGGTGAAGGTTACACTGCCGGTAAAGCCTGTGAAGCTATCGGCCGTCAGCCGGAGGCACAATCCGTTGTCACCCGTACCATGATCGTCGGCTGCGCCATCGCGGAATCCACTGGTATTTACAGCTTGGTTATTGCGCTGATCCTGATCTTCATGAACCCCCTGCTCGGTATGCTCTAAAATTTACAACGCTGTTACAGGCGAACAGGAGGGAAATGAAAGATGGATGGACATATGCAGTTCGTCTCCCTTGACTGGACCCTTATTTTCCAGTGGGGGAACCTGCTGATTCTGTATTTGATCATCAAAAAGTTCCTGTTTGGACCCATTCAGAAGATGCTTTCGGACCGGGAAAACGAAGTAAAATCCATGTATGATTCCGCGGAAAAGGCGGAACAGGACGCCCTCTCCATGAAGGAGGAGTACACCGCCCATCTTGCGGGCGCCAAGGACGAGGCCAACGAGATCCTCAAAACCGCCAACCAGCGGGCAGTCCTCAAAACCGAGGAAATGCTCCGGGAGGCCCAGGAGAAGGCCAACGGCATTGTTGCCAAGGCCGGCGAGGAGATTGAGCTGGAGAAGAAACGCGCTTTCGCGGAAGTGAAGGGCGAGATCTCCGATCTGGCGCTGATGGCTGCCTCCAAGGTGGTGGAGCGGGAGCTCTCCTCCCAGGAGCATGAACGGCTGATGGACCAGTTTATCGACAGTGTAGGTGATGCGCCATGGCAGAAGTAGTCGCCCAGGTTTACGGGTTATCGCTTTTTGAAGTGGCCCAGGAGGCGGGAAAGGTAAAGGAGATTCTGGACGAGCTGGCCCAGGTCTGCGAGGTTATGGATCAGTTCCCCGGTTTTCAGGCTCTTCTTGGTGCGCCGGTTCTCTCTAAAGAGGACCGCGTCAAGCTGGTGGAGGAGGATTTCCGGGGCCAGGTGAGCCCTTATCTGCTCAACTTCCTGAAGCTGCTTGCGGAGGGCGGGCGGATGTCCCATTTGGGTGAAATCGCCGCTGAATACCGCAGCCTGTATTATGAACAGGAGAACATTCAGGAGGTCACCGCCGTTACCGCTGTCGCTATGCCGAAGGAACTGCAGGAAAAGCTTGCCCAGAAGCTGGAGAAATCCAGCGGCAAGAAAATCCTGCTGCGCAATCAGGTGGATCCCTCCGTCATGGGGGGCGTTGCCCTGAAGGTGGGCAACCGCCAGATGGACGGCACCGTAAAGGCGCGCCTGGAGGCCGTAGGCCGCCAGATCGCCGCCGCGCCCCTTCCTTCAATGGAGTCCGATTCCAAAGAGGAATCTTTGCGGTCCTAACGATATGGAAAGCAGGTGAAATGACAATATGCAGCTACGAGCTGAGGAAATCAGCAGTATCATAAAAAAACAGATACGCGACTACCATAACGAGATGGAAATGAACGACATCGGCACCGTTATGGAGGTCGGCGACGGCATCGCCCGTATTTACGGCCTGGAAAAGTGCATGGCCAACGAGCTGCTGGAGCTGGAAAATGGGGTTTACGCCATGGCGCTGAACCTGGACGCCGGTTCCGTGGGCGCGGTTATGCTCGGTTCCGACCAGGAGGTAAAAGAGGGCGACACCGTAAAGAGGACTGGACGGGTTGTTTCAGTCCCTGTGGGCAAGGCCATGCTGGGCCGCGTTGTCAACGCCCTGGGCCAGCCCATTGACGGCAAGGGGCCCATTGAGGCGGAGGACGTCCGCCCTGTGGAATCCCCCGCACCCGGCATTATTGAGAGGAAATCGGTCAGCGAGCCTCTCCAGACCGGTATTAAGGCAATCGACTCCATGATCCCCATTGGACGGGGACAGCGTGAGCTGATCATCGGCGACCGCCAGACCGGCAAGACCACTGTCGCTGTGGATACTATTATCAACCAGAAGGATACCGACGTTGTCTGTATCTATGTGGCCATTGGCCAGAAGCGTTCCACTGTGGCCCGAATTGTGGATACCCTGACAAAGGCGGGGGCCATGGATTATACTGTCGTTGTGGCAGCAACAGCTTCAGAGCTGGCCCCCCTGCAGTATATTGCCCCTTACACTGGCTGTACCATCGGCGAATACTTTATGAAAAAGGGTGGCCATGCCCTGATCATATACGACGACCTTTCCAAGCATGCGGTGGCCTACCGGGCCATGTCCCTGCTGCTCCACAGGCCGCCGGGACGTGAAGCCTATCCAGGCGACGTCTTTTACCTCCACTCCAGACTTTTGGAGCGCGCGGCGAAAATGGCCCCCGAATATGGCGGCGGTTCTCTGACCGCCCTGCCCATCATTGAGACCCAGGCCGGCGACGTTTCCGCCTACATACCCACGAACGTGATTTCCATCACAGATGGACAGATCTTCCTGGAGACAGAGCTGTTTAACTCCGGCATCCGTCCGGCGGTCAACCCGGGCATCTCCGTCTCC
>CATJCP010000347.1 GCA_949737515.1 uncultured Oscillospiraceae bacterium | reverse complement strand
TGGAGACTGGTGCCGGGCCCATGGCGTAGAATATATCGGACATGTCATTGAGGAAAACAACTGCCATGGCCGCCTTGGGAATGGCACCGGCCACTATTTCCGTTCCCTGTGGGGGCAGGATATGTCCGGGATCGACGTGGTCCTCCATGAGATCATCCCCGGCATCAAGGGCAGCTCCCACGCCTGGACCTCCCGGGACTTTGAGGCGGACGACGAATTTTTCTACTATGGCCTTGCCAAGCTGTGCTCCTCCCTGGCCCACATCGACCCCAAAAAGAAGGACCGGGCCATGTGCGAAATCTTTGGCGCCTACGGCTGGGTAGAGGGGCTGCGTCAGATGAAGTGGCTCACCGACTTTATGCTGGTCCGGGGCATCAACTGCTATGTCCCCCACGCCTTTACCCCCAAGGAGTTCCCCGACCCTGACTGCCCGCCCCACTTCTACGCCCGGGGGAAAAATCCCCAGTACCGGGACTTTTTTCGGCTGATGGACTACATGAACCGGGTTTCCTCCCTCATCAGCGGCGGAAAGCACATTGCATCGGCGGCTGTGCTCTACCACGCCGAGGGGGAATGGGCCGGAGAAACCTATATGAAATCCCAAACGCCGGTCCGGGTGCTGGCTGAGGACCAAATTGACTGCGACATTCTGCCCATTGACGTGATCCTGTCCAGCGATCACCTTATCGAAGGAAAGCTCTCGGTCAACAACGAAAGCTATGGCGCGCTGATCCTCCCCTATGCGGAGGCAATCCCCCTGTCCTTGGCAAACGCCCTGAAAGGGCTGGCTGCGCAGGGGCTCCCTGTCCTGTTCGTCAACGAGCTTCCCAAGCGCCTGACGGACAAGGCCGCCAGCGGCTCCGAAGATATGGAGCAGCTCCTGTCCGGATGCTCCGTCGTCCCTTTGGGCCAGCTTGCGGAAAAACTCCGCACACTGGGAATCTTCGACCTAAGCGTGACCCGTTCTGTCCCCGACCTGCGGATCTACCACTACCGTCAGGGGGAAAGCGACCATTATCTGCTGTTCAACGAATCTGTGGTTCAAACCCAGGAGACAGCGCTGAAGCTGGCGGACAGCCGCCTGCCCCTGCGGTACGACGCTTATGAAAACCGTCTGTACTCCCTGCCCTTCACCCGTGAGGGCGGAAGCCTGCTGATCCCCGTAAAGCTCGCCCCCTATGAGGCCATGGTAATCACGCTGGACGGGGAAAACGAGTCCCTAGAAGCTGCCCCATGGCAGGAAGCTCTGCCGGATTTCCTCCCCATCCAAGGGGCCTGGAAGCTCTCCACCGCCACGGCGGAGGAATACCCTGTCTTTACCCCTTACCGCTCTTTGGAGGAGCTGAAAAACCTCAACGCGCCGGGGATGCTCCCCCGCTTTTCCGGAACCATCCGCTATGAAACCACTTTCAGCGGAGACGCCTTCGCTGGCTGCGGCGCGGTGCAGCTTGACCTGGGGACTGTTGGAGAAACCGCCCATATCTGGCTCAACGGGGAGGATATGGGGACCTGCATCAGCTTCCCCTACCGGGTTTCCATTGACGGCAAGGTCCAAAAGGGAGAAAACAGCCTGGTCATTGAGGTCACCAACACCCTTGTATACGACCAGCATGACCGCCTTTCGGTGTTCCAGCCTGTTCCGGCCAGCGGGCTGATCGGTCCGGTGGGGATCCGGATGAAATATCGAAAGGAGAACCAAAACATGGAAAAAGGCCGGATCATCTTTTTAAACGGCGTTACCAGCTCGGGAAAAACCTCAATCGTCGAAGCACTCCAAGAACGGGATGATGTTTTCTTCTACGTTGTGGCCAATGACCTGTTCCAGGAGATGGTTGGGGACAAATTCCTGCGGCAAAACTACTGGAAATACCTCAGCGAAGTAATCATTATGATGTACCACACCGCAAAACTGTTCTCAAATATGGGAAAAAACGTCCTGATTGACGGGATACTGGTGGAACGGGAGGAAATCTCGCCCCATTACCAGCAGATGACGGATATTTTAAGGGATAATCCTCTTGATATCGTAGAAGTATATTGCCCATTGGAAATTTGCAGGCAGAGAAACCTGGTCCGGGGCGACAGATACGAACAGCAGTCGGAGGAGCAGCACCAACTGATGGCAAAGGATATCCATTACCGACTGAAAGTGGACACAAGCGTCCACAGCCCCGCCCAGTGTGCGGAAATGATTGTCAATGGGCTATTTTCTCCTGAAAAATAGGGGACTTGACGTGTATCGCCCAACAAAATGGAAAAGAGACGTACAACACTTTCCTGTTGTACGTCTCCCTCAACGGATTATTTTATTGTTACCCTATATATCCTTTTCATCCTTCTATCTCACCTCAGTTCATCCATCCCCTTGCTGCGGTAGCAGAAAAGGCTGAACAGCGTCCCGCAAATGCTGGTACACAGGAACATAACCGCCATACCGCTGCCGTTCCCATATCCTACCAGCCTGTGGAGGAACCCTGCAAAGGCAGAACCGGACGCCATAAACGGTTCAAAAACGGAATCCGCTAAAAAGCCGCCTAAAAGGATGCCGGCAGGGATAAAGCTGTACTGCAAAGCGTTGCGGACCGCGAAAACCCTTCCCTGCATCTCAGAAGGAATATTTTGGTACAGGATCACATTTTGTCCCGCATTGATAAACGGGATGGGCACGCTTGCGGCAACGCCTGCCAGCGCCCAGACAAAGCTGTTTTGCCCCAACGCCATGAGCATATCCCCCATCAGGAAAGAAAAGGCCGCGGAAAAATAGATCAGTTTGACATTGTCCTTAGGCATTTTCCCGGTGGAAACCAGCAATCCGCCCACAACGCCGCCCACACCCAAAACCGCATTGACAATACCCACCGCAGCGGTTCCGCCGCTTCTGGCAATCAGCATGGGAGAGAGGATATTTTCATAGGTAAGCCGGGAGAGGAAGTTGATCACGCACATGGTGACAACGACTGTCCACAGCCCCCGGTGAACGCGCAGGAAACCGAACCCGTCGGCGCATCCCCGCAAAGGGGAAAGCCGTTTTTTCTGCGTCCCATCCTCCTCCGGCACATGGATGAACAAGAGAAGCACCAGGAACGCAAACAGGAAGCTGCAAAGATCCGTCAGAATGACGGCATTAAGTCCCCCGAAGGCGTACACCGCCGAAGCGGCGGCCGGGGAAAAGATGGTAATCAGGTTACTGGAAAAGGAATTCATACCGCTGACCTGGCCCAGGCGTTCCTTGGGAACCATCCTGCCGATGGCAACGGACATAGCGGGGTTCTGAACAGAGTTCATAAACCCTATCACAAGATTCACCACATAAATCTGCCAGATCTCCAAAACCTCCGCAGCGCCGGA
>CATJCP010000346.1 GCA_949737515.1 uncultured Oscillospiraceae bacterium | reverse complement strand
TTCAGAGCAGCTCCTCGAGGATAGCGCAGAGGCTCGGGACAGACTGGCCCGGGAGCGTCAGATCCATCTGCCCCTTTCCGTCTTCCGCTCCCAGCCGGAGAACGGGGAGGCGTTTTTAAACCACCTTCGGGAGAAATATGGTTCTGCCAGGGGATTTTTGCAGTACATCGGTATGACGGACGATGAGATCGAGAAGCTGAAGCAGCATATGACGGAGGCTACAAAGTGATCAATACAACATTATGTTATATAGAACAGAACGGCGAGTACCTGATGCTCCACCGGGTCAAAAAGCTCAAGGATATTAACAAAGGAAAATGGATCGGCGTTGGAGGAAAGTTTGAGGAAGGGGAAAGCCCTGACGAGTGTCTGCTGCGGGAGGTTCGGGAGGAAACTGGCCTGACCCTGACCTCTTACCGCTGCCGGGGGATCGTCACCTTTCAGCCTTCTTTGACTGGTCCGGCGGAGTATATGCACTTGTATACTGCCGATAGTTTTACAGGGGAACTGACTGCCAACTGCTCCGAGGGGGTACTAAAATGGGTCAAAAAGCCAGAGGTCCTTTCGCTGAACCTCTGGCCGGGTGACCGTATATTTCTGCGCCTGCTGGAACAGGACGCGCCTTTCTTTTCTTTAAAGCTTGTTTACGACGGGGATGAGCTGGTGCAGGCTGTTTTGGACGGCAGGCCTGTCCTTTGAGACGTTTGATTTTAGGCCGGGCCGCAGCCGTCTGCGCCGCAGGTCATTCCCTCCAAGGCTTCCGAAGATTCCTGTTCCATTTCGGTGCGGAGGATCGCCATCTCTATCTCCCTAGGGTCCTGGCACCCTGTTAACTTCTGCCCGCCTATAAAATAGGTGGGGATTCCGCTGACGCCAAGACGCTCCTTGGCGTCAGCCTTTTCCTGCTCCAGCAGCCGGACGTATTTTTGCTCGGCGATCACCTGCCGGAAGGGCTCCACAGGGAGGCCAATCTGTTTTAAAAGATCTTCCACAACATTTTGTTCCCCAATGTCTTTTTCCTCTACGTAAAAGGCGTGGAACACCTTTTCAACATACAGGGCGGTTTTGTCAGGATGCTGTTCCTGGACGTAGTGGAAGCCCTGAAGGGGAACCGTTGTATAGGGGTGAGGGGAGATCCAGGGCAGCTTCATCTCCACCCCCAGTTTTTTGGCGGTGGGGAGAAGGACCTCCTCAAAGCGTTTCAGCCGCATTTCGTCATGCATGGGGTCCACCTTGGGGGTGGGGGCGCGGCGAAGCTCAAAGGGATGGTATTTGACGGTTACATCGTGGTTTTTGGCGGCCTGCTTCAGCGCCTGGCTGGAAAGGTAGCAGAAGGGGCAGACAAAGTCAAAACAGACAGTGATTTCAATGGGCATTTTATCTCCTCCTAACAGTGAAAAATTTTTCTACGAATTATTTCCCCGCCCCTTGGACAGGGAACGTTGGGCCTGCCGGGGCGGCTTTGCCTGGGGCTTTTTCCCCAGGGCTGCTCCGCCCTTGAAATACATATATAATTGGCAGCGGATCATGCCGTTATACAGCTTTCGCCGCTTGTCCGCCCCCAGGGCGAAAAGGTGTTCGAACTCCTCGTGAGGGGAAATGATGTAATAGTTTAGGAACTTCCGCTGCTCAAATACCTTTCCCATGATGCGGTACAGTTCCTCCGCCTGCTGGATTTCCAGCATACGCTCGCCGTAGGGAGGGTTGCAGACAATTACTGCCTTGGGAAGATCGGTGTGGAAAGCGGAAATATCCTGTTGCTCCGCCCGGACCAGCTTAGACACCCCGGCGCGATAGGCGTTCTGAATTGTCAGGTCAATGGCCCGGGGGTCAATGTCATAGCCCTGGGCGGTGAAGAAGATATCGGTATCCTTTAAAATTTGGCTGGAGGCAGCGCTGCGTTCCTCGGTGAATAACGTCCGAAGGGATATGCCTTCAAGTTCTCCCCAGGCCTCGCAGGAAAAGGTGCGGCGCAGGCCTGGGGCCATGTTTGCAGCCAACATGGCGCCTTCCACCAGGAAGGTGCCGGAGCCGCAGAAGGGATCGATCAGATTGGTATCCTGCCGGACCCGCGCCAGCTGGAGGATCCCCGCCGCCAGGGTCTCCTTGATGGGAGCTTCATTGGCCATTGGCCGGTAACCGCGCTTGTGAAGTCCGATTCCCGTTGTATCGATAAAGATGCTGGCCTGGTCCTTTAAAAGGGAGAACTGGAGCTGCCGGGCGGGGCCGCTTTCCTCAAACCAGGCAATGTGGTATTTTTCACTCAGGCGCTTTACGGCGGCCTTTTTCAGGATGGACTGGCAGGAGGGAATGCTGGTCAGGGTTGAATTCAGCGACCAGCCCTTGACCGGGAAAGCGTCCTTGGGGCCAATATACCGTTCCAGGGGGAGACAATACATCCCTTCAAACAGCTCCTCAAAGGTGGAGGCAGGGTAGGAGCCGAGAAAGATTTGGACGCGCTCCGCTGTCCGCAGCCAGAGGTTTGCCTTGACAATCATCCGGGCGTCACCGGTGAAGTTGACCCGTCCGTCGGAAACGACATGGACGTCCCCGCCGCCGAGGGCGCGGATTTCATCTGCAAGGACGCTTTCCAATCCAAACAGGCATGGGCAGGAGATTTGGTAGTTCATTTTATTTGTCCTTTCAGCTTACAGGTTGAGAACCATACATTCGGTGGATTCTGAAAACCCCAATTTTTTATAGAGCGGCCTGCCCTCTTCAGTTGCGTCCAGAGTGATTTCGGTCGCCCCCTTTTTTCTTGCTTCATCAATCAGCGTTTCCACCATCTTCCGGGCGATTCCGCGGCGGCGGTATTGCTGTTTGGTGTAAACGTTCATCAGATGCCCCCGAAAGCCGGAGGGATGCTCCATTGTGGGCAGCACATCCAGATAACACATCGTCGCACAGCCGATGACTGTGCCACTGTCAAAGGCGAGGACGCTTGATTGATTGGGTCCGGAGAAGTATTCTCTGCTTTTTTCCACCAATCCCGTTTCAAAGGGATGGTCGGGAGGAAGCTTGAAAACGTTCCGAAGAGTTTCCAGACGGATGTCCATTAGTACAGGGATATCTTTTATTTCGGCTTTTTTATATTGAATCATAGAGATAGTACTCCTTCTTTTTTGATGGATATGAAAAAAGCGCCGATAACATCGACGCTTCTTATGGAGCGGGTTACGAGGCTCGAACTCGCTACCTCCACCTTGGCAAGGTGGCGCTCTACCAGATGAGCTAAACCCGCAAACAGATGCCTTCGGTCGGAATCGAACCAACGACACGAGGATTTTCAGTCCTCTGCTCTACCAACTGAGCTACAAAGGCACATCAGAAAAGGGGAGAGAGGAAAGCGACCCGGATGGGGCTCGAACCCACGACCTCTAGCGTGACAGGCTAGCGTTCTAACCAGCTGAACTACCGGGCCA
>CATJCP010000345.1 GCA_949737515.1 uncultured Oscillospiraceae bacterium | reverse complement strand
CGGTTCGTGCTTTGCCATCGTCAGCACTCCGGCATAGCCCTCCCGCTGTCCGGTTTCCCAATAGTGATGGTAGTCCGGCAGCACCTTGGGGCGGCGCGAGGTCTTGACCTCCTGGCAGCAGACAATATCAGGCTGTAATGCCTGGATCGGCTCGAAGCAATTTTTCCCTATGCAGGCCATAAGGCCATTGACGTTCCAGCTTACGATGATCACCGTTACCACATCCCAAATAAAATGCAAAAGGCTTTTATTAACTCTCGGAAAAGGCTATTTGCCGCTGTAACTCCATCAGCGTTTCGTCCAGTTCTTCATAATACTTCTGCCTTTCAAACCGGTTCATTCCTAATACTATCTTATATTGAGCACAACAAGTTTCTGAATACTGGCGTTTGTATCTCCATATATCTGCCCACTCTTCTTTGGTTTCGGTTGTTGCAATATACAGCGGCTCTCCGTTCCACTTACATTGTTCCATGATCTGTCCCCGACATTCCATAAGCCGCAGAGTCAGCCTGCCAAGGGCTGGAAAATGGAGTATCCTCCGTTCCATCAAACTAGAAACGGTAAATGGGATGTGATTTTGCCAGTAATCCTTGAGGATTCTGTGTTGTGTGTAAGTGGTAAAGCGCTTCAAAACGCCCAGCTCCTTTCGTTTTTTCATGCTACATTTATGATTTTAAGTCCTTTGCTGTTTGCGTAATTGACGGTGTATGCTGTCCCGCCACGGGCCTGGGTCTGATAGCATACGCATACGCTGCTGAATTGTACTAGATGGCGGTTGCGCTTATGCATACAGCCTGTGGCATAAGCCTCGCTAGTGTAGACTGTCTTATTTGCTCGTCGTATGATTTCATGATATCTTGCAACGTCCTCCGGCTTCCAGCCGCGTGTCTGGTCTTTGCAGGGCAGGACGAGGATAAGCCGCAGCTTTGGGTGGCTCTCCCGCAGGCGCAGCACAGTCTCGGCGGCAAGGGCATCGAACCCCAAAGCCCCTCCCGCACCATAATATACCACGTTCCGCTCGTATAAAGCAAGGATGGTTTGTTCCAGCCTTGCTTTTACCTTTTCCAGATCTTTTTCGGGGATGTGCCTGTGGCCGGTGAAACAGCAGGTTTTCTCTCTCATTTTTTCTCCCTCTCTTGTATTCTGATTTTGATATTGATTTTAGAATATATCCATACTATATCAAATGAGATATAATTTTGTCAAGGAAAGGGAGGGTATTATGCCAAAATTTGTTCCGAGGAAACCAGAAAAGGAAGTTATCTCCATGCGTATATCGGTGGATACCCTGAAAGAAATTGACCGTAAAGCCGCTGAATTTGAGATAAGCAGAAATGAGTTGATAAATCAGATGATTGATTATGCTTTGGCAAATATGGAAAGCGTCACTCAGTAAAATTCACCTTAAAAGAACGACTGGAATTTGAAACCCATTAAAAAAGGGGAAAGCGCCGATTCTTCGGCGCTTTCCTTTTTAGTGCTCTGCCTGACCGCCGACAACGGACTTCACAAACCCCTCCGGATGGAAATTTGTGCTGTCAAGATAACAGGCCATAGTATTGATAAATTCGTTCGGCAAAGGCTTTGCCGCAACTTCATATCCGGCAACCCGGCTGTAAACTGGCGGATTATGGCTGTGATACCATATGCTGTTGACGATACGGGTCAGTTCTCTGCTCACCGCTTTCGTTGAGGCATCCTCTTTTGCGGCCACTTGCTCACACATTTCCGTCATGGTCAAGGAATCCGGAAGAAAGGAGAGCGCTTCACAAATTGCGCTTACCAAAAAAGGGTAGCCCATGTAATTTTTCCTGATGACAAATTGCCCGAGCGCATTGTCTACCTCGCGGGAAAGACTGTCGTATGACCAGGCCGGTTTGCCCGTTCCCAAGCGGAATTTTGCTATCAGTTCCTTTTCTGCTTTACTCAGGTCGCCAATCGTCTCCAAATTCGCCGTAGGGATATGCTCTGTCCTCTGCTGGGCTGTGCCAAGGTCTTGAAACTCCTCAGGGTGCAGAAAGGTTTCCGGAGGGATTTGGAAAATCTTTGCCAGCCCCATCATAACAATCAAATCCGGGTATGACCTGCCATTTTCATAGTTCGTGTAGGTCGCCCGGTGAATTCCCAGCGCATCGGCTATGTTGGCTTGGGAGAGTCCGCAAGCTGTCCGAAGCGCTTTCAGCATCTCTTGCAAGGCCAGCAGATATGTCTCGGTGTCTTTGGTCATCGGCCTGTTTGATGTCAAATTTATTCACCCCCTATTTAGAAAAAGGGGCGGATCTGTTTTTACTTCCTTTGCACATCCGCCCTTTTGCTGCCATTTACTTGAAAAGTCGGGGTCACACCTGGGTCCCTATGGTGATCCACTCGGGGTCCACCCAATAGCCGCGGGTTTCATTCCAGCGGCGTTTCTGGAATAACCCCTGGTAGGCCCGGTACTTGGTGACGATTACGTCCGCATAGGGCTGGATGCCAACTTCGGCGGACTGTGCTGCGGGTGGCTCCAGGGGTGCCGCCTGTGCTGCGGTAGACAATGCTGAGGCTGCAATGGCCGCTGAGAACAGAACAGCCGCAATCTTTCTTGTT
>CATJCP010000344.1 GCA_949737515.1 uncultured Oscillospiraceae bacterium | reverse complement strand
CTGATATTGTTGGAAGGCGGCACATTTACAATGGGCAGTCTGCAGGACGAAAGACAGCGGGGGCAGGACGAGGTTTCCCATGAAGTGACCATAGGCGCTTTCTACGTTGATCCTTACGAGGTGCGGCAGAGCGACTATGAGCGAATTATGGGAGAGAATCCAAGCCATTTTAGAGGCGGGGATTTGCCCGTTGAAAATGTTACATGGTATGAGGCTGTCGAGTACTGCAATCGTCTGAGTGAAAGCGCAGGATTAACGCCGGTTTATACAATAGAGGGAGGTACGGTAAGCTGGGACCGCAGCGCAGACGGCTACCGGCTTTTGACGGAGGCCGAGTGGGAATATGCGGCGCGGGCCGGAACAACGACGATTTACAATTTCGGAAATCAGGTACACAGCGATTATGCAAATTTTGAGGGAAGCTATCCTTACCTGATTGAGGAAAATTATGTATCGCGCCGCAATCCGGATGTTGTTACCAGCAGAAACCGAGGAGAAACCATTGCGGTTGACAGTCTGGAACCAAACGCCTTTGGCCTTTATAATACACACGGGAATGTTTCGGAATGGTGCTTTGATTATTACGGAGAGTATGATCTTGAAAATACGGACAATCCGGCAGGCGCAGTAAACGGTTCCCTCCGGGTAAACAGGGGCGGCGGTTATAATGACTTCGGAAAGCATTTAAGGAGTGCCTACCGTTCTGCGACAAATCCTGTTGATGCAGACCAAAATTTAGGATTTCGTATCTGCCGTAATGCGGAGGGCATAAATGAAACCATTAAAACGACCTGCTCTCTGCATATTTCTATCCCTGAAAATCCGAGAATTTTGATTGCTTACTTTTCCTATTCCGGCAATACGGAGGATGCGGCCCATATCATTCAGCAGAAAACCGGAGCAGACATGATAGAGATTACGATGGAGGAGCCTTACAGTGGTAATATTTACGAGGTATCGCAACAGGATTTGATGAATAATGTTCATCCTGCCCTTTCCGGTCATGTGGAGAATATGAGCCAGTACGATGTGATCCTGCTGGGTTATCCTACATGGTGGGCGACCATGCCCATGCCTGTGTATTCATTCCTTGAAGAATATGACTTCTCCGGGAAAACGATTGTGTCTTTTAGCAGCCACGGAGGAACCATGTTCGGGGACAGCGTTTCCGATCTGTCAAAGGCAGTTCCGGGCGCTTATGTAGGGCTTGGGTATGAATTTAATTACAGTAGCAGCGACAGGGACGAGATTTCTCAGTGGCTTGCCTTGAATGGGGTTCCTGAACAGTGAAGCGGCGAATAAAAATCATTGTTGATATTGCAATGTTTCTGCTGTTCCTCTATCTGCTTAGTTACCGTCCGGGGATGGGGCTGTTGCTTCATGCGAAGATTGGCATCCTGTTGTTTATCCTGTTCCTGCTACATCATGTGTTAAATGTGCAGTGGTATCGGACGCTGCACAAGGGAAGATATGGATTCCGGCGGTTTTTACTGACCGGCTTTGATTTCCTGCTTCTTGCGGCAATGGTGTGCATGATGGTAAGCTCACTCATGCTCTCGGATATGGTATTCCCGGTTGTGGGAATATGTATGACGCATGGCTGGCGGCAGCTTCATGTATCGGCTTCGGCGTGGTGTTTTCTCTTGATGGCGTTTCATGTAAGTATGCACCTGCAGGGGATGTTTAAAAGACTTCAAAGGAAACTTCGGCAGACGGCTTTTGAATATGTGTATTATCTGTTTCTTTCAGCCGTGATCGGTGCAGGGATTTACTGCTTTTTGCAGAGCGGGCTATGGCCGCGGGTTATTATGGCGGAGCAGAGGTCTTTGTTTATCTCGGACAGCAGGCTCTTTTTTTCGGAGCATTTGGGAATAGTGGCAGGAAGCAGCGTTATGACACATTGGATTTTGCTGGGTGCGGAATGGCTGAAAAAACAATAAAACAGCCTCTAAGTTTATTGAGCTATTATGAGAGATTTATACAATATGAAAATAAAATAATTTTTTGTTTAAGACAAGGCAAGCGTAAGTTGCCCGGAAAGGTCAATCTGCCTTGTGTGGATTGGCCTTTTTACATTGTATTGTCGAAAACTGTCAATAATCGGAAATGATTTTTACAAACTCTGGCTGGACGAAACCATGAGCTATTCCTTCAGCTATTTTCTACATGAGGACGATTCTCTTTACCAGGCACAGGTGAACAAGGTTGATTATATCCTGAAAAAGCTGTACCTGAAGGAATGTTGTTGCTTGACATTGGCTGATGGTGGGGATTCCTGCTGATAGAGGCTGCAAAGAAATATGGCATACATGGCATGGGAATCGCGTTAAGCCAGGAACAGTATCGCGAGTTTCAGAGGTGGATTGCCGAGGAACACCTAGAGCAACTTCTCGCGGTGGAGTTGATGGACTATTGGGACATTCCAAAGTACG
>CATJCP010000343.1 GCA_949737515.1 uncultured Oscillospiraceae bacterium | reverse complement strand
GGTCATTCTGGCAGACGAGCCGACCGGGAATCTGGATGCCGACACCGCCGAGGAAATCACGGCGATTTTGAAAGAGAGCGCCCATGCGTTCGGGAAGTGCGTGGTGGTTGTGACCCACGACCGCGAAGTGGCAAAACAGGCGGATGTGGTGCTGGAAATCAAACGGGGACATTTGAAAGAGAGGGAACTGTAATGAAAAAATTTATGATTGCTTTCATCTGTGTGTTGGTATGCCTGACGCTGTTTACCGGCTGTGCCGACAAGAGGAACGACAACCAGCAGGATCAGGAGCGGGGCAACTCTGTAGAGATTGACGATCTGGACCCTGATAACACAGATATTGAGGTGGACACAACGGAAAACCCTGACTTGCCGGAAGGTTTTACCTACACATTCAGGGACCCGGACAATGCTGATGGCATAGTCATTACACCGAGAAAGTAATCCGGCGCGGCTACAAATCAAGAAAACAAGAAGGAGCGGCGATGTAGCAGTGGATGGCGAACGACATACAGGCAGGGGAAAGTTATGCAGAGAGTGGATACTTTGCCCCGTTTGCGGTCATAAAACGCGAAACAGAATCAGGCAGGATACAGTTTTGATAAACTATCCGCTTTATTGTCCCAAGTGCAGGCAGGAAAGTCTAATCCAAGCCAAGGAATTGAACGTAACAATCATCACAGAGCCAGACGCATAGACGCAGAGCCGATGAACTTACGGAATTTTCCGTAGTTCATCGGCTCTTTCGGTCAGCTATTTACATCGGGCAAATTTTGATCCCCCCACGTTTTCATATAGTCAATCACATCAATGAAGCTCTTGCCCAAGTCAGACAGGGTGTATTCTACTCGCGGCGGGATTTCCTTGAAGTCATGCCGGATTAAAAATCCATCGGCCTCCAATTCCCGGAGTTGTTTGGTCAGTGAGGATTCTGTTATCTCACCAAGCTGGCGGCGAAGCTCCCCAAATCTGTGTATATCCCGAAAAGCGATATAGTAAAGAATTTCGAGTTTCCACTTTCCACCTAAGATTTTTTGAAGTGTTGACATTGTTTTGCAGCGTTCAATGGCTAATTCACTCTTTCTCATGGTGATGGGCCTCCTTTGCGTCCATTATATCCTATGGAACTTAAATTTTCAAGGTACTACAAAAAAGTACCGTACTTTTATTTGCTTTGTACTATGATATAATGAGCAGCAAAGGAGGTTTGTTTATGCACTACACAGGAACCATTTGGAGGCCCCCCTATGAAGCCTCATCCCTGCTGTTAGAAGTAACAGCGGGCTGCACCCACCACAATTGCAAATTCTGTACCCTTTATAACGACTTACCATTCAAATTCAGGATGTCGCCGCTTGAGGATATAGAGAATGATTTGCAGGAAACAGCCCAAACATTAAAACGGTGGAGTGGCTTTCATTTTAACCGGGCATTTCTAACCGGGGCAAATCCGTTTGTGCTGAAACAGGAGCGGCTCATGGCTATTGCTGGCCTGATCCACAAGTATACACCATCGGTCAAAACGATTGGCTGCTTTGCACGGATTACGGATATTACGCTGAAAACAGACGAGGAACTGGCGCTGCTCCATCAGACCGGATTTGACGGACTAACAATAGGCATCGAAACCGGCGATGATGAAGCCCTGCGGTTCATGAACAAGGGCTATACCGCCACCGACATTGTAACGCAATGCAGCCGTCTGGATCGGGCCGGTATTCATAACAGTTTCTTCTATCTGGTGAGCATTTCCGGCGTTGGCCGGGGTGAGATTGGCGCAAAACTGACTGCGGATATATGCAATCAGATACACCCCACGCTGATTGGGGCGAATATGCTGACGATTTATCCTGACTCAGAGCTGTACCAGGAGATACAACGCGGAACATGGGCAGAAGAAAGTGAAATTGAGAAGTACAAGGAGATTCGGGTGCTGGTGGACCAATTAACGATTCCGACTACTTTTGCGGCACTGGGGGCGTCTAACGCTTTCCAGCTATACGGTGAATTGCCGAAGGACAAGGGCGAACTGCTGAAAACGCTTGATACCATCATTCAGACAGCAAGTGAGGAACAACTGCGGCAGTACCGCACAACACTTCCCCATCTGTAAAGGAGGCGGCTCCATTGCATTTTACCGGGAGAACATGGCGACCGCCATATGAGGCAAATACCCCCATCATCCAGGCCACTTCCGGCTGTACCTATCAAAATTGCCGGTTTTGCAGCCTATTCAAAGATGAGCCTTTTCGTATGTCTCCAATGGAAGAATTTGAAGCAGATTTAGCCGAAATCAAACGTTACCAACCCTATGCCAGAAGATTGTTTTGGACCGGGGCCAGTCCGTTCGCCATGAGCTATGACAATCTGAAACTCCGGGCGCTTACCGTCCGTGACTATCTGATAAAATGCCAGAGCATGGCAATGTTCGCAAGTATACGGGACATTAAAGGCAAAGAGGTGTGGCAGCTAAAAAAGCTCCGCGCCATGGGCATCAATGGTTTGAGTATTGGAACAGAAAGCGGGAGCGATAAAACACTTTCGCTGGCGAATAAAGGTTACACCGCCGCCGATATTGCGGAACAGTGCCGGAAACTGGACGAGGCAGGGATCGAATACTATTTTGTGTATATGACTGGCCTCGCAGGGAAAGGTGGCGGTTATCGAAACGCGGTCGAAAGCGCGGAGCTTTTCAGCCAGCTCAACCCGTACTTTATTTCTGTGGATTCGCTCACCTTGTTTCCTGATACGGAACTGTTCGCCATGGCACAGCGAGGTGAGTTTACTCCGGCTGGCGAACGGGAGCGCATTGAAGAATTGCAAACATTTATCAGTCATCTTCAAATTCGCACACACTTACTGGCAAATTCAGTATCGAACTATTACCCGGTAACGGCAAACCTGCCATACGACCGTGAAAAAGTTCTCAGCGAATTGCAATATGTTCTTGATACAAAGAGTGAAGCAGAAATGTTGGCTTTTCGGACTGGTCTAAAATCATTGGGCCAGGACACACAGGAAAACGGTCCACATAATGGGGAGAAAACCGCCGTAAGGCAATCGAAGAAAAAGCTACGGGACCAGGAACGGTAGTTGATGAAGATGTACCATGGACAACAAAGAATGGATATTATGTCCTGTCTGCGGGAATAGGACACGAACGCAAATAAGAGTGGACACGATACTGCTCAATTTCCCGCTGTTTTGTCCGAAGTGCAAGCGAGAAGAAATTGTGAACGTTCAACAATCGAAGCTAACCATCATCACAGAGCCAGACGCATAGACGCAGAGCCGATGAACTTGTGGGATTTCCCATGGTCCATCGGCTCTATTTTAAGCAGCCAACGGAAAGAACCAATGTCATTAAGTTAAGGAAAAGAGTCTTGGACGCCATGTATGAGGAGTCCAAGACTCTTTTTGCAAACATTTTTGTAAATCTATCAAAAAAGTATTG
>CATJCP010000342.1 GCA_949737515.1 uncultured Oscillospiraceae bacterium | reverse complement strand
TTCCGGCCTGGGTATCCCCTGCAAGCGGGCCGTCAGCATGGAAATGGGGTCTGTACTCCAAAGCTGCGCTTCCTGCAAGTCACTTTCTATATCCTCAAGGGGGGACATTCTGAATTTGAATGGCAGGTTATTATAGAGCGTACAGAATTTACATTTGTGGTGGGTGCAGCCAGCCGTGACTTCAAGCAGCAGCGAGGAAGCCTCATAGGGTGGCCGCCATATCGTTCCAGTGTAGTGCATAGCAGAACCTCCTTTTTTCTGCCATTATATCATGGTACAGAAAAAATAAAAGTACGGTACTTTTTTGCAGTACCTTGCTTTTGCAGTACCATGGCGATATAATATGCTGACAGGAGGTTGTGGAACATGAGGAAAACAGAAACGGCGATTCAACGCTGTAAGACTATGTCAACGCTTCAAAAAATCTTGGGCGGAAAGTGGAAGCTGGAAATTCTCTATTATATTGCATTTAACGATATTCACAGGTTTGGCGCTTTGCGCCGCCAGCTTGGTGAAATCACAGAATCCTCCCTGACAAAACAGCTTCGGGAATTAGAAGCCGATGGATTTTTGATTCGGCATGATTATAAGGAGATTCCGCCAAAGGTGGAATACACTCTGTCTGAACTGGGAATGAGCTTTATTGATGTGATCCGCTATATGAAACAATGGGGAGAGCGCAATCTGCCAGATTGCACAGACTAAAACAAAAAGCTTCCTTTTCCCTGTTGTGTTGTCAAATTGAAGCATTGATGATTTTACAAATTTTATAGAGGTGGATAGCTGAACGCACAAGCATTTTGGAATGTTATTGGCAACTACAATAAACAGACATGGGCAATTCAAATCCTATTGATTATCCTCTTGCTCTTTTCGATTGCATTGTCCTATATGCGAAAAGTAACATGGGCAGCAAAATTTTCTTTAGGGATTGCCAACCTGTTTATTGGTATTGTGTTTTTTGCATGATATGAAACAGAACCAATTCAAAAGTTCTTCGCCCTGCCATTATATCTGCTTAGCGGTATCTTGTTTTTATTTGATGCCTGAAAATATAAGGATGGCATTTTAGAAAAGCCCAATAAAATTCGAGCAATATTGCTGCTTCTTTATTCAATCCACCCCCTTATTTCGCTACTTCTGGGCAATTCTTTCCCACAAATGGTAACATACATTATGCCTTGTCCTGTCATTAGCCTGAGCATAGTCGTCTATGCGGGCTATAAAAGAACGAACAAGGTGCTTCTTGCTTTATTGACTATTTGGGGGCTGACTGGAATCAAATCAATTATTTTTAACGCATATGAAGATACCATTCTTTTGATTGGCGGTCTATACGGTGTCGTACTTTTGGTAAGGGAAATATGGCAGTCCAAGGCAGCGTAATTTAAGTTTATAGGGAGGCAAAAAAATTCTCAAGATGTAGGATAGTCAAACAAATTGGACAAGAAAATCAGGAAGAGAGAGCCTATAGAGAGGGCGCATCGGCAAGTTGTTGGAGCGGCGGTTGTGGCGGGAGAGCTGTGCATCAAAATCGGCGAGGGAGAAGAAGGAGTGGCAGGAGTAGAAACGCTTTTGGTCCTCACGGTGGCTGCGCCGTTGTGCCTTGGGGTGTAAGGGCGGATAAGCTTATGGCGAATACCAAGGACAGCGGCGGTTTTCTCAAAAAGAGTCTGGATATCCCGCTTGCTTCTGGAAAAGCGGTTGGTAAATTCAAAACCGTTGTCAGTCTGGACACATCACCAGCCGTTTCAAGAAGTCGGCGGAGGAGAAGGTGGCCTGCTCCGGCTATGCGGCCAGGAAGCGGAGTCTGGAGAACTCGTCAATGGCGGTTATTGGAACAGGCGTAGCTCCGGGTCGGCGATACAGCAGCGGGGAACAACCTTCACATCTACCTGGATTCTTTCTCCCGGATGGGTCATCTTCTGGTAAGGTTTTAGTGTGTAAGCCTTCTTCTTCTCCTGCGGGAGCATCCCAGTTTATACATGACTCGAAACAGGCTCTCGGGGCGGTGGGTGTAGCTGCGCAGCTTCAGGCGGTGCCACAGATCCTCCAGGCCAAGCTGCGGGTCGCGGCGGCGCATATCTCGGATCAGCTTCAGCTCCCCTTCGGTATGCTGGTTTGAATGGATGTGAGGACGTCTGGACTGGCAGGCCAGGGACTCCACACTTTCGTCCCAGCGTTTCTTCCAGAAGTAGATATAGGACCGGCTCCTGTTGTACTTCCGGCTGGTTCGGCTGACCCCGTATTTCTCCGCATATTTCATTAGGGATTGCCTGTATGCCATGTCCTGCGTTACACTCTTTCTCATGAAGGATATGGCCTCCTTTCGGTTGCGTTAAATGTGGTAACTCAACTTTAACCGATTTCACCTCATCTTTCTACTTCTTTCTTTCGCTTCTGTCCAATATGTATTGTACTCCTACACTTTGGGCACCTCGCAATGCAGAAAAGGAGTTGACGAGAGAAAAAATATGTGATAGAATATTTTAAGTGAGTGCTTATAGAAAGAGTGCATATACTGGCACGAGTCAAGCAGTAGCGGCAGTGGCTAACGGACCTACATTCTGTTGGTTACTAAGAAGTTTACAAAAACAGAATATGACAAAAGGTATATTTTGATAGTATGCTGGTGTAGCTCAGTCGGTAGAGCAGCTGATTCGTAATCAGCAGGTCAGGTGTTCGAGTCACCCCACCAGCTCCAGACCCCGCAGGAATGTAAAATTCCTGCGGGGTTTTATATTTTTTCTCCGAATCAGATTTCTCTAACGTTTAAGGACATATGTTCTTAATCGACATAAGTGAAAACCAAAATTACAGTTTTGGGGGTTCACAGCAAAACATTTCAGAATAGAGCTCAATATATTCAAACAGGCATATCGTGAGATATACTACTCACGATATGCCTGTTGAGACTGAAGAGGGCGATATCAGATTGTCACAATGCCCAAAAAAGATTTTTGGGCATTCTCCACCTGCGCGGCAGAGTTACGGATTGCCATCAGGCTGCTTTTGCCGGGCATCTCTACGAAAACAACCGCCGCACAAACCTGAAGGGCCTCCACAGCCGTGGGGTTATGCACTGCGTCCATAACAGGCGTAACGGTATAGCCGTCCTTGGAGAGGACCTTTACAAGCGAATCCATCCCCGCACCAGCCAGCTTTTCCGGCAGTGTAGAGAGAAGCAGGACAGCCCCATCCCTGGGGAAGGCGGCCTTGGCCTGCTGGCTGATATACGCCTCCGCCTGTTCCTTGTTTTTCCAGCTCCGCTCCCCCATGACAGCCATGGCGAGACGCTCCGCCGGGTTTCCGGAGATCCGCAGGGATCCCAGGAAGGGCGCACCAACCAGCCGCTCCATCTGGAAGGAATTGGCGGCCCGGTTAGCAAAAATCCACCAGCAGCAGATGCACAGGCAGGCCAGAAAGACGCCTGCCGCAGCGCCAAGGACGGCATATTTTACCACGGC
>CATJCP010000341.1 GCA_949737515.1 uncultured Oscillospiraceae bacterium | reverse complement strand
CACAGTGCCGACCCAGGATATGGTTCTGGGGTCCTATTACCTGACCATGGTAAAAGAGGATGAGCCGGGGGTGGGCAAGGTGTTCCGCAACACCGCCGAGGCCCTAATGGCTTACCAGGAGGGATGCGTAGGCCTTCACGCCCCTATCAAGGTACGGGTGGAAAAGGAAATTGACGGGGAGATAAAATCCCATATCATTGACGCTACTGTGGGGCAGATTATCTTCAACGACCCCATTCCCCAGGATCTGGGTTATGTGGACCGCAGCGACCCTGAAAAGATATTTGACCTGGAAATTACCACAACGGTGGGCAAGAGTATGCTAGGCAAGATTGTGAGCCGGTGCATAGAGGTCCATGGGACTGGCGTCACCGCCGAGGTTTTGGACCGGATCAAAGCCCAGGGCTTCAAATACTCCACCCGCAGCGGCATTACAGTTGCAGTCATCGACGCGGTGATACCGCCTCAAAAGGCTGAGCTGCTGAAAGAAGCCGATGAAAAGATAATGGAAATCACCGACCAGTACAATATGGGCGTCCTGTCCGACAACGAGCGTTACAAGCTGGTCATCGACACCTGGAACTCGACAACGGATAAGGTGGGCAAGGCCCTGCAGAACAATATGGACCGCTTTAACCCCATCTTTATGATGGCAGATTCCGGGGCGCGCGGTTCCATGAACCAGATCCGCCAGCTGGCGGGTATGCGCGGGCTGATCGCCAACACCTCCGGACGGGCCATAGAAATCCCCATCAAGGCCAATTACCGGGAAGGCCTGAACATTTTGGAATACTTTATCTCCTCCCGGGGCGCGCGGAAGGGCTTGGCCGATACTGCCCTGCGTACAGCTGACTCCGGATACCTGACACGCCGTCTGGTGGATGTTTCCCAGGAGGTTATTACGACCGAGCTGGACTGCGGCGCCAAGGAAGGGATTATCCTGCGGGATATCAAGGAGGGCAACCAAGTGCTGGAATCCCTGGCCACCCGCCTGAACGGGCGTTATCTGGTGGAGGACATTGCCGACCCGGAAACTGGGGAGGTCCTGGTCTCCAAGGACAAGATGATGACCGCAGAGGATGCAGACCTGATTGTCAAGAAGGGCTTCAAAGAAGTAGTTGTCCGTTCTCCTTTAAAGTGCGAATGCAAACGGGGCGTCTGCTGCAAATGCTATGGAATGAACCTGGCCAAGGGCAAGCCTATGGGCATTGGGGAAGCGGTGGGCATCATCGCCGCCCAGTCCATCGGCGAACCCGGCACCCAGCTCACCATGCGCACCTTCCACACCGGCGGCGTTGCCAGTGCGGAGGATATTACTCAAGGCCTTCCCCGTGTTGAAGAGCTGTTCGAGGCCCGGAGACCCAAGAGAAGCGCCATTATCGCCAAAATCAGCGGCATGGTCTCCGTTGAAATCTCCGAAAAGCAGCGGGATGACAAGGAAATCCGCAAGGTCCGCATTACCCCTGCCGCAGGGGATGTGGTGGAGGAAACAATCCCTTACGGCTACCGCCTGAAGGTCAACAGCGGCGACTTCGTAGAAGCTGGGACGCTTATGACCGAGGGCTCCGCTGTTCCCAAGGACATTCTGCAGATCCGCGGGGTGGACGCAGTGCAGGACTATCTGATTGAAGAGGTTCAGAAAACCTACCAGATGCAGGGCGTTGACATCAACGACAAGCACATTGAGGTCATTGTCCGGCAGATGCTGAAAAAGGTCCGCCTGGTGGACGCCGGGGATACCGGCTTGATCGCCGGCGGTTTGGTGGAAAGAGCTGAGGTCCTGGACGCCAACAAGGTCATCGACGAGCGAATTGCCAGCGGTGAGAAGCGCGTTATTGTCGTAAAAGAGCAGGACGCCGAGACCGAACGCTATGAGGAGCTGCGCAAGGCCACCTGGGTACCGGAAATCCTCGGTATCTCCAAGGCCGCCAGCAACTCAGAGTCCTTCCTCTCCGCCGCGTCCTTCCAGGAGACTCCAAAGATCCTCACCGACGCCGCCATCAAGGGCAAGACCGACCCGCTGGTGGGTATCAAGGAGAACGTCATGATTGGCAAGCTGATCCCGGCGGGAACCGGCATGAACTGTCTGAACCACGTCGAGGTTGTGCGGTACGAAAACCAGCCGGTTATGTAGCCTTCTTCCCCATCCCAGGCACTTGATCCTGTTAAACAATAGAATCAGGCCCGTTCTTCCTGTTTTAAGAAAGAACGGGCCTTTCTTATATATGCGACTCAAAAGACCCGTTTTTCATTTGAAAACCAGAAACCATTCCAACGCCGTCTGCACACATGACAGCTGGAATAAAACCTGTCCCTGAAAACAGCGTCTGTTTATAAAAAACTCCTAAATCATAATTACTGCGCTTAAATTCTATTGACAACCATCGGTAAAACGTGGTATAATACCCAATCGGTGAGACTTTATGACTGGCAGAAGGTTTTAGACAGCTTCCACAGCGCCTTTTACCGGCAGCGTGGAGTGGACAAGGCCTTTTTCCAAATAAAACAAACCAAATATAAAGTAAGGAGGTGCAGGAATGCCAACCTTTAACCAGCTAGTCCGTAAGGGAAGGGAAGTCGTTGAGAAGAAATCCACCGCTCCCGCACTGCTCAGAGGATGGAACTCCAAAAAGAGAATTGCAATCAATCAGGATTCTCCGCAAAAAAGAGGCGTTTGTACTGCTATCAGAACGGATACCCCTAAAAAGCCAAACTCTGCTCTGCGTAAAACGGCCAGGGTTAAGCTGACCAACGGGATTGAAGTTACAGCTTACATCCCCGGTATCGGACACAATCTGCAGGAACACAGCGTCGTGCTTATCCGCGGCGGACGTGTTAAGGATCTGCCAGGTGTACGTTACCATATTGTTCGCGGCGCATTGGACGCCCAGGGTGTTGCGAAGAGAATGCAGGCCCGTTCCAAGTACGGAGCAAAGCGCCCGAAGGCCGGCGCTGCGAAGAAGTAAAACGCCTCCCCTTTTTTAAAGATGTTTATGCCGCATAATGTGGTTTTATATATTCAAAAATAGAGATGTACCGGACTTTTCAAAGGCTTGCCTGGTTTTCTATTGAGAAGGAACTGCATTGGCATCGACGGGAGTTTTTATTTCGAGTACCGATGAATTCATAATAATGTGAAGGAGGGAAGCGAAGTGCCAAGAAGAGGTAATATCGCAAAGCGTGACGTACTGCCGGATCCGCTTTATAATTCCAAGCTCGTTACGCGCCTGATCAACAATATCATGCTGGATGGCAAAAAAGGCGTTGCTCAGAAAATTGTGTACGACGCGTTTGCCATTGTCGCTGAGAAAACCGGCAAAGACGCCCTGGAATGCTTCGAGCAGGCAATGGAAAATATTATGCCTGAGCTGGAAGTCAAGGCCCGCCGCGTAGGCGGCGCAACCTATCAGGTACCCATGGAAGTGCGTCCAGAACGCCGCCAGACTTTGGGCCTGAGATGGATTACCAACTAT
>CATJCP010000340.1 GCA_949737515.1 uncultured Oscillospiraceae bacterium | reverse complement strand
GCCATTTCAACAAAAGCGGGTTTGTCCGCTGGTTTCAGGCTGCGGATCATTAAACGCTCAGTTATAATTTCCATGACCATTTCCCTTTCTTGGAAAAGATGCTGCTGAACAACGGCAATCTGTAAATCACAGCAAATCTTTTACAATATATAGTGATCAATGGGAATTGTCTCCCCAGCCCAGACACGTTTGCCGCTCCAGTCCATATCCGCCCCGCTCCAGAATTCATCCTCCGGCGGCAGCCCCAGCGCCAGGAAAACCGCGCAGCACAGGTAAAGGCTTCCGGTATTGATATACCCTTCAGCCAGTTCCGGCTGGTATCCCGCAACCCCTGGCCGAAGCCATCCTACTTCGTCAAACATACCGGTTCCCTTCATTACCCTTTGGATCACTGCCGTCAAAGCGCTCCGCACTTGGGCAGGCGGCAGTTTGTCCCTGTCCAGAAGATGTTCAAGCGCCAACTGGCTCAGCAGTTGGAAAGCCCCGAACCGGTATGTAATGGAACGCCCCACAACAGGATAACTCCCGTCCGGCCCGATCAGCCGTTCCAAAATTTCCCCATACCTCTTGGCACGCAAAATGACCTTTTCCCGGATCGCCGGATAATCCCCGGCAATATCCTGATGGAAAGAGATAATATCCAGGTACATTGGATGAATGACAAAGCTATTGTAATAGTCAAAGTGGAACGCCGGCCCGTCGCCGTAAAATCCGTCCCCCTTATACCAGTTTTCAAACATCCTGACTGCGTAATCAATACGCATCCGGTCAAAATCCTCACACCCAAGCAATCTTAAAGCGGTTTCCACCATTGCGGAGAAAAACAGCCAGTTGGAGCAGCCCGGCCTTGTCAGCCTCGTCATTTTCAGGGTAGCAACCAGGTTTTCCCGCGTGCTGTTGGAAAGGCGTTTTACCAGTTGGCTGGGCGCGCGCAAAAGTCCGTGTGACAGGAACGCCGCGTCTACAAGGGTCTGGCCAGTTACGGAAAAGGCCATATAATCCGGCGACGCGGGATCGACAGCCATATCCAGGCATTTCAGCGTTAATTCCTGAAAGCGCCTCTGTAAATCCGCCTCCTCCCCTGTCAAACCTTCCAGCTCCAGCCAAGGGGCAATTCCACAGAGGGTGCGCCCGAAAGCTTCCAATGGCGCGAAGGCTACCCTATCCTGATGAAAAGGGATTGGCAGGGAATCCTTTAAACTGCCTTCCGCCAAATGCTCTAAAACAGGTGCAGCAATTTTCAACATAGTATCCAGCCAAAACTGCCGGGATTCCTGTATAGTTTGGTTTTTCATAAACTGCACTATCTCCTATCTGCCGTCAGTTTTGAAAATAGCTTAAAACCGAAGCTGCGACAATCTTCAATCCAGGAGCCAGGCTTTCCAGCTCAATATATTCCCCGCGGGTATGGGCCCCTTTTCCCTTGTACCCGCCAAAGCAGATAGAGGGGATCCCCATGGAAAACGGGATGTTGCAGTCAGTGGAACCGGAACCGGCTGTGGGCTCTGTCCCTCCGTTGTAGGCTTTTATAATGGAGGAAAACCTCTTTTCCAGCTCCGCCTGTGCCTGGGGGTCTACCTCGCCCATGCAGGGGCGTTTGCCCATCACTTCCACGTCGATTTCCACGCCCATATTGCGGTAAGCGTCAATCAAACTGTAAAACATTTTCTCCATCTGGTCAATACAAACCTTG
>CATJCP010000339.1 GCA_949737515.1 uncultured Oscillospiraceae bacterium | reverse complement strand
TGGTCATGGAGTTGCGTTCGGCGGCGTAAATTCGACAAAAAAGAGAAAAATGTAAAATCCATAAAGTATTATACTATTTGTTGTACGTCTGGTTTAATCAGTAAGGGAAAAAAAGAAATAGGATAATGAAGAACCCAAAAGAGGATAAATGCCAGCAGGCAAATATCCTCTTTTTCAATACCTTAATGTGGTTTTTTATCAAGACAACATCCAGCGGCATGAGTCCATTCATACAGGTAAAGATTCTGATATCATTGGATGATGTCATCTCATCCAGAACGTCAACCTCCTTCAGCTCATCCAGAGAAGAAATAATGCCTATTGTGCCAGTAGTACAGCAGAAATCCATGTCGCCATAGACATTCATCTGCGGATCCTCGTCCTCCAGAAGGGCAAATTGCCGGACAAGAAAATCAAAGACAGAAGAAGATATCGTTTCCTTATTTTGGTAAAGATCATCACTATTGTGCAGTAAAATCATCTTGAATACCTCCATTAAGTAAAAAAACCATGACTGCATCGGTACAGCCATGGTCCTCTTTTTTGCTATGAAATTATTTGGATATGAACTAATCATCTATATCAGATATTGACTCAAGAATTATTTGCACAGCAATTTTGAAGCCGAAAACAAAGCATTTCCGGTTTGCCCAAATGCTCATGTCCGCATAGGAAGCCAGCATTTTCTCAAGCGTTTGATTTTGTTCAGGGGCCAAAGAGTTAATGAACGCTTCTTCACCTGGAACAGGATTTCGCGCCTTGAACGGCAAAGACTCCATCGCATCAATTTTTCCATCAAATAGATTCTCAAGTATACTTGTCATCACAATACCTCATTTCAGATAAGGGGCCATGGCTGCATTAGTACAGCCATGGCCCCCCTTATTTTTATGCCAAATGAATTGATTGGAATACCGCCTTATCGATTGTGTCAGCAGCCTGTTTATCGACAGATTCCAGAACATGGGAGTAGATATTCATAGTGGTGGAGAAATCCGCATGGCCTAATCTCTGTTGCGCTACTTTCGGACTGATTCCCTGCTCCAGCATCAACGTAGCATTAGTGTGTCTCAAGTCATGAAATCTA
>CATJCP010000338.1 GCA_949737515.1 uncultured Oscillospiraceae bacterium | reverse complement strand
GGCTGATCAGTCCATAGAGGGGGGCATCATGGGCAGCGCGGAATGGCTCGGACATGGTGAATACCTCCAATCGTGTTACTGTTATTCCTTCACCGCGCCGACCATCACACCGGCGGCAAAATACTTTTGCAGGAAAGGATAGATGCAGAGAATCGGCACAGTGGCAACCATAATGGTGGCGTATTTCACGGTGGCGGCAACCGACTCCATATCCTCTACGCTGGTTCCTCCCGTCATGTTGGAGGTGCTGTTTTGCAGCAGGATTTCCCGCAGGATGACCTGGAGGGGGTACATTTCCCGGTCGCGCAGGATGGTGGAGGCCCAGAACCATCCGTTCCAGGTGCTGACCCCATAGTAAAGAATCATAACGGCAATGATAGCTTTGGACAGCGGCAGCACCACGCGGAACAATACCGTAACATGGGTAGCCCCGTCAATACGCGCCGCCTCAACCAGCGATTCGGGGATAGATTCAAAGGAAGTCCGCAGGATAATCATGTTATAAGCACTGATCATAAAGGGGATAATCAGGCCCCAAAGGGTGTTGGTCAGGTGCAGGTCACGCATATTCAGATAGGTAGGAATCATGCCGCCGGAAAAGAACATGGTGATTGTGACAACCATCATCAGCGCCTTGCGCCACATCAAGGTACGGCGGGAAAGCACATAAGCCCCCAAGGATGTCATAATGATTTGCAGCACCAATCCGACCAGCAGCACAAACAGGGTATTCAAGTATCCCTTGCCAATCATGGGATTGGTAAAAACCATTTTATAGGCGTTCAGGCTGAACCCCTGGGGGCGCAGCAGAATCCCGGAGTGCTGGGTAAGCAGATTGCTGTTGCTGACAGAGGCAAAGGCGACATACAGCATCGGGTACAGGCAGAGAACAGCGATGAAGGCAAGCAGGATATGGTTAAAGACATTAAAGGTTTTTTCCCCTGCGCTCTTTTTAATTTTGTTTCCTTGTTCCATGATATGGCCTCCTTACCACAAGCTGGTTCCGGCCAGCTTTTTGCTCAGCTTATTGGTGATTAGCAGCAGCAGCAGGTTAATCAGCGAGTTAAACAGCCCGATGGCGGTTGAGTAGCTCCAGCCCTGTTCCAAAATACCTACACGGTACACATACGAGGAAATAATATCGGCGGTGTCATAGGTAGAGGGATTGTAAAGGAGGATGGTTTTTTCATAGCCGATGCTCATCAGCCTGCCTACCCGGAGAATCAGCATAGTGATAATGGTGGGGGTGATGCCAGGCAAAGTGACATGGAGGAGCTGCTGGAACCGGTTCGCGCCGTCGATGGTGGCGGCTTCATACAGCTGGGCGTCTACGCCGGACAGGGCGGACAGGTAGATAATGGAGCCCCAGCCGACCCCCTGCCAGATATCCGAAAGAATATAGATTGGCCGGTACAGCTCCGGCCTTTGCAGCAGAGGGCTGCGGGAACCGCCCAGGAAAACGATAATATCGTTAAAAAGCCCGGAGGTCATAGAAAAGTCGGTGATCATACCCACGACGACGATCAGAGAAATGAAGTGGGGCAGATAGGTGAGGGTCTGCACTGTCTTTTTAAAATGCTTGTTCTGCACCTCGTTAATCAGCAGGGCAAGGATAATGGGGGCGGGGAACCCGAAGATAAGCAGTTCAAAGCTCAAAATCAGCGTGTTCTTGATAAGACGCCCAAAGAATGGACTGGTGAAAAAGCGGCTAAACTGGTCAAATCCGACCCAGGGGCTCCCCATAAAGCCCAGGGCGGGTTTATAATTCTTAAAGGCAATCAGAGCGCCGTACATCGGCTTGTAGCTGAACAGAATAAAATAGACCAATACAGGCAAAAACATTAAATACAGTCCCCAGTTCTGCGCCCAGTCCTCTCTGGCCCTAAAGGAAAGGCTGGTGCGGTCTATCGGCTTTTTCGATTTGGGGGAAGATACTGCCTGATTGGCACTAACGGTAGATTGTTTCATAATAATCCCTCCCAAGGCGGTGTATATAGGCTGCTATGGATAAAAACGGCTGGAAAACCTCAGATTCTAAGCTTTCCAGCCGTCCTTTTATCTAGTCAAAAATCCCCTCATGCCCGCAATACTGGGCTTTTATCTGGCATTAAAACGCTCCAGCGCAGCATCTTCTATCTCTATGGCGCGGGACAGGTTAAGCTGGTCAAGGGTTTTCACATAATTGTCAAAGGAATCGAGACTCTCGGTTCCAAGGATGTACTTGAGGGTCATTTCATCCCGATAGGTGTTGATTTCGTTCATAATCGCGGAGAATTCCTCGCTTTCCTCTGGGGTGGGGGTGATGGGAGGAAGGGCGTAGTTGGCAGCGGTCGGCACAGTCCAGGTTGCGTTGGACTTTTTCTGCCCGTCGATGGTGTAATACTGGGACAGGTAGCGCAGATCCTGTACAAAGGGGCCGTTGTAGTTGCCGCGGATATGGGCAACCATCGCGGCGGCGATTCCAAGGCCGTCGGGGTTGTTGAGGATCAGGTCTGTATAGACAGGCTCGCCGTTTACCATAGTATAACTGACACCTTCCACACCAAAGTTATAGTACATATGCCCTTCATCGCTGTAAGCCCAGTCCAGCATACGTGCCGCCGCTTCAACATCCTTGCAGGATGTTGTGATGGCTACGCCGCCCTGGTTGGGAACCAGATTGTCAATCTGCCCCATTTTCGGGGTTTCCCCTGCTTTGGCGGTTGGATAGGAAACGGGCTGGAGGTTGAAGTTGGGATCTGTGGCAACAGCCGAATTGGTCCATACGCCCAGGCGGCTGCCCGCCCAGCCAAAGGAGGCTCCAGCCTCGCCGCTGGTCACTTTGGCGCTTACCTGGTCAAAGCTGGCTGTCGCAATATCGGGGTCGAGAAGGCCTTCGGAGTACCATTGGTTCATGGTGGCCAGGTATTGCTTGTAGCCTTCTTCCGCAGCTCCAAAATGAACCTTGCCGCCCTCGCCCAAGTAGAAGCCGCGGGGCGCATTGTAGGCATAGGCAAAGGGCATATTGTTGGTCAGGGAAGCCATTGTGAATTCATAGGCAAAGGGTGCAGACGCGCCCTTCTTCTCTTTAAAGGCGGTCAGAACGTCGTGCCATTCGTCGATGCAGGTCGGGGTGGACAGTCCCAGCTCATCCAGCCAGTCCTGGCGGATCATCAGTCCCATTGTCACCTGGAGTCCGGGATCGCCGCGGACAAAGGGGAACATATAATAGTTGCCGTTATCGGTCTTGCACTGGCGGTCAACGTCGGGGCGGGATTCCAGATAAGCCTTCAGGTTCGGGCAGTACTGGTCGATAATATCGTTGAGGGCATAGATATTCCCGTCGGAAATCGCCTTTTCAGGGCCGCCGGGATAGGTCTGCCAAGAGTATTCCATTACATCGGGGAGGGAGCCGTCAGCAATCAATAGGTTGAACTGTTCATTGGCGCCGCCCGTCGGGGGATGCTGGAAGGTGATGTTTACGCCGGTGTTTTCCATCAGGCCCTTGCCGAAGGGGGTTTCACCCAGATTGGT
>CATJCP010000337.1 GCA_949737515.1 uncultured Oscillospiraceae bacterium | reverse complement strand
TTTCGTATGTAATTTCGGTTCGGGCAGATATTATATCCAATCCGCTTATTCGATTCCTGATGAGGAAAAGCGGAAACAGGAGGTTCGCCCTTTTCGGAAAATCGATGATTCCTTCAAGAAAATTATTATAACAAGGGATATTGTTCCGCCACAGTACGATGAGCATGGGATATTGACGATCAATATTTACGATTTTCTTCTGGAGCCATCAGTGCTTGAGCGATAGGGCTTTATCGAAAGGCTGTATAACACAAAAAAGCACGCCGGACATAAAACTGTTTTGGCGTGCTTTCCTGTTATTCACTTAATCCGATAGCAATGCCGGACAGCTTGATTCTCTTCTCTCTGGGCAAAGACCGGTATCTGAGGATCAGCTCGATTCCATCCTCTCCCAGCACATCTTCCAGAGTAATTTGGGGCTCCATTTCATCTGTTCTTCCAAGGAGGTAGGCTATGGAGATCTGTAAGGCATCTCCAAGCGAACAAGTGTCCGGTACTTCGGATTGCTTTTGCCGGTTTCATACACGCTGATTTTTTCCTGTCCGCAGCCTGCAAGACAGCCCAGTGTGCTTTGAGAATGCTTTCGTTTCTCTCGCGCTTCCCGTAGACGGATTTTGAATTTTTCCACAAGCCTCCTCCTTTCTTATTCTAAAATGCGTTTGTTTTTCATTTAATTTTGATAAAATCTCACCAACATCCCTCTGAATGCTGATGGCCCTCCCTGCAATAGCATCAGGACTCATCGCTTCATTGTAATTGATACAGGCGTAAACAGCCTGGGGGTTTTCCGCAGTCATCTTCCAGAAAGGATACTTGATGATCACCGGTGTGTTGTAACCCACCCCCAACTCCAAAAAGAGGATCTTCTGCCCCTTTCGGGTCCGCAGGAAATTCTCATACCGCTTGGCGGCTTGATGCCATCCTTCATCCTCCACGAACCGGTCGTCGGAACGCAGGTTCATGGTCAGGGGCCGGCCGCATTTGGGGCACTTAGGGATGAGTTCGGTAGGGACTTTCATCCCCCGCTGCTGCTCCATCATGGCTTGGATAGTCTCCTCATTGTCCCAGGTGTCAATGTCACAGGGGGCAGAGCACTGGAATAGCCCGTAATCCCCCTGGGTGTAAAAGAGCCGTTTCTTGTCAAAGCCTGCCTTCTGGAAGCAGTGATCCACATTAGTGGTGATAACAAAGTAGTCTTTATCCCCTACCAGTTCCAGTAGCTTTTGATACACTGGCTTAGGCGGCTCCAGGTAGCGGTTCACCCAGATGTACCGGCTCCAGTAGGCCCAATATTCCTCCGGGGTGGCATAGGGGTAGAAGCCCCCGGAGTACATATCGGAAAAGCCGTACTTTGCGGCAAAATCGGAGAAATACTTCTCGAACCGTTCTCCATCGTAGACGAACCCCGCCGAGGTGGAAAGCCCGGCGCCCGCCCCGATGATCACCGCATCTGCCTCATCCAGCGTCTGCCGTAGACGCTGGATCTTTTGGGAGAAGCCCCCAGTAGATGTGATAATCGAACTCTTGAAAAACATTGAAAATCACCTTTATCTTATGGTTGGTCTTTATCTGGTACTGTGTCACCATCCGAATAGCGACCTTCCGCCGCCCGAAGGAGTTGTTTTTGCTCCACGGTATCCGCCGGAACGGACAGTCCTTGGTACCGAGGCTGCCCGGTCAGCAGCTCTTTTATTAGATATAACCGCTGTTCTGCCTGGACCATATCATATTCTCTTTTCTACCGCTCCGGCAGGGCAAACCTCCTGGCAGTTTCCACAGTGCAGGCAATGTTCCTGCTGGATCTGATAAGGCGTTCCCGCTTCAATGCACCGCTGGGGACAATGCTCCATGCAGACCCCGCAGCTGATGCAGGCGTCTGTGATCCGATAGCCTTTTTCTGTGGCGCTTCTCTTGCCAATGGTATAGCTCTCCCGGAAGATCGGGTTGGCGCCCAGATTAAAATACTCCACCTCTCCGTTTGCGATCTCAAATACCATTCCGGCCAGTTGCCGGGTATCACCGGGGTACACATTGGAGAGATAGGGTTGTTCGGCAAAAATAGTGTCGATCCACTTCGCCTGTTCTGCCTCGCTGACAGGTTTCGCTCTGGCGGACAACCGGATCATTTCTTTATATTTGGTGTAGCCCAGGATCTGCACCCGCCCGTCAGAGAGCAGTTGGCGGCAGAAGTCCTTGCCCTTTGCCGTGAAAAAATACATAGCCTCCGGCTCATAGTGGATAGCGCTGATGTTGCGGATCTGGGGCGAGCCGTGCTCATCCACCGTGGCAAAGGCCAGCACCCCCACATATTGCAGTTTTTGTAAACAAGTTTTTGCATCCATTTCTGATTCCTCCTTGGTCATTCCGCCTGGGTGGTGTCGTATTTGTTGGTAAGGTGGTAGGTTTTCCGGGGCAGTTCTGCGGAAAAGGAGCTTCATGATCCTTGCTCCTTTCTTTCCGAAGCGGATACGGTTACGACAATTTTTCCATCTGCTTCGCCATGGTCCTGGGCGGTACACGCCTCCCGGATATGGGCGAAATAATATTGCGCTCCGACACGGGGCCGTATCCCGTGCTGGCCCAGGAAGGAAAAGATTTTGTCCATCACCTCCTGGGTAGGCCAGTTGCTATGAAAACTGGTGAGAAAGACCCCGTTGGGGATCTCCTTGATGGGATCGAATCGGTTTAAGGCGGAGACGCCCCCCAAAATGCCGGTGCAGCAGACGATACCGCCCTTTTCCGTGCAGTGCAGGCTGTCGTAAAGGGTCTTGGCCCCCACCAGCTCCAGTACCTTGGTGACGCCGGATAAAGTTCCCGCCAGCTGCCCGTTGTCCAGCACCGCCTGATCCGCCTCTGCCAGCAGGGGGAGCTTTTTCTCCCGGTGGGTGGTGGCGATGACACGGCAGCCCAGGGCCTTGGCGATTTGGATGGCAGCATAGCCCAGAGCGCAGGTCCCGCCTCGGATCAGCAGGGTGTCATCCGCCCGGAGGCCCAAGCCGTCAAAGAGGGAACCCCAGGCGGTGAAGCAGGTCTCTGGAATGGCGGCCAGCTGGTCCCAGGACAGCTCCGACCGAATGGAAAAGACATGGCGGGCCGGGAGCAGGGCGTATTCCGCGTAGCTGCCGTGGAAGCTGCGGCCCATGCCTCCCATGAGGGCGGCCACCTTTTGCCCCTTGGCAAAGCCGCTGTCGGAGGGGTCGGCGATCTCTCCCACACACTCAATGCCGGGGATGATGGGCTTTTGGATGTACCCAGCCTCGATCTCCCCCAGCCGGAGGATCTTTTCCGAGTGGTTCATCCCAAAGGCTTTGACCTTTACCAGCACCCATCCTGGTTTTACCTCTGGAACGGGGACTTCTGTGAGAACGATGTCCTCCCCCTTGGTGACCCTATCGAGCAATACCGCCTTCATAGAGCTTCCTCCTTCACCAGCAGCCCGTTTTCCTCGCTGGCCCAGCATTGGGGATCGGCGGCGTAGAAATCCCCGCCGATCCCCTTGGCCACGGCGGGACAGCCCCGGCACCAGGCCAGCAGCTTGCACCGGGCGCACTTG
>CATJCP010000336.1 GCA_949737515.1 uncultured Oscillospiraceae bacterium | reverse complement strand
GGAACCTACTGAGGTTATGTATCACATTTTAGATGTGGTAGAGCCATATATGCCTATCAATAAACCACGCTACCTTATGGGGGTGGGTACGCCTTCCAACATTATTGAAGGTGTTGCACGGGGGATTGATTTATTTGACTGCGTAATGCCCTCCCGCAACGCCCGGCATGGCCACGCATTCACCTGGCAGGGAATACGAAACCTAAACAACGCAAAATATGAGCGGGACATGCTCCCTCTGGACGAAGATTGTGAATGTCCAGTCTGCCAGAATTATTCCAGGGCATATATCCGCCATCTGCTGAAAGCTGGGGAAATTTTAGGCGGGCGTCTGCTTGTCGCCCATAACCTGTGGTTCTACAACACCCTGATGGAGCGTATCCGGGAAGCCTTGGACAATCATTCCTTTGAGGCGTTCCGTGCCGAAAATTGTGAACAGGTGGGGACAAGAATTTAGGATTTTACCACAGACATAATGTGATTTTTCTGAAATGTATTCTTTTTTAAGGAAAATTCTTGCTTTTCGGTTGCAACTGGATACAAAACAAGTTATAATAAGATTTGTAATTTTTTTTGGAGGTGTCACCTTAAATGTTATCCATTATGCCGGTTCTCCTGGACGCCGCTGCTGCGCCAGGCGCGGAGGAAGCCCTTGACGGGGGCAGTACATTCCTTGTCATGCTGATTCAGATGCTGCCCTTGCTGCTGCTGTTTGTGGTGTTCTATTTCTTTATGATCCGCCCCCAGAAAAAGCGGGAAAAAGAAGTGGAAAAAATGCGTTCCTCTATTGAGGTAGGGGATGAGATCGTCACCAACGGCGGTATTATTGGACGAGTTGTTAGCATCCGTGAAGACACTGTAGTGATTGAAACCGGGAGTGATCGGAGCAAAATCCGCATTGCCCGGTGGGCGATTCAGCAGAATAACACCATACACGACGCATAAGAGCTTGTTCATAAATGAAAAGTTCGCAGACGGCGCAGTCATTTTTTGTCGGATGAAATCAAAATCCTCGGAGGGGCCGTATGCCTTTCCGAGGATTTTGGTAAAGTCCAGCTGGCAGAGATGGGCTATCAAAAGCAGGTGTGGATGTAAACGTAGAAATAGCCTTGCATATTTCTATCTTTGAGAGGGATCCAAATGGGCGAATCCAATTCAAACAGAAAATATGAATCATTTAAAATTCCTGGGCGGCAGCAGATTCAGGAAGCCGAAGAGACTCATCTTTTGGCTCCAGCGAAGCCTGCCCAAACCAATCCGTCTGACGCTGACACTGGGGTATTTTATGAAATCGAATATGATTGCTGTCCAATCCCAGGAGTTGGTAAATTCGTACCAAAGCCTCAAAAAATAGAAGCATCTGAATCTGAAAAGGATGAAATACGGGAAACCTTTGATCAAATGCGGGAAATTGCGAGAGCATATCGATCCACATTTGGTTATTCAAGGTTCTTTGATAAACGTGTTCACACCGAAAACTCAATCGTCTTTTATAAGCAAGCTTTGTTTATGAAGGATTTTACAGATGATTATTCGGGCAGTGCGCCGTTTTCACAGTATTTTCCTTATTATCAGATGATGGGTTATGAACAGCTGAGAACCTATTTTACCTGGCGTACCAAGGTCAGAGAGGGAAATGTCTCAGATACATCCCTTTCCTACGCGTTTTTGTATATTTACGAATTACTGAGCAATATTGGCGTAAAGGACCCACAGAACGGCCTTGATAAACTGATGTTTTTCTGGAAAGCGTTCCGTGTTTACCAAAAGTCCATCGACCGGTATGTACTGCGATGGCTGAAAGATTATCACATCTATTATCAGCTGACCCAGTCATTTCAGGAATTTGTTCAAAGGAACCATTTGGCTGAACACTATCCGCAAATGACAGACACCGATGATACCTTTGAATTGTTCTGCTCAATATCCAATTATGATATCAGGAAATCTGTGTTTTTCACTGATGACAATGCAAAGCTGATTATCGAGTGTTTTTATTTTGTGGTAGATCGATTAAGGCATATTCTTGATGATAATGGCATTCACTTTGACCAATCCATCTTTCAGCCTGCGAAGATGTCGGTATGGACCCCGTTTAAGGATGCCCTTTTCCACAATTGGATGAAGCAGCCGGACAGAAGGATTGTGCTTTCCCCAAATGAAATCTATATCTGCACGCAAAACCAATGGGCGTTTAATACCACTGTCACGTCACAAGGCAGTCGGCAGCTGCTGGGCTATATTATCAAGCAGATGGAGTCTGTTTTGAGGAAAGCAGTCAAATATAAATTCAAATTGACCGCTAATGTAAATGGGGTAACCCATAAGCTGATTGCCGAGCTGAAAGGGGCGAACCTTTCCCTTGAGTCCATTATCAGCAGCGCGGTGATGGAGTTCTACAGAGAAGCGACAAAGACGGTTGTTAAAGTAGACCAACAGGCCCTGTCAATCATCAGACAGGAGGCGTTGGCGACGCAGCAAAAATTAATTGTGGATGAACAGGACGAGACGCCAGAGCCAAATCCTAAGCCGCTGGATTTATCTTTACCTCCTCATGGGAACACACCATTTATGCCGGATGACAGCGCAGCGGTATCCGGCGCAGATATGTGGGAAAGTTTTAAAAACTCGCTGTCTGGAGCAGAGGCAACAGCGCTGTCTATCGTTCTCCATGGTGGGACGGACCTCAAACAGTTTGCGGACAGCTGCGGAGTTATGCTGGAGGTTCTGATGGATGGGATCAATGAAAAGGCGATGGACTTTATCGGCGACAATTTGATAGATGACGAATTTGTTTTATATGAAGATTATAAAAATCAAGTGAAGGAATTAGTCGGATGAATAAGACAGGACAAGTACCGAGCAGAATCGCAAATATTTTGATGAACGCGTTAAAGGGCGGCGTTGTGCCGCGGGTGGGTCTGGAGTACATCACAGTAGGCCGCACCCAGGAAATCGCTGCCCTCCTGCACGATATTGAAATGATAGAGGATGGCGGCGCTTCCTTCCGGTTCATTGTGGGAAAATACGGCAGCGGTAAGAGCTTTTTGCTGCAAACCATCCGAAACTACGCCACAGCGAAGGGCTTTGCGGTGGTGGACGCCGACCTTTCCCCGGAACGGCGGTTCGCCGGGACAAAAGGGCAGGGATTGGCCACATACAAGGAACTGATACAGAACCTTTCCACAAAATCCAAACCTGACGGAGGAGCGCTGCCCTTGATATTGGAAAAATGGATTTCCGGTATCCAGGCGTCTGTGAAAGCAACGTCCAGTGCCAGCGGTGATGAATTTGACGATCTGGTGGAGCGCCAGATCTACGCGGTTGCAAGCTCCCTTGAAGGAATGGTCAACGGCTTTGAGTTTGCTAAAGCCGTGGTTGCTTATTGGAAGGCGTACCGTCAGGACGATGCGGCAATGAAGTCCAATGTCCTGAAATGGTTCCGAGGCGAATACCCGTCCCGGAAAGAGGCCAAGGACGATTTGGGAATCAATTTCATTGTTACAGATGAAACCTGGTATGACTTTCTTAAATTATTTGCCACATTTTTGGTGGGCGCGGGGTATAAGGGGCTGCTTGTTGTGATCGACGAGCTGGTTAACATTTTTAAGATCTCCAACTCTATTACCAGGGCGAACAATTATGAAAAGATATTGACCATGTACAACGACGTGCTGCAGGGAAAAGCGAGCCATATCGGGTTTCTGATGGGCGGTACCCCCCAGTGTATTGAAGATAAGTACAAAGGAGTATTCAGCTATGAGGCGCTGCGTTCCCGATTGGCTGAAGGCCATTTCGCCTCTGCCGACGTCAAGGATCTCTCCGCTCCTATTATCCGGCTCCAGATGCTTTCACAGGAAGAGATGTATATCCTTGTGGAGAAGCTTTTAAATATCCATGGGCAGTTATATCATTACACCCCAGCTTTGTCACATGACGAATTGGTGTATTTTCTTACTGTGGAATATAACCGTGTGGGTGCCGAGACGCATATTACTCCCCGTGAGATCATCCGCGATTTTATTGAGCTTATCAACATTTTATATCAGAACCCGCAGAAAAGTGTTGCTGAGATTTTAGGCGGCAACAGCTTTGAAATGGCAAAGGGCGGGCTCTCCGACGAAGACATACACAGCGAATTCCTGGAATTTGAGGTCTGACAATTATGGATGTGTTTCACAAGCTCGCCCCGTTTATACAGGATTATATTTATCAGAACAGGTGGGAGGAGCTGCATGGCAACCAGGTGGCCGCCTGCGAGGTAATCTTCGGCAGCGACGACAACCTGCTCCTTTCCTCCGGTACAGCTTCCGGAAAGACGGAAGCAGCTTTCCTGCCGGTTCTTACTGAACTGTATCATAAGCCATCCAATTCCGTTGGCATTATGTATATCTCTCCTTTAAAGGCCCTCATTAACGACCAGTTTAAACGGTTGGAACAACTTCTGCTGGATTCCAATATCCCTGTCACAAAATGGCATGGTGACGCTTCGCTTACGAAAAAGAACAAGCTCATCAAAAACCCGGAAGGCCTGATACAAATCACGCCGGAATCTCTGGAAAGTCTGATTACCAATAAACGCGGGGCATGTCTTACGATGTTTTCCGACCTCCGGTTTGTCATTATTGATGAAGTCCATTATTTTATGCGGGACGTCAGAGGATTACAGTTATTGTGTGTGCTCGAGCGTTTGAAACAGCTTACCGGCGTTAATCCACGGCGAATCGGCCTGTCAGCTACCCTGGGGGATGTTTCCCTGGCACAGAACTGGCTGAATACCGGCACTGGGCGCAGCTGTGCAGCTCCAGTTACAGACGAAGGGAAGAAGCGGATCAGGCTGCACATTGAACGGTTTGTCAATTACGCTGAAGAACGTGATCTTGTTGAAAAAGACGAAAGCGGAAACGTTGTGAACGTTAATTCAGGTGATTTTGGCAACCGGGAACATTATGAATACCTTTTCAGGCAGACGCTGGATAAAAAAACCATCATATTCGCCAACAGCCGGGAAGAGATAGAATTGGTCATGGCGAATTTACGGGAAATCGCCCTGCGAAATAAAGCCCCGGATGTTTACCGCGTCCACCATGGCAACGTTTCGGCGCTGCTGCGGGAAAAGACAGAGGATGAAATGAAGTCCGCAGAGGAAAAAATCGTCACCGGCGCCACTGTGACGCTGGAGTTGGGGATTGACATCGGGTCTTTGGATCAGGTCATCCAAGTGGGTTCGCCGCTGAGTGTTTCCAGCTTTGTGCAGCGTCTGGGACGCTGCGGGCGGCGCGGCCAGATTCCGCAGCTCTTATTTACCTTTGTAGAGAGCATTCAGGTGAATTCCGCCGATATTCTTGGTCCGATCAACTGGGAGTTCATCCGGACCATTGCCATCATTGAGCTGTATATGAAGGAACGCTGGATCGAGCCGATCCTCCCGCAGAACCACGCGTATAATCTTCTATACCACCAGACCATGAGCCATATTAAAAGCAATGGCGAGATGTCCCCGGCCGGCCTTGCACAGACAATACTTTCCTTAGGGAGTTTTAAAAAAATCTCTAAGGAAGATTATAAACGTCTGCTTTCTCATATGATAGAAATGGAACAACTGCAGCGCACAGAGCGCGGAGGTTTGATCATTGGGCGTGAAGGTGAAAAGATCGTAAACAGCCACAAATTCCTGACGGTCTTTCAGGCGCCGGAATACCTTTTAGTCAAGGATGAAAACCGCACAATCGGCACAGTGGATACCGTATATCCTGTGGGCGTTCGTTTCGCGTTAGCGGGGATGGCGTGGGAGACGGTGGATGTCAATATAAAATCAAAGGTTCTCTTTGTCAAGCGGGTTCCAGGCATTTCGTTGGTAGACTGGTTTGCGGATTTGCAGGCCGAGATTCACACTGTCCTGGTCCGAAAAATGTGCGGCGTTTTAAAGTCCGGCGGAACATATCCATATCTGAGTGAACGCTGCAAGGACAGATTATCCGAGATACAATATATTGCCAGAAACAGCGGAATACTGGATCACCTTGTAACCCCGCTTTCTGATAAGAAATATGCTGTCTTCCCCTGGGTCGGTACCAGGCAGCTTATGACTTTGAACTATGCTTTAAGGGGCAGAAAAATCAAGAGCAAGCTCCCCTGGATTACCTGCGTTTATCTTGAAGTGTTTTTTGACGGGACTGGAGAACAGCTGGAGGATATTATCAAAGATATTCTCCATTCTGATCTGAACCTTTATGACCTTCCGTTGCCTGACAAGGTACAGATCAATGGAAAGTACAACGAATTTGTTCCCCTTGAACTTCTGCGCAAGCAGTTTATTGAAGATTATCTTGACTTTGAGGGCCTTAAAGACGCACTGTTGTGAAGGGCAGCGGATATGAGGGCGGGAATCCGGAAAAACCGGGTCCCGCTTTTTCCTTTTTTCAGAAGGGAGACAAGCGCATTTCCGGCGCAGTAGGTACATATACTGTGTTAACAATGCTTAATGAGGTGATGCGCTTGGCTGCAAAATCGACAAAATCCCTTCCTCTTAATCCGGTTAAATTTCTCAAGCTGACTGGCATTGGGGCAGGTACCGGCATCCTGCTGACAATCTGTATCTTGCTTCTGCTGTCCCTGGTGATGAGCGCGAGGGATATTCCTCACGCCTTTGTTGGTCCGATGGCGGTCACCGCAATGGCGGTTGGGAGCCTGGCGGCAGGATACCTTTCCTCCCGGCTGCTGGGGGAAAAGGGCCTTTTGGCTGGAGCCGCTGCAGGCGGGATTATTTTTCTCATCGCCGCCCTGTCCGGCTTGGCGGTTGGGAGCTTCTGTCTGGGATTTCAGGCTGCGCTGCGGCTGATCACCATCCTCCTGGCTGCGGCTGTCGGAGGTGTGGCAGGGGTAAACGCCAAGAAGAAGCGGAAACGGTAATAAAAAGGCAGACAAAAAAACAAAACCGGAAGAAGCTGGAAAGCTCTCCCATGTATTTCCTTCCGTCCCTTTGGACATACTGTGGATAGATTCACAGAAAGGGGCGGTCTATCCAATGTACCTGAACAAGGTTGAAATCTGTGGGGTAAACACATCCCAGCTTCCAGTCCTCAGGGAAGATGAAAAGCAGGAGCTGCTGGAAAGAATACAAAAAGGGGATATGGAAGCCCGGCAGAAGATGATAAACGGGAATCTCCGTCTGGTCCTCAGCGTGGTGAGAAAATTTATCAACCGGGGGGAGAACCTGGACGACCTGTTCCAGGTGGGATGTATTGGCCTGATCAAGGCCATCGACCACTTTGACCCGTCTCTCAACGTGCGTTTTTCCACTTATGGGGTACCTATGATCATTGGAGAGATCCGGCGTTTTCTGCGGGACAATAACTCCATCCGCGTGTCCCGCTCCATGCGGGACACCGCCTATAAGGCCATGCAGGTGAAGGAGCAGCTCACCAATGAAAACCAGCGGGAGCCAACCATTGACCAGATTGCGGAGGCTATGGGCCGCAGCAAGGAGGACGTCGTCTTTGCCCTGGAAGCCATTGTGGAGCCGGTTTCACTGTACGAGCCGGTGTACTCCGACGGTGGGGACACCATCTATGTGATGGATCAGATCGGCGATTCCACTGACGATAAAACCTGGCTGGAGGAAATTGCCCTAAGGGAATCCATCGAAAAGCTGGGGGAGCGGGAGAAAAAAATCCTGTCCCTGCGGTATATGGCAGGGAAGACACAGATGGAGGTAGCCCAGGAAATAGGCATCTCCCAGGCCCAGGTAAGCCGTCTGGAAAAGGGCGCGCTGGAGCGGATCAAAAAACAGATATGACCGAAATCCGGCCCCGAACACATTGTTCGGGGCCGGATTCCAGTCATCTTTGAACTCCAAACTGCCCCAGCAGCCCGCCATGCTGGAGAATATGTCCCTCCATTGCCCGCTTTAAATCCCTTTTTCTGGAGGTGGGCGGCAGCTCCAAAAAACAGTCCAGGGCATACACCCAAAATACATAGTCATGAAAGCGGTGCAGAAAAGCAGGCGGCTTTGGCCCGCGATAACAGTGTACACCGTATCCTATTCCCTGGACGGCGTTGCCCAAAGATGGAACAGTCTGTCCGTGAGGGATTGCGGAGGGGATTACCTCCATTCGGGGAATATTCCACAACACCCAATGGTTGTACTCCTTACAAAAGGGAATGCTCAGATCGTCCATGACAACAGCAAGGGAAACAGCTGCGGGGGAAAGCCCCTGTATCTGGAGCATGGGGGAAATATCCTCACCGTAGCCGGAATGCTCCCTCGGTATTCTACCCCCGGCATAAAACGACGGGCTTGTAATACGCAAATCCTCCACAGAAAGTCCCTCCTTATGGGTTATTTGGATGTGAAATCATCTTTATCCTCGTCAAATTCGTCTTCGGCGCCGTCCTCCAGAACCTCGCCGACCCGCAGGCGGCGCTTAACCTTCATTTCCTCCACCTGCTGATGGATTTGTTCCTTGACGATGCGGGGATTGCGGATATTTTTCAGCTCCAGTTTGGGCGCGGTTTTATCGGAGGAAACCAAAATAACCGTGCCTACCCCAAAGATACGCTGCCCCAGGGAGATTTTCATGCCGATATCCCGGACGCGGTAGAGGAGAACCTCTTCCAGCTCCGTATTCAGCAGCCCTGTTTCCACAAAAATCCGATCCTCTGTAAGGGCGTATCGGGTAAAGCTGAGGGGAAGCCCCAAGTGACGCTTTCGGTCCCGCCAAAGTTCTCCATATTCCATCTGTCAAAAACCTCCCTGTTCTTTGATTTCTGTTTTTTTCTATATTATATCAGCGGGGTGAGAAAAAATCCAGCAAAAAGTTTTCTCCTGCTATTTGAATGAAAGATTTGCATAAGCAGATCTTGAGCGGCATATGTTTGAGTGAAACCATATTACCAACACTTTATCGCATAAGAAAGAAAGGTGCAGGCAATGGGGGAAGAAGCAGTCCGGGAGATTCGGGAAATCCGCTGCCGTGTAACGGATCTCCGCTATAAGGACGTCATCAGCGTAGAGGACGGATGCCGTCTGGGTTATGTGTCGGATGTGGAAATTGATACCTGCTCGGCCAGGGTGTTGGCGCTGATTATCACAGGGCAGAGAAAATTTTTAGGACTTTTCGGGAAATGCGAGGAATATGTGATCCTATGGAAGGATATTGTCATAATTGGAGAGGATGCGATTTTAGTGCGGTTCTGCCGCCCCAACCGTGAGCCGAGGCCGCCTAAAAAGGCATTTTTTGAGAATTTCTTTCAGTCATAACAAACCCAGAAATTGACAATCCCTGGAATTTTAGGTATAATAGTAGCGTAGCGCCATAGAAGCCATGCCTTTTATGGCAGAAAACAAGGGATTTTGAAGGAGAAAACCAGACGTGAGATCATATACGGAAATTGAAGTTCGCTATGCAGAAACTGATCAAATGGGAATCGTGCACCACTCTGTCTATCCTATCTGGTTTGAAGCAGCCCGCACACACTTTTCCCGGGAAATGGGCGTTTCCTACAAAGAAATGGAAAATATGGGCCTGATGCTTCCTGTTCGGGAGCTGTCTGTAAAATACCTGGAACCCGCTAAGTATGGAGACACCGTGACCATAGAAACCAGGGCTGTCCGTCTGACTCCCTCGCGGATTTTGTTCCATTACCGTGTACTGTGCGGAGTAAGGACTCTTGCAGAAGGGGAGACGCTTCATGCCTGGGTGGGACAGGATCTTCGCCCAGTCAACCTGCGCAAGGGGTTTCCCAAGGTCTATGAAGCTGCTTTTAAAGCCATAGAAGAACCCTGAGCCTCGGATGGCGTGCTGCATTTCCATTTTATTTTGGATGGGCTTGCGGTTTTTTGTGGTTTCGTGTATAATAAGAACCAGACAAATGAACTGCATTGAATGTTTTTTGGAAAGGATGTATAAGAGATGAAATATCAATACAAAACAAAGGGAACCTGTTCTCAGCTGATGGATATTGAGATTGATGACGAAGGCATTATCACCAACCTGTTGATCACAGGCGGCTGCAGGGGAAATCTGG
>CATJCP010000335.1 GCA_949737515.1 uncultured Oscillospiraceae bacterium | reverse complement strand
GTTTAGCCTCAGAATTCCTCTTCGGAACTCCCCCAGAATTCTTTCAGGTTTCCCATATGCGCAGGGTCTACCCACAGTTCGCAGTAACCACAGGAACAGCAGACCCAGCGGTCTGTTTTTGCAGCCTTAAACATACCTGCCTGCAGCTTATAGCCAGCGCAGTTGAAAAGAATCCCATGGATTCTTTTCAACGAACCGCCGCCAAGGCGGCGGTTCGTGCCGCAAAGCGGCTGTCCGCGCATGGCTTCATAGGAAACGCAAATGCGCTCCGCGCACCGGCGGACCCATGGTCCGCCGGTTGAAAAGGAGTTATAACTCCTTTTCAACTGCGTTGACTATATCATACGCTCCGTCCACTGCGGTCGTACAGCGTATAATGTCCGTACCGCCGCATTTAGGGCAGCGCCGAGCGTGTTTCATAAAGTCCCCCCCTTGTTCATTGAAATTTATCGTTTGCTTTCACTTTTCTCTGTAGATGACGAGAATTCGGATAAAATAGTTATAGAGAAATACAATTCCCGTAGCAATCATCTTGGACAGCATGTCTGGTATATGTATCTGTCCGTGGAGCAGCCACATGATGAATACATTTAACCCTAAGCCAACCATACTTGCCATATATACCTGAAGAATCTCCAAAAGTATTTTGGGTGAAATCAGGGAGGAAGCATGAGACCTTCGAAAAGTAATCAAGCGCCCAAACAGCCAATTTGAAAATGTGGAGATTACAAGGGCAAACACCACCGCCGCCATGTACCGCATGGAAGCGCTGTTTCGGAATATCCAGTAACAGGTCCATTCAACAAGCGTTGCCAGCCCGCCGACAACAAGATAAGATAAAAATTTTTTCATGCGTTTCACGACGGTTTTTCTTCGTGATATTCCTTTTCCGTATTAACCTTCCATATATTCGATTTATTTTCTTCTCCTGTCAGAATATTTTTAACAGCCTCGAAAGAGGTGCACATGGAATGGTCCATATTATTGTAGCGATGTTGGCCGTTTCTTCCCACGCAATACAGATTTTTAATCGAAGACAGCCAATCAATCAGCGTATCCATCTCTCGATAGGTATCAAAGTATGCCGGATATGCCTTCTTTACCTTTTCCACATGCGAATCAATTACCTCTTCCGCACTGTTTATGAGACCGATTTTGACCATTTCAGAAATGCCGAATTGGGAAAACGCCTCCTCTGACATATTCCAATACTCGTCCCCCTCATCCACGAAGTACTCCAGACCAACCCAAACCGTGTTTTCGATATCCTTTACCATGTAAGGTGACCAGTTATTGTAGATTTGAAGCCGGCCTAACTTCACTCTGCGGTCTTGCACATAAATCCAACAGTCGGGAACGATATTTCCAATGGTCTTTAATTTTGTTTTGTTTTTCAGGTTTAACGCCGGAACCAAGACGCCCACGGTCATGTAAGCCCGGTATGGAAGCCCTTTGGCAATGCGGGCCGGCTCAGCGGGCACATGGTTCATTCCCCCGACCAGATCCTTGATCGGCATGGAAGATATAATTTGATCTCCATCCATGCAGAGCCGGGTTCCGTTTCGCTCATAGGTTATGGATTCAATATGGTCATTTCGACAGTTCAGACCGACCACTTTGGCGCTTTTCAAAATTACGCCGCCCATTTTTTCAATCTCTTCCGCCGTTATCTCCCACAGCTGCCCCGGCCCCAGCTTTGGGTATCGAAATTGCTCAATCAGAGACGTTTCAACCTTTCGGTTGTCTTTTACAAATATTTTCCCCAAAATATCCTTCAATATGCCCACAATGGAAAGGCCTTTTACCCGCTGCTTTCCCCAGGACGCGTCAATCTCCCGGGGATGCCTGCCCCAGAGATTTTCCGTGTAATACTCAAAAAACATGGAATAGAGCTTTTTCCCAAAACGGTTAATGTAAAAATTCTCCAGGTTGTCCTCCGCCCTTTTAAAGACAACGGCTTTTAAATAACTGCACCCGACGATCAAGGTATTCCAAAGACCCATATTTTTAAAAGTTTCCAGCTTCAAGGATACGGGGTAATCATAAAAGTTCTTTTCAAACAATATGCGGGATACTCTGTGCCTGAAAAGCATTACCCTGTCGCAGGTCTCCGGATTTGGCCCTCCCTCCTGAACAGAGATATCCCTGCGCAGTTTAAGATCATCCCAAGCCGGCGTGCCCTGCAGCGGGAGCATTTTTTCCCACCATTCATTTACTTCCGGTATCTTGGAGAAAAAACGGTGTCCACCCATATCCATTCTGTTGCCGCAGTAGTTCACCGTTTTGGAGATGCCCCCAACGGAATCTGTCTCTTCAAAAATGGTGACATGATAGGTCCCGGTTCCGTGTTTTAATAACTCATAGGCGGCAGTCAATCCAGCCGGTCCGGCGCCGATTATCAATACTTCTTCCATCTAAACCACCATGCAGCAATTTCAACACAGATAAATAGCTGCTTTCCCTCATATAATACAACAGATGTAGGAAAAGACATGCGGTAATGCGCAGCATTCAAGACAGTAGACTTTGAAGGCGGCCCTTTCGCGGTTCGCATTCAAGGTTTATTCCGATACCTTCCCTTCTGGGCAGAGTGCCGTTATGACATGGCAGATCAATCGGGGGGGAGCTCCATATATGATTCCCTCAGCCGTCAAGGGTGAAGATCAGGAACTCCTCTAAATCACCGTCATACTCCACATCGAAAACATGGTCGTCCAGCGTCTGCTCCATATAGTGTATCACACTTGTGTCCAGGTCGATCTGAGGTTTACCCAGAGCGGCGGTGAGCTCCGGAACGGTCAGAGGCCCAAAGTCCAGCCCATCGGTCTCCATCTCCTCCAGAATAAACTCCGCCAGGGCGGGCAGCCGGTCCTCGTAGACCTCCGCCAGCCTTTTGGCCGTTTCCTCCAGCTCCTCCGAGGGCTCCTCACAGATAAACTCAATCCCGTTCAATTCCGCCAGCCAGGCATCCCATTCTTCGTCGTGCTTAAACATCCTGCATTCTCCCCTTCAGACGTTTATTTTTTGAGATAAGTTCCCAGCTTCTCCGAAAAGGCCGCCAGGGCCTTCCCCCGGTGGGAAATGGCGCTCTTTTCCTCCGGGCTCAGCTGGCCGAAGGTCTTCCCCTTCCCGGGAATCAGGAACACCGGGTCATAGCCGAAGCCGCCTTCCCCCAGAGGGGCGAAGGCGATGGCCCCGTCGCAGCGGCCCTCCGCCTCCAGCGTGTCCCCGTTTGGAAACACGCAGGCCACGGCGCAGGCAAAGTGGGCCACCCGAGTGGACTGGCCCCGCATACTGTTCAAAAGCAGCATGCACCGTCCCCGGTCGTCCAATTCCTCCCCGCCGTAGCGGGCGGAGTAGACCCCGGGGCCGCCGTTCAGTGCGTTGACGCAGAGGCCGGAGTCATCGGCAATGGCGGGCAGGCCCGCCGCCGCGCAGACGGCCTTGGCCTTCAGCATGGCGTTCTCGGCAAATGTGCTTCCGGTCTCTTCCACATCCATTTCCACACCCGCTTCGGCAGGACTGAGGACTTCAACCCCCAAGCCGGACAAAATCGCCCGCATCTCC
>CATJCP010000334.1 GCA_949737515.1 uncultured Oscillospiraceae bacterium | reverse complement strand
GTGTCATTGATAAGCCGGAATCCACCCCCCCCCGGGTGGGTTGTGGCTTATTTTTATACAGCGGAACAAACTTTAAAGAAGGTGTCGCTCCACATGAAAAAAGAAAGATTTATCATTATGCGGCGGGGAGGGCAGTCAATCGCCCTCTTGTTAAAATGCGCCCCTGTCCCGGCGGCGCTGTATTTAACGGTACTTATCCTGTACGCTGCCTGTACGCCTTTATCCCTGTTGTGTACCCAGCAGATTATAGACCGGGCGGGGATGGCTGTATCTGGCGGCGCGGCGTTTTCCTCTGCCATACCATGGATTTTGCTGCTGCTTCTGGCGATTGTGTTCACTTCCTGCCTGACGGCAACAAGGAGTTTTTTGGAAATCTCCCTGCGGCGTTCCCTCAACCAAAGCCTGACCGGGGATATCCTGGAAAAGTTCCGCAGGATGGAATACGCCTGTTTTGAAGACCCTTCTGTCCAGGATACCCTCAAACGCATGGGGAATGGCCCCCAGGAGCTGATTCTGCTTGTTTTTATCCAAACCATCCGCTTGATTTCCTGCATTGTGTCCGTCGCGGGCTCCGCGCTGGTGTTTATGCAGGCTTCCCCATGGCTTTTTGTGGTGTATATTGCCGCGGTTGTAATAATTGCTATGATAGATTTCCGGGTTATTACCCAAATGAACGATATGTTTAACAACCAGACAAAGGACGAGCGGGAAATGTCCTACCTTTACGAGCTGCTGTCTGAAAAACGCTCCCTGCTGGAACTGCGGGTATTCGGCGCGGTATCCTATATCCTGAATAAATGGTATAAAACAGCCAAAACCGTTTTAAAGGAACGGCTCCGCGTTACTGTCCGTTCCCAAAAAATGTTCCTTTTTAGCTGCCTGACCTTGGCGGCATGGCTGGCGCTTTCTGTTTTTATCCTTCTGGAAAGGGTTCAGGCGGGACAGCTTACCCTTGGGCTTTTTGTTGCGCTGATTGGGGCAGTTGATCTGATGTGGAATGTAGAGGATCAGTTTGTCAACGCCATTTCCAATCTGGCGCATCCCGGCCTCCAGATGGATCATTACCATAAATTTATGAACCTGCCGGAAACCCCAAGGGGGACAGGAACAGGAACCGATCTTTCCGCCCCGGCAATCCGCTTTGAAAACGTACATTTTACTTACCCGAAAACAGACCGGAAAATCTTAGACGGTGTTTCCTTCTCCATCCAGCCCGGCGAACACGTTGCCCTTGTGGGGGAAAACGGTTCCGGCAAATCCACCATTGTCAAACTGCTTTTCGGGCTGTACCAGCCCAACGAGGGGAGAATCACCGTCAACGGGACAGATATCCGCGAGCTGTCCCCAAAACAGCGGCATGAAGTTTTATCGGCTGTTTTCCAGGATTACGCCAAATACACTTTGACGTTGCGGGAAAACGTGGCGTTTGGGGATATCCCAAAACTCCACGATGACGCTGCTTTAAAGGAAGCCCTCCGCGCCGGCATGGCGGAGGACGGCGTTTTTGAAAACCTTGACCAGAACCTTGGCAAGCTGGAAGAAGACGGCATTGACCTTTCCGGCGGGCAGTGGCAGCGGGTAGCCATGGCAAGGGCTGTGGTGTCGGGCAGTTCATGCCTGGTTCTGGATGAACCCACCGCGGCCCTTGACCCCATGGCAGAAAGCCGGATGTATCAGAACTTTGCCGCCGCCATGTCGGGGCGGGGATGCGTTTTAATCTCCCATCGGCTGGCAAGCGCAAAAATGTGTGACAAAATACTTGTGCTGGACAAGGGGAAAATCATAGAAGAAGGTTCCCACTCCCAGCTTATGGGACAGGGCGGATTATACGCCCAAATGTTCCAGGCGCAGAGTGCATGGTATCAGGATGAAAACGAAGGGGGAAACGTCAATGGCCAATAAATCTCCCGCTATGGAAAAGGGATATTTCCGGTCAATGTTCCGGGCAGCCCGCCAGGTACAATCTTCTATCCCGGTTATGGGAATCCTTGCCCAGTTTTACTATTTATTTGAAGGGCTGTTCCCTGCTGTACTCACGATTTTGACAGTCCGGCTCTTTAATTCAGTGGAGAAATTCCTGCAAGGGTCAGCGGACTTTTCACAGGCTGTCCTGTATGGATGCCTGATTGCGGCCGCAAACCTGGTTTACCGGACGGTTGAGCCCCTCTCCAGCGTGGCAATCAATGCAGGCGTATACGAAAAGGGCGGGTATTATGCCCGTATCCGCCTGGCGGAAAAATCCGCAAGGCTTCCTATGATCTATTTTGAGGACGCAAACACGATAAACCTGCGCCAGCGGGCGTCTCAATGCGTAAACCGTGAGATTCACGGTCAAATTTATATGAACCTGAATACTTCTGTCACAAGTTTTATCAGCGTGATTGCTGTTACTTTGACATTATCCCATTACAGCCTGCTTTTTATCCCTGTAAGCATATGCAGCGTAGTACCTTATTTGATATCCTACCTGATACGCGGCAAGGAATTCACCCGGGCAAGGCGGCAGCAGGCGAAAAAGGAACGCCGCCTGCAATATTTATGGAGCCTGTTCACTGGCAAGGAAACTGCCAAGGAAATCCGCGCCATGGATTTTGGAGAATATATAGCGGGACAGTGGACTGATTGCCGGGACGAAGTAAACGAGGAACTTTGGAAACTTGGGAAAAAGGATTCCCTTTCCCTGCTTCTCTGCGACTCTATTCAGGCTGTGGGATATGCGGCGAGTATCTGTTTGGCCCTGTGGCTGACAGCCCAAGGAATGGTCTCTGTTGGTGTTTTCGGTGCGTGCTTGTCGGCGATTCGGGCAGTCCAGAACCAGACCCAGTTTTTCCTGTCAACCATTGGCAACTTTTCCAGGACTGCCGCTTTTGCAAAAGATTACTATGATTTTCTGGATTTGCCGGAGGATGTTACCGGGAGCCAGCCCTTTAAAGGCTTACAGGGTGAATTCAAGCTGGAAAACGTACAGTTTTCCTACCCCAACGCAAAAGAGCCTGCCCTGGACGGTGTAAACCTGACCATCCGCAAAGGCGAAAAGCTTGCCCTCATTGGAGAAAACGGCTGCGGGAAAACCACCCTGGTAAAATTGCTTTTGGGGATTTATCCGGCTTCCGGCGGTTCCATTTCCGTTGACGGCTTTCCCCTGGCCGATATCCAAAAGGACAGTTTCTGGAAAAAGGTTTCCATAGTTGCCCAGGACTTTGTCTCTTACAAGCTTACCCTTCGGGAAAATGTGGGGATTTCCGACCTTGAAAGGATGCAGGACAATGAAGAAATCCACCGCGCTTTGGACGAGGCAGCTTTGCCCCAACTGGCGGAACTTTCTCCGGATACCCGTATGGGCAGGGAATTTGACGGGATGGAGCTGTCAGGTGGGCAATGGCAGAAATTAGCCATTTCCAGAGGGCTGTTCCGGGATAGCGAAATAATTGTTTTAGACGAACCCACCAGCGCCCTTGACCCTAAAATTGAGAATGAGATTCTGACCCGTTTTATGGAGCTTGCTAAAGATCGGACAGCGGTAATTATCTCCCATCGTGTGGGGCTGTGCAAAGCCGCCGACAGGGTAGCCGTGATGAAGGATGGAAGGATTGCGGAGATCGGCAG
>CATJCP010000333.1 GCA_949737515.1 uncultured Oscillospiraceae bacterium | reverse complement strand
TGTAGACTATGCTCTGGCCAACAAGATCATCGCGGAGGTGCCTGAGGATCTGAACCGTCCCGCTACCCGCGCCGAATTTGCCTCCATGCTGGCGGCGGCCCTGCCGGAGAAGGAGCTGGAAGCCATCCACGAGGATGTCCACTTTGTGGATGTCGACGAAACCCATTCCGCCTATGATGCGATTATGCTCCTGGCCAGGGCCGGGGTCATGGAGGGCAAGGGTGAGGGCCGCTTCGACCCGAATGCCCAGGTGAAGCGCTGCGAGGCCGCCGCTATGTTAGCCCGGTGTGTGCGGACGGAACAGAGGATACAGCCCGATTTGACGTAACCTGGCAGTCTGTCATAACATGGAGAAGCCCCCGCTGAACCAGCGGGGGCTTCTTTCTTGGGGCTTGGTTTCGTGCATTTTGACCGGAAAATCAGGAATGGCGGCAGACTGGGTAGTAAACCTTATTGGAAGAAACGATTTACTACATCTCTGACTACTGGGTAGCCTTTGGCAGCTTCACCATTCGGATTTTCCATGCCCTCGATAGGTGGACAGCCGAAATAAAACCCAAAGTTTGCAGTTTGTTTGGAATATGCCCCATATGACTGGTCGAACACTTCCCCATAGGTATTATACCGCGCTTTGAAGTCTGAATACGCATTATACCTCCAGTCAATCTCCATCTGGCAGCCGATAACCGTTTTGGTGCAGGTAATGGCACTCTCATGGAGGATGGGTTGCCTGGTCTGGTAGACCACCCGCTGGATCGCGATCCCGGTGCGCAGGGCTTCGCAGTTGAGGTGCGCACTGTAATCAGGGCTGAAGTAATAGTGCGGCTGAATCACTGCGTAATCGAAGATGTTGGTTCGATGGATAACACACGCGGCTTCCGTCAGGTTCTCAGTGCCCCAATAGGGGGACCACAGCATTTTCTTTCCCTTGCTTGCGGCATAATTGGACACGGTCTGGAACATACTGATCTGCCAGTTTTTGTCGACTGAAGTGCCTGTGTTGAACGTGCCAAGGACCTCCTCGTCACTCATATAGATGCCCTTTACAAGAGTGCCAAAATCCATCGCGTATGTGCTAAACTCCGCGATGAGGTTGTCGATGAAGTATGTCATTCGCTTGCCAACTTCTTCAAATGCGGTTTTCTCGTAGGGGACATTCTTGCCCACCAGCGGAGTGCCAATCCACACCTGCTTGCCATACATATTATACAAGCGTCTGGTCATCTGGGTAGCCGCCTGCACATATTGCTGGATGTATGTCGTATCTCTGGCGGATGCCGGTTCTCCCTTGTTGGTGAAATAGCCTTGGAAAACCCCCGAGCAAATGACGAACTCCGTAGCATTGTCCAACCCCGAGAGCTGCTCATCGGTATAGTAGTACATCTTTCCGTTGCTCCAATGCCCCGCGTAAATGAAGGGTGCCCGGATTCCCTTCTTTCCGAGCTCAAGGAATCTCCACTCCTGGGGAGCCAGATCGGTATAGTTGGAACCCAGAGGAATCTGCGCCTCCCAGCGAACGTCGGCGTTGTCACTGGTGCCCTTTGCCGTAAGATAAAGATTGTAGTTCTTCAGCTTGATCCGGTAGACGTCGGTGGAAACAGGCTCCAAGACGATGCAGGAGTCCGCATCGTTCCCGGACTGAGGATAGATGTCGCAGTTCCCCGGCTTGCCTTGCCCTGCGCTCCGGTAGTAGTTCAGCGCATAATTCTGGTTAAGGCCGGTAACGAGCTTCAGATTTGAGCCGAATGCCTTGACCATCCAGTTCTGCGCAGCACTGTCGTTTTTGTCCAGGATGCACACATTCCGGTTGTTAGCCGCTGTGCCGCCGGACACGGTGAGGCATCTGCCAGAACCGCTGTTGGAAAACAGTAGATATGTCTTGTTGAGTTGGTATGCCATAATGTATGGCTCCTTTCTGTTTCGGTTTGAACGCGTTCATAATATAAAGGAGCCCCAAAAGTCGAAATGTAAACACGGCGAAAAATTATTTTGTGCGCTAAATGAGCGAGTCTTGTGTTTTGCACAAAACTCGGCAGATATATTGTGACTGAATGCTTAACTGGATACTATATACTGCATCTAACGCAGGAAAAATTTGTGCAATTTTTGTATTTGCTCATTTAGGATTTAGTAGAAATAGAGCAGCCCGCAGCATACCACGCTGCAGGCTTTTGATCCAAACAAAAATAATTTAATTGTTCGCTGCTGCTGATAGGCCAATAGCAAGGTTCTTTTTTGCACGGGTCAGCAGCATTCGCACACTTTGTGGCTTTACATCCAATACTTTTGCGATTTCATTATTGTCGTAATCTAATATGTATTTCATGCTGAGCAGGGCCTGTTCCCGCGCTTTTAGCTGTGTCCAAACAGAATAGAGCTTTTCCCCTTCAATTTTTTGAATAACTATTTCGTCCAGTCTGCCGTTTGTCACCTGCTGGCTATACCAAGCCATTTCATAATCCTCGAACGGAATCAGTTCAAGCTGTTTCTTCTCCCGAAAATATGCATAGGCAGTATATCTGACAACGGAGACGGAATAGTTAATAAGCCTGTCTCTCGGCAAAGCTTGGAGCAGGGTCACCTTTTCGATCAGGCCAACCCATACATCCTGCATAATCTCCTCAACCTCATTGTCATCCTTCGTTAATTTACGAATTTGCGAATACAACAACTTGTGATAATTTATGTAAAACTGTTCCATAAAAGTTCGATCTTCGGTGCTTTTTATTGTGAAAAAGATCAAAGGGAACATTCCCAGCCCTCCTCAGTTATTTGTTTTCTCTAAATGAGTAGCCAAAAAATGCACAAATTTTTTCTGCGCTAGATACAGTATGCAGAATCCAGTGAAGCATTCAGCCACAATGTTTCTGCCGAGTTTTGTGCAAAACCTAAAATTTGCTCATTTAGAATTGCTTTCTGATTCCTTGGTTCCTATTGCTCCCAACTGCAGATCATCCAGTAACATACAGAGCAGATGTCGACGCTCACTGTCTAAGGAAAGCATTTGCTCCAGCACGTCACCCACTGTTTTCTCATTTGAGTATTTTTTCCTTGTAATCGAAAATGGTTCACGATAATCAGACAGCCCAAGCAAATAGTCGGTAGATACATGAAATACTTTGGCGGCGTTATAGATCAGCTCTGTGTGTGCCCTCCTTTGCCCGGTTTCATAATTGGAAATACTGCTTTTAGCTACATGAAGCTTATCGGCCAAATCTTTTTGCGACATCCCTTTGTCCTGCCGCAACTCCGCTAGAATTTCACCGAATACCGGCATAGCTGCCACATCCAATCGTTTTTGCCCTATTATACAGGCTCAGGCCTTTTCAAGCTTGAAAAATCTGCATTTGCATGATATTTTCTTATTGCACAGCAAACATCGTGCAAATAGCATACTTTTAAAAAAATTCATGAAAAACCTGTTGCGTTTTCCCGGCTTCTGGGTTTATATATAAAAGGAGATGGTGACCGTGTTCGTTTTATTTGGTAGAAAATTTTTTGACAGCGAAAACGCTCCACGCTGCCAGTCTTGCGATGAAACTTCTTACATAGGCGGCCTTTATGAGCGGTATAAAGTGTTTCTGTTTCAAAAAGCGGCAGTCTATACGACTA
>CATJCP010000332.1 GCA_949737515.1 uncultured Oscillospiraceae bacterium | reverse complement strand
GGCGCGGTGAAGGAATAACAGTAACACGATTGGAGGTATTCACCATGTCCGAGCCATTCCGCGCTGCCCATGATGCCCCCCTCTATGGACTGATCAGCCAGGAAATTGAGGAAAAGCTGCGCCGTGCCACGGCAGCCTATACAGAACGTTTCCCCCATGTCAGCACCATCCCCGAAGAAGGGCTGCGGTACGTCCCAGAGGAAAACATCCTGTGGACCAGCGCCTTTTTCCCCGGTATGATGCTCCTTGCCTATGACCGCACCGGAGATGAAAATTTTCTCAAATATACCGGCTTCTATCTGGACAGCTTTGAAAACCGTTTGAACAAACGCATCCATATTTCCCATGATTTAGGGTTCCTGTATACCTTGACCGGCGTCGCCCTCTATAAGCTGACAGGGAACGGCCGCGCCAGGGAAATGGCGCTGAAGGCCGCCGGTATGCTGGCCGAACGCTATAACGAAAAGGGACGCTATATCCAGGCATGGGGTGAATTCAATGTGGGCACCCCCTATGTTAAAATCATTGTAGACACCATGCTCAACCTGCCGCTGCTTTTTTGGGCGGGGGAGACAACCGGGGACAAACGATATACGGAAATCGCCGCGGCCCATGCCCATACCTGCGCGGATTACCTGGTGCGGGACGATTTCACCTCATTCCACACCTATCTGATGGACCCTGTCACCGGAAAGGCCGTTGAGGGCCGCACCCATCAAGGATTTCATGATGATTCCACCTGGGCGCGGGGCCAAGCGTGGGTTGTCACCGGCTTTGCCCTTGCTTACTGGTACACAAAGGAACCTCGGTTTTTAGAGGTAAGTAAAAAGGCGGCGGCGGTTTTCATCCAGAATTTGCCCGCCGACAATGTACCCTATTGGGATTTCTCCTTTAATGACAGGGTTCCCGACCTGCGGGATACCTCGGCAGGGGCAATTTTCGCCTGCGGGATGCTGGAATTGGCGGATCAGACCGATGGGGAAGAGGGGGAACGGTTCCGAGCTGCAGCCCGCGCCGTTGTACGCGGTTTGTATGACCATTATTTCCTCCACGACCCTGATAGGTCCGGCGTTTTGACGGACGGCGTTTACCACCGGGTACATGGCCCCACCTGTACTATCTGGGGGGATTACTTCTTCTATGAGGCTTTGATCCGTCTGCAAAAGGATTGGAAGCGTTTCTGGTAATTTGGTTCCTTCCCGTTTGAGCGGGGCGGCTCCCGCGGTGTGCCGCCCCGCTTTTTCTATACTTTTTGGAGGTTTTATTATGGAAATATTCAATCCACTTTTGGCGCAGAATCCCCTCAGAACCCGGCAGGATGCAGTCCAGCTCCTGTTAGACCTGGTCCGCCCGCTCCGTTCCCACTATTCCGCCGACGGGACAACGCTGCATATCGGCAGCACGTCCGCCCATTACGGCGAAAGAAGCGCAAGGGTTGAGGGATGGGCGCGTGTATTATGGGGGCTGGGGCCGCTGTTCGGCGGTGATAACTCCTCCCTGCCCAAAGCTATGCAGGCTGAAATTGCGGATTGGGCCGCGTTTTACCGCACCGGGCTGATTCATGGAACAGACCCTGAATCCCCCGGCTACTGGGGAGATATCTACGACTATGATCAAAAGATGGTGGAAACCGCAGCATTGGATGTAGCGCTGGCACTGGCTCCCGAAACGTTATGGGAACCGCTGACGAACCGCCAAAGGGAAAATGTCTTTCATTGGCTGGAGCAAATGAATTCCCATAAAATCCATCCCAACAACTGGCGCTTTTTCCGCATCCTCACCAATATGGTTTTTGCCCGGCTGGAGCTTCCGGTCAGCCATGAACGGCTGAAAGAGGATTTTGAGGTCATTGAACATTGCTATACCGGGGACGGCTGGTACTTTGACGGCAATAACGGGCAGTTGGACTACTATATCCCCTTTGCGATGCACTTTTATTCCCTTATCTGGGCGGCGCTCTCGCCGCTGGATCAGGATGGATACCGGGAAACGCTGAAATCCCGCAGCATCCGGTTTGCGGAGGATTTTGTCCACTGGTTCGCCGACGATGGGGCGGAAATCCCCTTTGGGCGCAGCCTGACCTACCGCTTTGCCCACAGCGCGTTTTTCCCGGCAATGGCACTGGCGGGTGTAAAGCCTGACGGCATGTCCTGGGGAGCGGTACGGCATATAGCGTTCCAAAATCTGCGGCATTGGATGCAGCACCCTGTTACCTCGCCGGATGGAATATTGACCATCGGCTACCAATACCCCAATCTGCTGATGAGTGAGAAATACAACGCCCCCGGTTCACCCTATTGGGCTTTTAAGGCATTTCTGTTTTTAGCGCTGCCGGAAGGACACCCATTCTGGCAGGGTGAGGAAACCGCAATTTCCCATCCGGCACAGATGGTACAGGAGAAGCCAAGGATGCTCATCTGCCATGAGAATCAGGGCAGCAGGGATCATGTGACGGCATACCCGGCAGGACAACACGCAATGGAACATGGGAACTGTGCCGCCAAGTATGAAAAATTCGTATATTCCAACTATTTTGGCTTCAGTATTTCCCGCGGGGATTCTTTGGACGCAGGAGCCTTTGACAAT
>CATJCP010000331.1 GCA_949737515.1 uncultured Oscillospiraceae bacterium | reverse complement strand
GACCCAGCCGAAACGCCGGATGAACCAAAAGAACCTACAGAACCTTCGGATCCAGCCGAAACACCGGATGAACCAAAAGAACCTACGGAACCTTCGGATCCAGCTGAAACGCCGGATGAACCAAAAGAACCTACGGAACCTTCGGATCCAGCCGAAACACCGGATGGACCGGAAGAACCTACGGAACCAACAGAATCCGAGCCGCTGGACAAGGAAACTTCCCCACCTGACCCGGCAGAATCAAATGTTCTCAATTCCACAGAAACCCAAACACAGCCGGGTTCCAGCGAAACTGTCAACCCTGACACAGTCTAAATACAATCAAGCAGTGCGGCCCGGATACCAGACCGCACTGCTTCTTATGGAGGAAAGCCCATGAAAGCAAGGGTAAAGGACGATAAGATCATTCTATCTATTGGGATGATTGTAAAAAATGAAGAAAAGTATTTGGGAGACTGTCTAAAATCGCTGAAGCCTCTGATGGAATCGGTTCCCTCCGAACTGATTATTGTGGATACTGGCTCCACTGATAGGACCATTGAGATTGCCCAACAGTATACAGACCGGATTTATGATTTTGAGTGGATCAACGACTTTGCTGCAGCGCGAAACTTTGGCGTAGAAAAAGCCAGGGGCCAGTGGTTTTTTCAGGTGGATGCGGACGAGCAATTGAGAGATGCGTCGGAACTGATCGATTTTCTCAGCGATGAGAGGAAATACAAGAATTATTATACAGCTACAATCACCTGTCACAGTTACACAAATAAAGAATTGACAGCCTTTTCCGACGCAAATGTTGTCAGGATGTTCCGCCTCGGAATCGGAAATAAATACCATGGTGCTATTCACGAAACGCCGAACCGTGTGGTTCCGACCATGGAGCTGTTCTCCGTATTGGATCACTATGGTTATATTTATGAAACTCCAGAGGATCAGGAAAAAAAGCAGAAGCGGAATAATGTTCTTTTGGAACAAGAGTTGGAAAAGAATCCGGACAGTCTCCGCTTGATTGATCACTATGTAGTTTCCTGCTCTCCCGATAAGCGGGAGGAGCTTTTAAAACATGCCCGAGAGCTGTGTAAACAAGATACACAACATTATTATTTCAGCAACATTTATTGGAAAATAATCCGCCACTTATATGAACGGCATAGATTTGAGGACTTAGAGGAAGCAGCAGAGGAATATTTTGGCATGACCACCCGGGAACATGTAGGCGATATAGAGATACGCTTCTTTCTGGGAAACGTGTTCTACCAAAAGGGAGAGACCGGAAAGGCGCTGAAGGAGTATGAAAAATATCTGGACTTGGTTGACAGATATGAGGATAACTCTCTCCAAAAACAGGACGATATGTGCGGAGTGGCAGAACACACATCGTTTCAGGATCGTCAGATCATTTTGTGCCAGATGACCCACTGCTATTTCCAAGAAGAAGATTATGAAAAAGTTCTGGAAACAATAAAGCTTATCAGCTTTAACTGCATTGCCCCAAATTTACTGCCGCTGATGCAGACAATAATCCGGGATTCCGTTGACAAAACAAGCGATTACGCCTCCCTGTTTGACCTAGACACCTGGAGTGACAACAAGGAGGCCGTGGAAACCCAGAGGCGTTCCATGAAAGCTTTCCTTGCCAACACCTGCTTGGAACTTTCCGGCACTGAAAATTGGGAGGCTTTGATAGGTCTTGCCCAAGGAAAGGAAACCCCCATGGCCCGGATTGTTTTGGCCGCATCGGAATCACCGGCGGAGGGATTCAGTGGCCAGGTTCTGCGAGAGTTGGGGGAAAACCGGGACTTGGCAGAGGATTATGGCCCGATCCTGCTTATCCAGGGGATGCGGTACGGTTGGGAGCTTCTGCCTTTGCTTTACCAGATTGGACGGGATAATTTTAAACAATCTGCCCTGAGAATTGTGGAAAAAGTTCCGGATGCAGTGGAGATTGTTTCTTCCTACCGTCCTACGGAAGAGGAACAAAATGACCTGCTGTGGCGTGCCTGGATGGTGGAAATGGACAGCCGGGCCTTTGGCAAGGCCGACGAGGACGTTAAACTTCCGTTGCTGCGGAAGCTGATGGAGGATTTTTCCTGGTATGTGAACAACCTATACCGCGTCAATTTGCTTTGCCCGGAGAAATTGGCGGTGCTGCCTTCACCCCACCGGTTTGGATATTGGGCAGGGCTGGCCCTGGACGCGGAGAAGGCCGGGAACGACCGGGATTATATTCGGTATCTAAGGGAAGCTGCCAGGAGCTGTCCGGAGATGGCCGACGCAGTAAAGCTGCTGCTCAAAGAGTTTGAGGAAAACAACGAGGAATTCCAGCGCCGGAAGGAACGGGAACAGCTTGCCCAGAAGATCAAGGGAATGATTGAGGGAATGATTCTCGGCGGACAGGCCGAAAACGCCAAGTCGGTCCTTGAGAAATATGAGCTGATCGCCCCAGACGATGCGGATATCCCATCCCTGAAGGCGGCAATCCTGCAGCAGACCCCGTTCCCGGAAATATAAAGATCAGGAGGACCATATGAAAGTAGTGATTCTCGCGGGGGGATTTGGAACGCGCATCAGTGAAGAAAGCATTGTTCGCCCCAAGCCCATGATTGAGATAGGCGGATACCCCATCCTGTGGCATATCATGAAGATATATTCTCACTACGGCTTTAACGATTTTATCATCTGCCTGGGATACAAGGGCAGCATGATAAAGGAATTCTTCTCCAATTACTTTCTGTATATGTCGGATGTCACCTTTGACTTTCGGCAGAACAACCATGTGGAGATACATCAAAACGTGGCCGAACCCTGGCGGGTGACGTTGGTAGACACCGGCCTGGAAACCCAGACAGGGGGACGCATCGCCAGAATCCAACCCTACATAGGCAACGAACCCTTTATGATTACCTACGGCGACGGAGTGTCCGATCTCCCCATTGACAAGCTGGTGGAGTATCACAGGCAGTCGGGGAATAAGCTGACCGTTACCGCTATTCAGCCAGGGGGACGGTTCGGGGTGATGGACATTGCCGAGGAGAGCGGAAGGGTCCGGGGCTTTGCGGAAAAGGCCAAGGAGGACGGCGGGTGGATCAACGCCGGATTCATGGTGGCGGAACCGGAGGTGTTCGGCTATCTGGACACCGATGCTTCCTGCATCTTTGAACGGGCCCCTATGGAACGGCTGAGCGCGGACGGACTGATGGGGGCGTATAAGTATAACGGGTTTTGGCAGTGCATGGATACCCAGAGGGACAAGATATGGCTGGAGGAGCGCTGGAAGAACAACAACGCGCCATGGCGGGTATGGGAGAAATAAGAATGCTGGATTTCTATCAGGGAAAACGGGTTTTTGTGACGGGACACACGGGCTTTAAGGGGAGCTGGCTTTGCAAAATGCTGCTCTTGGCCGGGGCGGAAGTGAGTGGCTATGCTCTGCCGCCTGCTGAACTGAGTCTTTTCCATCTCACCGGGTTGGAGCAGCAGATACACTCTGTACTGGGAGATATTCGGGATTTGGCTTCCCTCTGGCGTGCCTTTGACGCCGCAAAGCCGGAAATCGTGCTCCATCTGGCGGCACAGCCCATTGTCCGGGAGAGTTACCGGGACCCGGTGGGAACCTATTCCACCAATGTTATGGGAACGGTGCATATCCTGGAATGTG
>CATJCP010000330.1 GCA_949737515.1 uncultured Oscillospiraceae bacterium | reverse complement strand
CCAGAATGGCCACGGCGATCCCCGTAAAGCCGAAGGAGGGGGAGAAGCCTTCAATAAAACGGTGATATTTTCCAAACACCTCGGTGATGCCGGCCATGGCGGCCAGACCGCCGCTCAGCACCATGGACAGGACCAGGAACCGCTGCACCCTGATACCGGCTGTCCCGGCGGCGGAGGGGTTGGCGCCAACAGCCCGAAGCTGATAGCCAAGAGACGTTTTCCAGAGGAATATGTACATCACCGCCGCCACAATCAGAAGAAGAAACAGGGACGTGGTTAGCTGGGTCTGGGGAATCAGACGCCCCAGCCAGACGCTCTCCGGAATGACACCGGTCTGAGCGGTGGAGCCCTGGGCCTTGGCGGGGCCGTTGACCAGCCAGGAGGTGAACAGCGTGCAGATATAGTTAAGCATAATGGCCACAATGACCTCGCTGGTGTTCAGCTTCGCCTTGAACAGGCCGGGGATACTGCCGACCAGCATACCCGCCAGAATCCCGGCCGCAATGCTCACCGGCATCAAAACCACAGCGGGCAGGGAGGGTAGCGCCAGGGCCGTCAGCACCGCCGCCATAGCGCCCGCATGAAGCTGGCCTTCCGCTCCGATATTCAGCATACCGCACCGGGAACCCAGCGCAACGGCCAGGCCCGTGAACGCAAGGGGAATGCTTTTGCTGATGGTATTGGCAATGGACTTGGGGCTGCCCAGCGCGCCTTTCAGCAGCGCGCCATATGCCTCTATGGGGGACTCTCCGGAAATCACGATGAACAACGCGCCAATCAAAAGCGCAATCCCGATGGCGGCCAGGGATTTGCCCAGTTCCTCCAGATTTTTCCTGTTCTTCATTTCCCCATACCTCCCGCTCGTTTTCCAGTCATAAACAAACCGATTTCTTCTTTTGTGTACGTGCCGTTTTCAAACTCCGCGCTGACCTCTCCCTCGTAAAGCACCGCGATCCGGTCGCTGAGGTTCATCACCTCAGACAGCTCCGCGGAGATGAGAAGGATGGCTTTTCCCTGTGCCTTCAGCTCCAGCAGCGTTTTATGCACCTTCTCAATGGCGCCGATATCCAGTCCTCTGACAGGCTGCGCCACCAGCATAAACACGGGGTCGTGGCTGGTCTCCCGTCCAAAAATCACTTTCTGCTGGTTGCCGCCGGAGAGCTGGCCAATCTGCTGGTCCAGGCCGGCGCATTTGGTCTCAAACAGCTCCAATTGCTTCCGGGCGTCCTTTTTCAGGGCCTCAAACCGGATAAATCCCTTTTTGCAGTATTCCGGTTCCTCCTGATAACCCAGCAGAAAGTTCTCCGCGATGGAAAAAGAGGGCACCATGGCGTTGCGGTGGCGGTCGGAAGGGATATAGCCCAGCCCCAGCTTTTTGCGCTCTCTCACGGGCAGCTTCTCCACGGGCGTTCCGCAGATGAGGATTGTGCCCTCCCGCACCCGCTGGCTGCCTGAGATCATTCCTTCCAGCTCCTGCTGGCCGTTGCCGTCCACACCGGCAATCCCGAGAATTTCCCCCGCGCGGACGGTGAGGCTTACGGTCTCCCGCGCCTTGTCCTGAAGACGGATGTTCTGAATCTCAAGGACGGGCGCTCCCACCGTGCCGCTCTTCTGGGAGACCACCGTCTCCACCGAGCGGCCCACCATCTGCGTAGCCAGCTCCTTTTCGTTGGTGTCGGCGGTATTGCACCGGAAGACCACTTTTCCCTTCCGGATTACCGTAATCCGGTCGGAGAGGGACATGGTCTCGTTCAGCTTGTGGGTGATGAACACAATGGTTTTGCCGTCCTCTTTCAGCTGGCGCAGGATTTTAAACAGCTCCTCCACCTCCTGGGGGGTCAGCACGGCGGTGGGTTCGTCCAGAATAATGATGTCAGCGCCTCGATACAGGGTTTTCAAAATCTCCACCCGCTGCCGCATACCTACCGAGAGGTTCACAACCTTTTCGTGCAAATCAATTTGGAAGCCAAAGCGCTCAATCAGCTGGGACACCTTTTCCTCGCTGGCCTTCCGGTCGAGAATCAGCCCGCCCTGTTCTTTGCCGATGATAATATTTTCAAGAACCGTCAATTGGTTCACCAGCATAAAGTGCTGATGTACCATACCGATTCCAAGGGCGTAGGCGTCGTTGGGATTGGAAATTGCGGCCTTCTTTTCGTGGATGTAGATTTCTCCCTCGTCCGGGTGGTACAGTCCAAACAAAATATTCATCAAGGTGCTTTTTCCGGTGCCGTTCTCCCCCAGAAGGCAGTGGATTTCCTGCTTTTCCACAGTAAAATCAATGCCGTCGTTCGCACGCACAGGGCCAAAGCACTTCACAATTCCCTGCATCCTGATTGCGTCCATAATGATCTTCCTTCCGTCTTAAAATATGGTATTTTACAGCTCGCCTGGAACTTCAATCTCACCCTCGATGACGCGCATCCTGATTTCCTCCAGCTTTTGGAGCACGGCGTCCGGAACCTGAACATTGCTGCCCTCCACAGTAAAATCCACGCCGCCGTCGCTGAGACCCAGAAGCTGATTTTCCCCGGTGTAAGCGCCCTCTACCACGCTGGCAATGGCATGGTAGGCACAGTTATCCAGGCGCTTGAGCATACTGGCCATGATATAGTCCGGTGCAATGGTATTTTGATTCAGATTCACCCCGATGCTGACAAATCCCTTTTCCTCAGCCGCCTGAAACAACCCCATGCCAGAGGCGCCGGAGGCATGGAAAATGACATCCGCGCCCTTTTCATAGAAGGTGTTGGCAATGGTGCGGGCGGTCGTGGGGTCGTTGAATCCCCCCACATAGTCGGTCAGCACGGTAATATCGGGATCCACACAGGCCGCCCCCGCCTTGAAGCCGGCGGCAAACTGATTGATCAGGGGGTTGTTCACGCCGCCGATAAATCCCACCGTACCACCTGGAGAAAGTCTGCTGTCGATTTGCTCCTGCTTTGCCAGCACGGCCAGGGCTCCCACCATAAAGCAGCCCTCCTGGGCCTTGCAGGAATAGGAGGCCACATTGTCAAGCTGTGAGGCAGCGTCCAGAAGGGCGAACCGCTGATTGGTATATACAGAGGCCACATTGTTCAGCGCGTCTACCTGTTCATCCCCCACGCAGATGATTAAGTCGTATTCCCCGGAAGACGCCATCTCGTCCTGGATAATCTCTTCATCCGCCACCGATTTGGGCTCTACCTGGTCGTAAGTAATCCCCAGCTCTGCTTCTGCCCGCCGTACCCCCTCCAGGGCCAAATCGTTAAAGGAATTGCCGCCCAGTCCCGCCTGCGTGAAAATAATCCCGATGTGAGCTGTGCCTGTGTCTGTGTTTCTGCCCCCTGAGGCGCCGCACCCTGCCAGCATGGCGGTCATATATGCCGCCGCCAGCAGTATGGTCAGATGTCTTTTTCTGGTTCTCATTGTCATGGTCCTCCCCCGCAAATAATACATTTAAACTAACTTGTTCAACAAGTATGGTTATACAATAATACAAGTTGTGTTATTTGTCAACACAGAAGCGGCTTGAGTAAAAAAATTTGTTGAAAACGCACATTTATCGTGTCCGTTTTCTGGATGTTTCACCGAATACAGGTGTTCAACGGATGCAGCCAGCATGTGAAACAGGAGGAATTTTTCGATAAGCAGAAATACGCACATTTGGGAGAACCCAAACACACCCGCAGAGGTCAAGGCCCGTATCCTCGTCCGGTTATCCCCCTCCATGCCGGAGATGATGGACAGGGCGGCGGAGACTATGGGGAATTTTATGGCAAAGGTCTTATGAAACCACCTCAGAGAGCGCAAAAATGCCAGGCAGGAATGCAAAGCTTCCTGTCTGGCACTCCCTGTCCCTCTTCGGGCATTTCGGCATGTGGGTCACGGTGTGGGTCAGTCCGGTTGACCCACATTCTGACCCACATAAATTCATGCAAAACTGCAACAAAAACTCCCGAAATCCTGCGATTTCGGGAGTTTTCTGGAGCTGCTGGGCAGATTCGAACTGCCGGCCTCATCCTCACCAACTGCCATGGCAATATTTTTTACATATTTTCCGCTTGTTTATAGCCGTTTTTGCTCCATTTCATTTGCTCTCCGGCACTCTTTGAAAGCCTCATT